>CAYILT010000193.1:0-4126 GCA_964364055.1 uncultured Nitrospiraceae bacterium | reverse complement strand
CTCTACGGCCCGTATATATTGTATTATTTCGAAACCAAAACACAAGATGCTGTATGTCGTTGAAAAAAGTAAAACATTTTTAAGTTTATTCTTGACAATCAAATCAGTTTCGCTATCATAGTTACTATACTTAATATGTATAGTACTATTAGTCAGATCAGAGAGGCTGAAATGGTCAAGCGCAAAAACCCGAGAATCTATAAAACGAAAGAGATTTGCGACCGGTTCGACATTTCACGGGCGACCCTGTTTCGCTGGGAGAGCGAGGGATTGCTTGCGGGAGTCGGCCGGGACTGGCGTGGCTGGAGAGTGTACAGCGAGAACAACCTGAAAGTGATTGAAAAGATCATCCGGGGCAAGAGCGCCTGATGGTCATCTTAGCGGGATAACCGCTTCCGGGGTGAGCATGTTGTTTTCCAGAAAAATCGAACCGATCGCCCTCGACATCGGATCCACCTACATCAAGCTGGTGCAGCTGAAGGGGTCCGGGAAGACCTACAGTCTCACAAAGTTCGGCATGGTCCCTCTGCCGGCCGAGGTGATCGTCGAGGGCGCGGTGATGGATGCGAACCGCGTGTCCGAGGCGATCAAGGAACTCCTGGTTGCCCAGAAGATCAAGACCAAGGAAGTCGTCCTGTCGGTGTCGGGCAGTTCGGTCATCATCAAGCGCATCTCGATCGCGGATATGACCGACGAAGAGCTTGCGGAATCCATCAAGTGGGAGGCGGAGCAGTACATTCCCTTCTCCATCGACGATGTGAATGTCGACTTCCAGAAGCTGGGCCCCGGCGCCGCGGAGGGGCAGGCCGACGTGCTCCTGGTCGCCGTGAAGAAAGACAAGATCAACGATTATGTCAACCTGGTGAAGGATGCGGGCCTCGAACCCGTCGTCGTGGACGTGGACGCCTTCGCCCTCGCAAATATGTGCGAATTGAACTACGAAGTGGAGGCGGGGATCACGGCACTGCTTAACATCGGCGCGTCGGTGATGAACATCAACATCCTGCGTGACGGCGTTTCCATCTTCACCCGCGATATAACGGTGGGCGGCAATCGCTACACCGAAGCGCTCCAGCGGGACGCGGGCCTCAGTTATGATGACGCCGAGAAGATCAAGCGCGGCGAGACCGTGGACGGGGCCGACAGGGACCAGCTGAACGGCATCATCGCGACCGTGACCGAGGACATCGTGGGCGAGATCCAGAGGTCTTTTGACTTCTTTCGGTCCACCACCGGAAGCGACAAGGTTTCCCGGGTGCTCCTTTCCGGCGGCTGTGCCAAGATCCCGCAGTTCACCAAGGTCCTGTCTGAACGGCTTGAGATCCCGGTGGACATCATCAATCCATTCAAGAACATCAAGGTCGATCCAAAGTATTTTGAGGCGGGATTCATAAGCGATGCGGCGCCGCTTGCCGCCATCGCGGTAGGTCTTGCAATGAGGAGGCCGAGCGACCGATGATCAAGATCAACCTCCTGCCGACCAAGCGGAAGCCTCCGCGGAAAGTAACCGAGCTCCAGAAGCAGTTCATTATCGCCGTTGTGGTGATTGGCGGCGTGTTCGCCGGCATGGCCTTCTACTATATCAGCCTGAACGCCAAAATATCCGCTCGTGAGAAGGAACGGGCCGCGGCGATGGCCGAGGTCGCGAGACAGGATACTATGCTGAGGGAAGTCAAGAACGTCGAGGACGAACGGAAAAAGGTAACCGATAAGATCGGGATCATCGAGCAGCTCAAAAAGAACCAGCAGGGCCCCGTTCGCCTCCTTGACGAGATCAGCAGGGCGATTCCCGCCACGGCGGATATTACTTCGATGACCGAGGCCGGCGGGAACATCAACCTCGGCGGCGAAGCATTTTCGAACGAGGATGTGGTCAAGTTCGTGGAAAACCTGAAGGCCTCGGCATTTTTTACCGACGTGTATCTCCTGGAAACGAGCCAGAAAGCCAAAGAAGGCTACGAGATCTACGAGTATAAGCTTCAGTTCAAGTACAAGGGGTTATAATGGCCGCGCCGGCGATCCTCGAAAAATTACAGAAGATACCGACGAAAACCCGCGCCATTGCGTTTTTCGCGATCATCGGGGTGGCCGTGGTGCTTTTCATCTGGCAGGTCCACATCCCCAAGACGAACGAGATCAGGAACCTGGAATCCGAAATCTCCCAGCAGCAGGCGAAGATACGGGAAAACGACGCGAAGATCAAGAAACTGGACCAGCTCAGGGCGGAGGTGAAGTCTCTCCAGGAGCGTCTCAAGGTCCTTACCGAGCAGCTTCCTCCCGAGTCCGAAGTGTCCGGGCTCCTTCGCCAGATCCAGGGACTGGTGAACAAGGCGGGCCTTTCGCTCAAGCTGTGGAAGCCCGACAAGCGCAGGGTACATGCAAGCGGCATGTACGAGGAAATCCCGATCAGTCTCAAGCTGACCGGCGGTTATCACAACGTGGCCCTGTTCTTTGACAGTGTGAGCAAGCTTACCCGGATCGTGAACATGCTGAACGTAAAGATGGAGCAGCCGAAGCTTGGCAGAAGTGGTACTATGGAGATCAATATCGACTGCACGGCCATGACCTTTGCAGCAGTGGAGAAGAAAGTTGACACAGCGAACCAGCCCACGGCAACCAAACAGGTTAAGTAAACGGCTGCTCACGCTTCTGGCGGTCTTGTGCATGGCTGCGGCCGGCATGGCCGGCTGCCCGGACACGGGGAAGCCGGCGGTAATAGCTCCCACTCCGGCGCAGCAGCCGAGGTCAGCAATGAGCGCAACCGTTGCACCGGTCAAGGCGGAAGAGGCCCCGTCACCGATCTATGTGTATTCGCCGGCCGGCCGGCGGGACCCCTTCATGCCCATTATCATCAAGGAGGAAAAGAAGGCCCTGGCCGGCGCCAGGACTCCCTTGGAGCGTTTTCCCGTCAATGAGTTCAAACTGGCCGGGATCGTCTGGGGCGGGCTCGGCTACCATGCAATGCTTGAGGGGCCCGACGGCAAAGGTTACTTCATCCGGGTAGGCGCGAAGATCGGACCGAACCAAGGCGTTGTCAAGAAGATCACCCAGACGACCATGATCATTGAAGAAAAATATAAGGACCCGACAGGGGAAATAAATCGCAAGGAAATCACTATTGAGCTCCGCAAAAAACAGGAGGGGACACCATGAAATCCATTCAACCCCTTAGACAAATAAGCTCCCGGGGTAGAGGCGGATCAGGGGGCAGGGGAGAACGGGAAACCGGAAGGGCGCGTTACCGGCCTGTCGCCTGGGGCATGTTGCTCATCATGGTCTCACCCCTCATGTTCGCGGGATGCGGCGCCCGCAAGGGACCGGAGGCAGGCACGCAGCCCGGCGCCAAGGTCGCGATACAGGCGATCTCCCCGCGCGAGACCGATACCCGGACCGAGATCGTGATAGAGGGCAGTGACCAGATCCTCCAGTACACCTCGTTCCAGCTTACCGAGCCGCTCCGGTTGATCGTTGACATCACCGACGCGGACCTCGCGAACTTCAAGGATAAGATCGCCGTAAACAAGGGGCCGGTGGTGGACATCACCCCGAGCCAGGTTGATAATATCGCCCGCCTGGAGATCGCCCTTTCCCAGCCCGTGGACACCAAGGTCTATCAGGCGGGCGGCAAGCTGATGATAGAATTGGCAAAGCCGGTCGAAGCGGCAAAGGCGACACCTGAAGCAGTGACTCCGGTCCCGGAAGCTCCCGCGGCCGCACCGAGTGCGGACGAGAGCGGATCGGCAAAGGTCGTGAAATCGGTGCAGGCGACCGGCAGCAAGCAGGGCGCCAAAGTGGTGATCATAGCTGACGGAACGATGAAGCCGAACTCTTTCATGATCGAGGGCAAGCGCCTCGTGATCGACGTACCGGGCGCCAGGAGCCGCGTCAGACCCAGTGTGATCCCGGTCAGAAAGGGAGGCCTGGACAAGGTCCGGGTTGGTCAGCACGCGACTCCCGAGCAAAAGGTGCGCATCGTACTTGACCTCACGAAGACCATGGAATATACCGTCACTCCCGAGGGTAACACCCTCGTGGTGGCCATGAACATCGCCGCGGCGCCGAAGGCAGAGGAAAAGCCCCAGGAGCGCGCCGCAGCCCAGCCGCAGGAGGCCGCCCCTGCCGTTAC
>CAYILT010000192.1:0-6552 GCA_964364055.1 uncultured Nitrospiraceae bacterium | reverse complement strand
TATATGCAGGAGGACCCGAGATTCAACAGCTTTTTGACACCGGACTTATACGCCGCGTGAATGACATTCGTGGCGATGGAAAGGTTGTCGTAAATGAATTCCGCCTTATAGGTATTGTTCGCCACAATGCCGCCCACCTTCGCGGCGGCAAGAAATACATAGTCAGGTCTTTCTTGAGCGAAAAATGCCTCCGTATCGGATTGACGCCGCAGGTCGAGTTCTTTGCTTGTCCGGAACAGGAGGTTGGAATAACCCTCTTTCCGCAGTCTTCCCGTCAGCGCCGTGCCGACAAGACCGCGATGGCCGGCAATGTATATTTTGGAGTCCTTATCCATGCAAGTTCCTAACCCGCATAAAGCGGAATTGAAAATTGGAAATTGCAAAGTGCGAATTTAAAAAAAACGGATGTTATCAGATTTGATGCATTCGTAAAAAGTCGAGAAAGTCGTCTTTGCGAGCGTAGCGAAGCAATCTCGTAGTTCGTATCTGCCTGAAAAATCGAGATTGCCGCCCCGGCTTTAGGCGTGCCGGGGCAGGCTTGCAATAATCGCTCCTCGCAATGACAGCAGTGGGGACTTCTTACGAGACCATCAGATTTTATCCGCGTCCAAATACTTTTTTCTGGCTCATAGGAAATCATAAACAAATCAGCGTATCTCCGTGTCGAGCGGATTGCTGTAAATCTGATAGCACATGCTTAGACTATTAACGCGGATAGCGATGTCGGTCATAGCTCGCTGTCTTTAGATGTTTTCCGGGTCTGTCGTAGCACTGCCAGAAATTCCGGTTCGAAATCTTTGGATGCCGGGCCAATACCAAGATTGCTTTTACACCGTTCAAGAAAACGTTCCGATGCAAAAAAAAGCATGGGCTCAAGTTCATGCAAGGTGTTGAAATGTTCTGCGATGCTTGAGTACTCGGTTTCATAATCGTGTGCCGCCAAGTTGCGCGCGGTGCGACACAATTGCCATGTGCCCACAGAATCAATAACCCCGATTTTTTCGTAAAATATCAGTACTTTTAGAAAAGTCTCGGCTTGCTCTCCTTGCAACATAAGGGCGTGTCGCATGGCTGCGCCTAAGGTGTCTTGCAGTTTTGCAAAGCGCTCGTTGATAGCCGATAAAGATTCAAACAGGGGCCAATCCTTCTTTTTTTGGATAAGCACGTCTGCCAACAGCGGCCATGCTATTTTCTCGTCAGAGGCATCCAGAAAAAACACACACCGCTGTATCGCTTCCAGCAGGGAGGCAAGGTGCTGTTGCTCCGCGGCTAAAATGTCTCTCGTCATCTTGATTAGCCCTCCCCAACAACAATGGCTTTAGCCATGGCAATACGTTGAAACGCCGTTGGCTGCGCCCCTCGTTTTATCGTCATAACGTCAACAGGCAGCAACAGCAAATCTTCGAGGACCATTTTTATGCGCGCCCGCTCAAGGAGCGATGGTTGCAGTTCGCTTTCCACCAAGATATCAACATCACCGCCCTTGGCGGAATCATCCAGCCGCGATCCAAAAAGGGAAACCCTCGCCTGAGCACCCAATTGTTGGCGCACCGTGGCAACGATAAGCTGCCTCTGAGATGGGGTTAAGCGCATGGTTGTTGCTCAGTCATTCATTGTATCCACGGCAGGACGAACTGCTTGAGCCGGTCGCGTGGATTATCATAGATCTGATAACACTTGCTCAGATTGCTGACACGGATGGCTTTATCTTCAGAGGACATCAGCGAATCCTTTTCTTGTTTCGATTATGCCCAGTTTTTCCATGAATGCGAGGATAGAGCCAAAGCGTTCCGCTCCAGCTTCTTCTTCGATTGCAACAGCTCGCATCGTTTTGCCAAGATGCTCCTGAAACTCGCTGAAGCGAACACGAAAAGCGGCGAGCGTCTCATGCTGCTCCAAACTTGATGGTCTCGTAAAAAGTCCCCACTGCTGTCATTGCGAGGAGCGGAGCGACGCGGCAATCTCGATTTTTCAGGCAGATACGAACTACGAGATTGCTTCGCTACGCTCGCAAAGACGCATTTCCCGACTTTTTACGAATGCATCAAACTTAAAGCTTGCCAGTTCGTGATGGGTAAAATGTTGCGGACCCGCTGCGCCGAGTATTCCAAGTATTTGCGCATTTGTTTCAAATGGGTGAGTCGACTCGCAATCAGGCGTACATGCTCCGTCATAACCGAACCCCCTGAGCTTTTGCCAGGTTGTAAATTGGCTTGTCTTTGCCGAGTTCTTTTACGATCAGGTCAACGGTCAGGTCTAATCTGTCCTCAAGCGCAATTTTGCAACGCAATGCCGGCATCAAGGTGTCTCGACGGGTGGCTTCGACATACAAATCGACATCGCCACCGCGCTTGGTATCATCCACGCGCGATCCGAAAAGCCAGACCAATGCGTCCGCCCCAAAATTCTGGCGGGCAGCTTCGCGGATGATGTCTATTTGTGCGATCGTGAGTCTCATTTATATTGATTCCTTTGCATCAGGGTTCGCATTCTACATTCTAACAGGCTGTTGAAAAACACCTGTTATGTCGCGAGGAGCGCTTTTTGCAAGCCTGCCCCGGCACGCCTAAAGCCGGGGCGGCAATCTCGAACTTATTGATTTCTTTAACTACGAGATTGCTTCGCGGAGTTTATCCCGAGAATCGGGGCTCGCAAAGACGGCTGAAATACTTTTTCAACAGCCCTAACCCGGACAAGCCGGAACCAACTATGCCACCCCCGCTCCGTTACCAGTTACTAGTGGATGCGGGACGGAGGAAGTCACGAAGGCACAAAGAAATCCTGTAGTGGCGTTTTCTTCTTGATTAACCGGTAATTTATTAATCTTCTTCGTGTCTTGGTGCCTTTGTGGCTAAAATATTCTTGCCATTTTGAAAGGGAAAGGCGTATTTTGGTTCGGTCATAGAATCGCCTCAACCTCACTCCTCCGACCTCACACCTCCAGCGGAAGTTTTCTCCCTATCCATCCGCCCGCTTCTCCCGCTCGGCCGCCTTCAGGTCCGCATCGACCATCATGTTGACCAGGCCCTCGAACGCTGCAACCGGGATGCCAGGAACTGTTTGCGCCGATCATGCGGATTGCCGTAAAGCCGGCAACACTTGTTCAGATTGCCGACGCGAATGGCGATGTCGGTCATGCTGGGTATCGTCGGATGATGTCGTTAGCATAGGCGATAACCTTGGGAACAACTGCCAGCAGAGCAGGTGACATTGCGGCAACAGCGGTATAAATCTCCGGCATTCTGTCGCTGGCATATTCGTGGGCGATCAGATTTCTCAGCTCACGAATCTTGATCACTTCAGAAGCTTCGGCCCATCCGCGCTTTTCCGCACGGTAGATACGGTCGAGTAACGTGCCGGCGCCGGTCATCTCGATTTCATCAATCAAGCGAAAAATACGCTGGATGAGCAGGTCAGCCAGTCTGGCAAAGCGGCTGGTAAGCGCTTCGAGTCGTTCCCGTTCTTCCGGCGGCATTTCTTCCCGCCCAATTAAACCTCTGCATCTCTCCATGGAATACTCAAGGTGGTTAGCGGCGGATTGCAGACCCGCCAGCTCTTCCTGGAGCAGCTCAAGTTTTTCGTGTATCACAGCCGTACACCGGTTTGTATAACCATTCTGGGGAATGGGCGAGTGGTATCGGGATAAATGGCAATGTCTATCCGGCGCGCGCCTATGCGCTGGTGCAGTTGCGCCAGGATATTCAGCTTATCCATCAGGTTGATTTTTTTGGATAGTACCAGCAGGTCTATATCGCCTCCTTTGGCGGAGTCGTCAGCGCGGGACCCAAACAGGTAAATCATCGCCTCCGCATCGGACTGATGAATGGTGTTGCTGATGGCTTGGTGTTCTTCGCTGGTTATTCGCAAGTTTGCTCCTTTGCTTACCGCTCGGTGATAACGGTTTGTGATGGTAGCATGTGGTGGAATAAGCCACACGAGGACATCATTATCGAAATCGTACCTGAAAACATTATCGCTAACAGCCATGGAAAATGCTGGGACTACCCCATATTACAACTCAATCCCCATCGCCGACAAAGCTGGTTCTACCAAAAAAATGTTCTAATAAGGCTTCAGAATCGTGATATCCTTCATCGGATAATGCTTAATGTTTCTTGTGACGAGAGTTAACTTCATTTCGCTGGCGGTTGCTGCTATTATGGCATCTCCAATGTTTAAGGCGTGACTTTTGCCGAACTTCCTCAGATATTCACCTGCCTTATCCGCAATTGCAGTGTCAACATTTACCGGCGTTATTATCTCAAAGAGGCTGCTTATAACCTCCTCTTCACCTTTCCTTAGTCCTGCAAAAATCTCGGCCCTACTGATTACAGAAAGGAAGAGGATGGCACCTTTTTCGATCTCTGTATGAAGGAAATCGAGGGCTTTTCTTTCCTTCCTCAAATGGTCAATAAGTATGTCGCTGTCAATGAGGTTGGACCTGTGCATCAGTCTATTATCCTCTCAAGACGTGATTCCCAGCCTTTCCGGATCTCGTCCACATACTCAATGCCGCCCTTTATATCCGCCCTGTCAGCCCAGGCGCCAAAACTCTTCTTAAGAAGTTTCCTTTGGGATGTCACAGAGACCTTTTCCCGGCTGGCCAGCATCTCCTGGAGGAACCCCTGCTGTGATGCGGTAAGCATATGTATCTTTTCTATAACATCAGCGAAGATATCCTTCTCAATAGCCCTTGCATGTTTCATTTGGTCATCCTTTGTCCGCGGTCCCCCGCTCCACAAGCAGGCCCAGAACCTGTTCAACACATACGTCCAGCGGGGCATTCGCCGTATCGAGCACAAGTTCCGGCTGATCGGGTTCTTCATGCGGTTCGGACTGCTCCCCCTGTTGCAGCCGGGCTATGGTGACCTGGTGCCTGAAGGACGGCTGAACCTCGCTTCCCCGAACTGGAGATGAGAGTATAGCATGTTGATTATATTCAGGTCAACAGTCTACCTGCTGCCGCTGCCCGGTCCCCGGCCGGGGCCACGGGTCGGCCGGGTTCCCCATGAACGGCGGGAAGCGGCGCCGCCGGGCGCGTTCCCCGGTCTCGGCTGGCTGGCGTGCGGCCGCTGGGTTGACGGTGTGTGAGCTCGTCCGCCGGAAGGGGCTGACGACGATGCATGTGGTCGGGGCGATGCGGTGGCGCTTCGTTCCCCGCTCTTTGCCGGCCCGGCATGGTGGCTTTTCGGCCGTGCGGGAGCGGCGGCATGGGTCCTCCCCTGCCCCGGCCGCGCTGGGACGCGCCGGCGCTGCGGCTCGCGCGGCGGCCGGGCGAACTCCGTGTCGCGGCCAGGCGCTGCTTTATTGTAATCGAAGTCCTTGAGCGTGCGCCGTTCGATCTTCTCGCCCAGCACACGCTCGATGCTCTTGACCAGGGGCTCGTCCTCGCGGGTCACGAAGGTGAACGCGTCGCCGGTCTTCGCGGCGCGTCCGGTGCGGCCGATGCGGTGCGTATAGGCGTCTACCGTATCGGGGATATCGTAGTTGACGACATGGGAGATGCTCGAGACGTCGATGCCGCGGGCCGCGATGTCCGTCGCCACGAGGATCTGGTACGAACCGTCCCGGAACCCGTCAAGCGCTTCCTGCCGCCTGTTCTGCGACAGGTTCCCCTGCAGCGACGCGGCCTTGTAGCCTGCCTTCTCCAGCTGCTGCCCGATGCGCTTGGCGCGGTGCTTCGTCCGCGTGAAGATCAGCACGGACTCCGTATTGGTATGGCGCAGCAGCTCCATCAGGAGCGCCGTCTTGAGATGCTGTTCGACGGGATAGAGCGCGTGGGAAACCGTGTTCACCGGGGCCGTGTGGCCCACCTGCACGGTGACCGGCTTGTGCAGGATCTCGTGGGCCAGGTGACGGATATCATCGGGCATGGTGGCCGAAAACAGCAGCGTCTGGCGCTTCGCCGGCACATATTTCAGGATCCGCCGGATATCGGGCAGGAACCCCATATCGAACATGCGGTCCGCCTCGTCCAGCACGAGCACTTCGAGATGGGCGAGGTCCGCCGTGCGCTGGTTGAGGTGGTCGAGCAGACGTCCGGGACAGGCCACGATGATCTCGACGCCGGTGCGCAGCTTTTGTATCTGGGGGTTCAGGCCAACGCCGCCGTACACCGTCATGCTGCGCAGCTTCGTCTGGCGGCCGAGGGCCACGATCGAATCGTTGATCTGCTCGGCCAGTTCCCTCGTCGGGGCGATGATCAGGGCGCGGACCTTGCCGCGCGGCCCGGTCAGCAGGCGTTCCAGGATCGGCAGCACGAAGACCGCTGTCTTGCCGGTCCCGGTCTGGGCCAGGCCCATGACGTCATGGCCTTCCATGACCGGCGGGATCGCCTGTTTCTGGATAGGCGTCGGCGTCTGGTAGCCGGCTGCTTCGACGCCGGCCATGATCTGCGGGTGGAGCTTGAACGAACTGAAATTCATTAAATCCTTCTTTCTTCGCGACTCGGTGATTTACGGTGCGTCCCCGGTCGCGGGGGAACGGCCGCACGGATCAAAGAAAAAGGCCCAGGGAGGATGCCCTGGGCCTTTGGATCGGTTGGTAGCGGGG
>CAYILT010000191.1:0-6559 GCA_964364055.1 uncultured Nitrospiraceae bacterium | reverse complement strand
GCAGGCCGATATGCGAAGGAACGCCCGGGTGCAGGTCCTGAAAAAACAGCCGCGCATATGGTCATAGGGGGATTTTTCCGCGGTCAAGACTTGAAAACCCTTGACATTTGGCGGCTCTAATTCTACAGTATCAATATTGATGATCCTCCCGGGTTGCCAGAGGACGTGTCTGGGCCTCGGGGAAAGCAACGGTAACGAATCCCGCGGGAGCGGGTTATCCGGTAAAGGAGGGTATGGGAATGGCTATCGAGAAGGTCGTGCAATATGAATGCAAGGTTTGCGGCAGGCGGCTTGATGTAACGAGGACCGGCGATGTCTATGAAGAGCCTATTCTTTGCTGCGGGGTAGAGACCCTGTCCGTTGGCGCGCCGGCAGAGATGCCTGTGATGCCTGCCAGGAAGAGGCCGGCGAAGAAGAAGGCAAAGAAAAAAGCCGTGAAGAAGTCCGCAAAGAAGGCGGCCAAAAAAGCAAAGAAGAAACCAGCCAGGAAAAAGAAGGCCAAGAAGAAATCCGTAAAAAGACCGGCCAAAAAGAAGACCGCAAAGAAGAAAAAACGGTAATTTCCTGATCGTCAGAAAAGCCCCCGGATATGCATGCCCGGGGGCTTTTTTTTGTCCAGCCCGTGCATCCAGGAGCGGGCGCATTCCCCGTAGCTTGCTGGGAGTTGGCGGGCGATTAGAATGAATATATATCCCTTGAGGACCGAAGAGTCTCTGTCCCGCTCTAGCGGGACCGCAGAGGGCTTCAATAGGGCTTGACTTCAGCAGGGGGCCGGTTATAGAGTGCGACATGCGGGATCGGGGATCACGAGAGCATCATATCCGGCGACTGGCAGGTCAGGCGATCGGCAAGTTCGGATTGATCGTGGAGGGCGACAGGATCCTCGTGGCCCTCTCGGGCGGCAAGGACAGCTGGACGCTTCTGACGGTGCTTGAGAACCTCCGACGAAGGGCGCCGGTGAGCTTTTCCCTGACCGTCGTCACGGTGCATCCGGGTTTTCCGGGGTTCCGCACCGGGGGCATCGAATCCTATCTCCGTGAACAGGGCTATGACTATCGTATCGTCCATGCCCCGGTCCACGACCTTCTGCTCGAAAAGCTCACGCCCGACGATATCCCTTGCCCCCTCTGCGCCAGGATCAAGCGCGGTGTGCTCTACACCCAGGCAACGGAACTCGGGTGCACCAAGATCGCCCTTGGCCACCATCGCGACGACTTCATCGAGACCCTTCTGTTGAACCAGTTCTTCAATGGCAGGATCAAGGCCATGGCCCCGCTCCTGCGCGCTGACGACGGCAGGAACGTGGTGATCCGGCCCCTTGTCTACGTTCCCGAGGATGACATCATCGCCTATGCGCCGGAAGCAGGCTTTCCCGTCACCTGCTGCGCCTGTCCCGCATGCGGTGATCCGGACCACAAACGGGTGAAGATAAAAAAGCTCCTGGCCGACCTGGAAAAGGGGCATCCCGGCATCAAGGCGAGCCTTCTCGCCGCCCTCGAGGACGTGGACCTTCGCCATCTATTGGTCCGTGAACGGGAATAGGCGCATATCGAATGACACGAGACGAACAGGGACGGATGAACCTGAAAGAGCGCGGGATACTCCCTGGGAATTACTAAACTGTTTGACATGGACCGTCTGAGTAGAATATAATCACGCTATCCTGCATCGGCAGGAGTATCCGGGGCAAAGGGGACCGTATGGCGGAGCGAAGAAAACTGGGTGACCTGTTGAAGGAAGCCGGGCTGATCGATGATTTTCAGCTCGAGGCGGCCCTCTCGCATCAGCGGAACTGGGGAGGGAAGCTTGGGTCCATCGTCGTGGAGCTGGAATTTGCCCGTGAGGAGGACATCGCACGGGTGATCTCAGAAAAGATGGGCGTTCCCTATGTAAACCTCTTCGAGCCGGAGCTGTCGCCGGACATCTTCAAGGTCCTGAAGGCAGATATGGCGAAAAAGTTCGGCGTGGTCCCGGTGCGGAAGGAGGCCAACACGCTGGTCCTTGCCATGTCGGACCCTATGGACATCGAAACGATGGACAACGTCCGGTTCATCACGGGCCTTTCCATCAAACCAGTCCTCTCCATGGCCGCGGAGATCAAGGACGCGATCCGGAAGTACTATGACGGAGAGCCTGTCACCCGGAAGAGCAAGGCTTCGTTCCGGGAGTCCGCAACACAAGCCGCAAAGCTGGAGCTTGTGCGCGAGATGCCGGATATCTCCACGACGGAGTGGAACCAGCAGTTCCAGCAGCAGCCGGACGTCCAGTCGTTCCGTCAGGACCTTGCCACGCAGAAGATCGTCATCGAAGCGCTCATTTCCCTTCTCATCGAGAAGGACCTAATCACCCGCGATGAGATCGCGAAGATCATTGAGCAGAAGAAGCTGGGCATTTAGGAAGTGGGAATACGGATTGCGGAGCGGGGCTTCGAACAGCCCTTTTCGGCGTCTGATCTGTCGGGGACCGCAAAAAGAGGAATCGCCGTGTTTATGAAAAAAACGGGTATCTCAATGCTGGTATTCGCTTTTGTGGCTATCGCCGCGGCAGGATTGTCCGGAGAGCGCCAGGGGCCGCGGATATTCGTGAAGGACTCAAAGTTCGATTTCGGGACGGTACGCCCGGGAACGCAGCCGGAGCACATCTTCGAGATCAAGAACGTCGGCGATGAGGTCCTGGATATCCAGCGGGTACAGCCTACCTGAGGGTGTACCGCGGGGCTGGTCAGTTCGAACCGGCTGGAACCAGGGGCAACGGCGCAACTCAAAGTATCGGTGGATACGACGGGAAGGGCCGGATATATGGCGAAGTACGTGACGATCCACTCGAACGATCGCGTGACACCGATGACAACGGTCACTGTGCTGCTGTCAATCGCGACGGGCACCGCAGGACCGAAATAAACAGCGATCCGGTACGACAGCTTCCGGGATACGGGACCAGGCAACGATAAGGCCGGCAGAAGATATTCTGCCGGCCTTTGGTTTTTCCGTGGATGCGTACGATCGATGCAGGAATGCGGATCACGGTTCTAACGAGTTCACTTGCTGGTCTACTTCCGAAGACACCAGGCTTGTAATATCCCGGATGACCCGCGCCAGATTCCGGAAGTCACTTCCCCGGGCGGTGACACCCAGCAGGAACGGCCTTTCGGGGTGATAGATGATCCCGAACTCGTGGAGCTGAAGGACTTCCGCAGGGACGCCCTCGCTGTCCACGATCTTGATGACCCGCTCGCCGGCCTTGCTCGCGATGTTGATATCAGGGGGAAGGCCCGAGGCCATCCCCTCACGGAACACAGACCGCGCGAGGTACCGGAGGGCCTTTTCCGACATTTCCTCGTTCAGGTACGAGGCGTTGAACAGGACCCGGAAGTAAGAAGCATAGGCGCTCAGGGTCAGGGAGTCGCCTGTTACTTCGGGATCGTAGTTCACGTAAAGATCCTTGGCGACCTCATGCAGATAAGCGGGCGGAAGATTGGCCAGAAGCAGGGTATAAGCATCGTTATCTCCGTAGGCGGTCATCCGGAAGAGCAGGTCATTTACCGCATATTCGCTGCCCGCTTCCAGCGGCTTCGGTGATCTAAGATATCGCGGTGCGAGCGGAACACCGGCGCCCCGGAAGAGTATCTTTTTCCTGAGGACCAGCGGGCTGGTCTCCGACCACTTGAAATAGGCGATGAGGATCGGGAGCTTAAGCTGGCTTTCGGGCGAGAATTTCTCGTCCTCCCGGATCCCGAACCAGTTTCCGTTGTCCAGGTCCCGGAAGTAGACCGACACGGACGTCGCATCATCGTTGTCGATCTTTTCCTGCACCAGGGCGTCAACCTTGTAGCGAAAAGGCTTCAGCTCGCGGATCTTCCGCGTCTCGGTGTCCCCCTCCGTGATGGAGAGCCGGATATAGGCGAAATCCTCGGCGGACCGCCGGTACTCACCTTCGGTCTTGTCAGACAATCCGGCGCTGAACAGCCAGGCGCCTCTGCCGACAAAAACCCCCAGGGCAAAGGCCCCCGCGATAAGGACCCACAGGATCGACCGGCTTATCGTAATGTTCGAGACTTTTTTTACCTCGTCCATGTGTATCCCCTTATCGCCGTATTGTAATGCAAAGCCGTTTTCTAAGCAAGTACCCTGTGCATTACCGCCGGTAACACACCGCCCCATCATGATTGAAATCGCCCTATTTTTTTATTTACTTGACAATTTTCCGCTCCCCGTGTTAGAGTCTTATGCCTTGAGTGGATCAAATGGCGAAGAGAAAGGCTGAAATACCCGTGCAACAGCTCAGACATCCTACATATCCCAGCGACATGCCTTCCCCGGGCATAGGTCCCGACGCGGGACTATAATCTTCTTCTTTATCAATACAGAATCCTTGCGTATCAACCACGTTCTATCTTAAGCCGTTTCATTCAACGACCATCTTTACCGGAGGATATACCCATGCAAAAAAAATATCTTTTGGCCCCCGGCCCCACGCCGGTGCCGCCCGAGGCGCTCCTTGCCATGGCCATGCCGATCATTCATCACCGCGCCCCGGACTTCCTGCCCGTACTCGATTCCGCAAAAAAGGGCCTGCAGTGGCTCTATCAGACCAAGAACGATGTGCTGATCCTGTGCTCCACCGGCACCGGCGGCATGGACGGCTCGGTGTCCAATTTCCTGAGCCCCGGCGACGACGTGCTCGTGATCAACGGCGGTAAGTTCGGCGAACGCTGGACCAAGATCTGCCAGGCCTATGGCATGAAGGTGGAAGAGATCCTCGTGGAGTGGGGCCACGCCGCGAAGCCGGAAGCCGTCGAGGCGGCGCTCAAGAAGAATCCCGGGATCAAGGCCGTGTTCGTCCAGGCGAACGAGACCTCCACGGGCGTGTACCACGACGTCAAGCCGATCGCCGCTGTCGTCAAGAAGACCGACGCGCTCTTTGTGGTTGACGCGATCTCGGCGCTCGTGGCCCACGATATCAGGACCGACGAGTGGGGGATCGATGTCATGATCGGCGGCTCCCAGAAGGGCGTGATGCTCCCGCCCGGGCTCGCGTTCGTGTCCGTCAGCGACAAGGCCTGGAAGATGGCCGATGCCGCGAAGACGCCGAAATTCTATTTTAATTTCAAAAAAGAGCGCGAGAATCTGTCCAAGAACCAGACGAACTTCACTTCGGCGGTGACGCTCATCATCGGCCTGAACGCCTGCATTAAGATGCTCCAGGACGAGGGGCTCGAGAACATGTTCAAGCGCCACGACAAGCTCGCCCGGGCGACCCGCGCCGGAGCAACGGCACTGGGCCTCAAGCTCTTTCCGAAGGAAAGCCCGAGCAACGCGCTTACGGCCATTGAAGCGCCGGCAGGCGTCGACGGCCAGGCGATCTATAAGAATCTGCGCGAGAAATACGGCATCACCGGAGCGGGCGGACAGGACAAGCTCAAGGGCAAGATCTTCCGCATCGCGCACCTGGGCTATGCCGATACCTTTGACGCGATCACGGCCATTGCCGGCATCGAGATGGTGCTGAAGGGCCTGGGCCACCCGGTGAAGCTCGGCGCGGGCGTGGGCGCCGCGCAGGAGATATTGATGAAGTAAGACAACCATCATCGCCACGAAGGCACGAAGACGCGAAGAAATACCAGGAATGAGCTTCGTGGTTACTTCGAGCCTTAGTGTCTTAGTGGCGCAGCATTTTTGGAGGAATTCATGAAGGTCCTGATCAGCGACAACCTCTCCACCCGCGGGGTGGATATACTGAAAAAGGCCGGGCTCGAGGTGGAGTTCCGGAGCAAGACAAGCGCCGAGGAGATCGAGAAGATGATCGGCGACTACGACGCGCTCATTATCCGCTCGGCGACCAAGGTCACGGCGGGCCTGCTCGAGAAGGCGTCGAAGCTCAAGGTCGTGGGACGGGCCGGCAGCGGCCTGGACAACGTGGACATCCCTGCCGCGACGAAGAAGGGCGTGGTGGTGATGAACACGCCGGGCGGGAACACCGTCACGACGGCGGAGCATACCATCGGCATGATCTTCGCGTGCGCCCGCATGATCCCCCAGGCCTACGCCTCGATGAAGGCGGGCAAGTGGGAAAAGAAGAAGTTCGAGGGCGTCGAGCTCTTCGACAAGACCCTGGGCATCGTCGGCCTCGGCGCCATCGGCGGCGTGGTGGCGAACCGCTGCACGGCCCTGGGCATGAAGGTCCTGGCCAACGACCCCTTCATCTCGACGGAGAAGGCGAAGCAGCTCGGCATCGAGCTCGCGGACCTGGAGACGATCTACAAGCGGTCCGATTTCATCACGCTCCACACGCCCAAGACCAAGGAAACAGCGAACCTCATCAACAAGGACACGATCGCCAAGATGAAGAACAACGTGCGCATCATCAACTGCGCCCGCGGCGGCATCGTGAACGAAGGGGACCTGTTCGAGGCCCTGAAGAGCGGCAAGGTGGCTGCCGCGGCATTCGACGTGTTCGAGAAGGAACCGCCGGAAAACCACCCGCTCCTGACGCTGGACAACTTTATCGCCACGCCTCACCTCGGCGCATCCACCAAGGAAGCGCAGGAGAACGTTGCAAC
>CAYILT010000190.1:0-6687 GCA_964364055.1 uncultured Nitrospiraceae bacterium | reverse complement strand
AGGCAGAGGTGGATGCCGTACTTGAGATCGCCGAGATCACTGACCGGGTCTCAAAGGAGAAAGGCGCCGCGAACAAGGCGCTTCTGTTCGAACGCGTGCGGAATAGCCGGTTTCCCGTCCTTACGAACGCCTTTGGCACCATGCAGCGCATGTGCCTCGCCCTCGAGGTCACGAACCTTGATGATATCGGACAGCGGATCCGGGAGATCGTCGATCCTGCGAACCTTTTCCCCGGGCCCGGCGCCGGCATCATGGATAAGCTCCAGATGCTTCCGAAACTTGCCGAACTCTCCAGCTATTTTCCGAAGACCGTGAAAAAAGCTCCGTGTCAGGACGTCGTCCTGTCCGGTGACCGGATGGACCTCGCCAATATCCCCGTGCTCCAGTGCTGGCCCGATGACGGCGGCAGGTTCATCACCCTTCCCATGGTCTGCACCGTGGACCCGTCCACGAAGATCACGAATGTGGGCATGTATCGCATGCAGGTATACGACCACCAGACCACGGGCATGCATTGGCACAAGCACAAGGACGGCGCACGTCACTATCAGCACTATGAAGCCATAGGAAAGCGTATGGAGGCAGCTGTTGCCATCGGTGGAGACCCGGCCATAATCTATGCATCCACCGCGCCGCTGCCGCCGGCTATCGGCGAATATGTGTTCGCGGGTTTTTTGCGGAAACGACCCCTGGAGGTCGTTCAGTGCAAAACCGTCGATATCCGGGTTCCTGCGGAGGCTGAATTCGTCCTCGAAGGGTTCATAGATCCGGGTGAACGACGGCTGGAAGGACCATTCGGCGACCACACCGGTTATTATTCCGAGGCCGATCAGTATCCGGTATTTCACCTTACCGCCATTACGCACCGGAAGGACGCCCTCTACCCGGCCACCCTGGTGGGACGGCCTCCCCAGGAGGACGCCTACCTCGGAAAGGCAACGGAACGCATCTTCCTTCCGCTGCTCCAGATGGTCGCTCCTGATATCCTGGACATGGACATGCCCGTCGAAGGTGTCTTTCACAACAACGTCATCGTCAAGATCAGAAAACGCTACGCGGGCCACGGGAAAAAAGTGATACACACCATCTGGGGGACCGGGATGCTCATGCTTTCCAAATTTGTCATCGTCTGCGACGAGGATGTCAATATCCATGATTACTCCGAGGTAACCTGGAAGGTCATGAACCATGTCGATCCTCAGCGGGACGTAGTCATCACCGATGGCCCGCTTGACATCCTTGACCACTCCTGCCCGCAGATCGGTTTCGGAGGGAAGATGGGGATCGACGCAACGAAAAAGGGCATAGGTGAAGGTTTTACCCGGCCCTGGCCCCATGAAGTAAAAATGGACCCTTCCATCCAGAAAATGGTGGAAGAGAGATGGAAGGAATACGGGTTCTGACGGGCGAATTGTAAATTTCAAATTGTAAAAGGCTTGTTTGTTCTTATGTTATTCATCGATCTCTTCTCCATTTTCCTTCTGATCCTGGTTAACGGGTATTTTTCCGCATCGGAGATCGCACTCATATCGCTGAGGAAGAGCAGGGTCCGTCATCTGGTAAAAACCGGCGACCGCGCAGCGCTACGGGTCCAGATGCTCCAGGAAGAGCCCGAGCGATTCCTTGCAACGGTCCAGATCGGGGTGACGCTCGTCGGCACCCTTGCTTCCGCGTTGGGCGGCGTCATCGCCATTGAACGCATCACACCATTACTTCAGAAAGCACCTTTTGTTTTTATCAGCAAAGCTGCGGAACCGATCGCCCTGGGTCTGGTAGTCGGCATTATTACCTATATCACGCTGGTGGCTGGGGAATTGGTTCCTAAAACGATCGCCATCCGCTATTCCGAACAGATAGCATTTTTTACAGCTGCCATGATCGATTCATTATCGCGGGTGTTCCGGCCCGTCCTCAAGGTCCTGACGGCATCGAACAACGTCATCCTGCGGTTCTTCAATATTCCCGCGGAACATGAACCGGTGCTGATCTCCGAGGACGAGGTAAAATACCTGATCAGGGAAGGGCGCAAGAGCGGCGTCTTTGAAACGTCGGAGGAAGACCTCATCCACAGCGTTTTTAAGTTCACCGATACGGTGGTGCGCGAGGTCATGGTCCCCCGCACCGATATCGTGGGGCTCGAGATAAAGAGCGACATTGACGCCATTCTCCGGACCATGAACGAGAAGGGTTTCTCCCGTCTGCCGATATATGCGGGAACGATCGATAACGTCGTGGGCATCGTGTACCTGAAGGACATTCTGGCGCTGCATATGAAGAACGAGCCTGTCCTTTTGGACGCGATCCTCCGGAAACCCTACGTAGTGCCGCCAACCAAGAAGGCCAGCGTACTGCTGAAGGAAATGCGCGAGCGTCGCATCCACCTGGCGCTGGTCGGGGACGAATACGGCGGTATCGACGGCCTGGTCACCCTGGAAGACCTCATTGAGGAGATCGTCGGCGACATCCGTGACGAGCAGGAAAAAGAGCTTCGGGAGATCGACGAGGTTGCGGCAAACCGCTATATCGTCGAGGGAAAGACCGACATCGGCAAGCTGAACGAGAAATTGAAGCTTACTCTTCCGGAAGATGAGTTCGAGACCGTCGGTGGCTTCGTCCTCGGCCTCTTCGGCCGTCTTCCGGCGGAGGGAGACCAGGTCCGTTACGAGAACCTGATGTTCACCGTGCTGCGGCTCAGGAAGAACCGTATTGCCCGCATCAGTATCCTTAAATACGCGGAAGAACAACCGGAAAGAGGGGATGATGAAAACATCGATCGTACTTGAGACCAGCCTTAGCGGCCTTGATCAGCCGAAACGCGGAAAGGTCCGCGACATCTACGATCTGGGTGACAGCCTCCTGATCATTGCGACGGACCGGATATCGGCATTCGACGTGGTGCTCCCGAACGCGATCCCTGAAAAGGGCAGGGTCCTTACCCAGATATCGAAATACTGGTTCTCCAGGACCTCCGATATCGTCCGGAACCATCTGCTCTCCACCGAGGTCAGGGATTTTCCCGAGAACTGCCGGAAGCACGCGGATGTTCTCGAAGGCAGGAGCATGCTTGTGCGCAAGGCAAAGTCACTGCCGGTCGAGTGCATCGTACGAGGGTACCTTTCCGGATCAGGGCTCAAGGAATACCGGTCGACCGGCGCGGTTTCCGGGATCAAGCTTCCTTCCGGGCTGACCGAAGCATCGCGTCTGCCTGAGCCGATCTTCACACCGTCGACCAAGGCGGAGGCCGGCGAGCACGATGTGAATATCGATTTCAAGACCGTCGTGGACCTGGTGGGGAAGGACGTGGCGGAAAAGCTCAAGGACTTCACCCTCTCTATCTACCGGCGCGCGTGCGAGCTCGCTGAGCCCAAAGGCATCATCATCGCGGATACCAAGCTTGAGTTCGGGATCTACGACAGTGACGTCATGCTGATCGATGAGGTGCTGACGCCGGATTCATCACGGTTCTGGCCGAAAGAGGGATACACCATCGGCGTCTCCCAGAAAAGCTTCGACAAACAGTTCGTCCGTGATTATCTCCTCTCCCTGAAGTGGGACCAGAAGCCCCCGGCGCCGACGCTGCCTGACGACGTGGTGATGAGGACAAGTAAAAAATATCTCGAGGTGCTTGCCCTTCTGACACAATAGCCGTTTCTCCTTGACAAGATAGTCGGTCCGGGTATAATCAGCGTTCATTGCAAAGTTCGAAAGGACCCTTCATGGATGAATACAACGATCTGATCCAGCAGCGCTTCAAGAAACTCGCTGAGATCAGCGCGATGGGGACGCAACCCTACGCGGGCAGGTACGAAGTTACGGGGTCGGCACAGGATATTCTCACTGCGCAGGGCACGAAGACCAGGGAAGAACTTGAGAAGGAGCGGGTGATCCTGTCCCTCGCGGGCAGGATCGTCGCGCTCCGGAGCTTCGGAAAGGCATGTTTCGTCCATATTCAGGACAGTTCGGGAAGGTTCCAGCTCTACTTCCAGAAGAATACCCTCGGAGAGGAGAACTTCAATCTATTTAAGAAACTTGATATCGGAGATTTCATCGGCGTAAAAGGGTTCCTGTTCCGGACCAGGACCGATGAACTCACCCTGGATGTGGAATCATTTCTGCTTCTCGCGAAATCCCTCCGTCCTCTCCCCGAGAAATGGCATGGACTTACGGACGTGGAGCTCCGTTACCGTCAACGATACGTTGATCTCATCGTCAATCCCGAAGTGAAGAAGGTCTTCATTACCAGGACCCGGATCATCCAGGCAATACGCTCCTTCCTCAATGCCCGGAGCTTTCTCGAGGTCGAGACCCCCATGATGCAGACCATTCCCGGCGGCGCCACGGCACGGCCGTTCAAGACCCACCACAATGCTCTGGATATGGACCTCTACCTGCGCATAGCCCCCGAACTCTACCTGAAGCGTCTCCTGGTGGGAGGGTTCGAACGGGTGTATGAGATCAACCGAAATTTCCGAAATGAAGGGATCTCCACCCGCCATAACCCTGAGTTCACGATGCTCGAGTTCTACATGGCGTACGCCGACTACCAGGACCTGATCGTCATGACCGAGCAGATGATCAGTACGGTCGCGCAGGAGGTCCTTGGCGCCACGACGGTGGAATACGGCGGCCACTCCATCGATCTTGCTCCGCCGTGGAAGCGTCTTACCTACATGGATTCTCTTAAAGAGGCCGGTGTCCCGGCCGAGGTGATCACGAATACGGATAAGACCCGGGAATATGCGTTAAAGCTCGGCGCCAGGCTCAAGGGCGGAGAGCCTCAGGGGAAGCTGTTGAACGAGATATT
This sequence comes from uncultured Nitrospiraceae bacterium, assembly GCA_964364055.1. Classification (GTDB taxonomy): domain Bacteria; phylum Nitrospirota; class UBA9217; order UBA9217; family UBA9217; genus JAAXXJ01. Next base: position 1,883 of record CAYILT010000190.1, on the reverse strand, counting down.
CGAGGTTCTGGTGGAGCCCAACCTTATCCAGCCGACCTTTATCACCGATTACCCCACGGATATTTCACCGCTCTCCAAAAAAACGGAGAACGACCCGAACTTCGTCGAGCGGTTCGAACTGTTCGTGGTAGGACGGGAAATGGCGAACGCCTTCTCAGAATTGAACGATCCTGTCGATCAGAAGGAACGGTTTTTGAAACAGGTCACTGAACGAGAGGCCGGCGACGAAGAAGCGCATCAGATGGATGATGACTTTATCCGCGCCCTTGAATACGGCATGCCGCCTGCCGCGGGAGAGGGGATCGGCATCGACCGTCTCGTTATGCTCCTCACCGGTTCGCCGTCCATCCGGGACGTGATCTTGTTCCCGCAGATGAAGAAGGAGAATTAGATTGCGGATTGCGGATTGCGGATTGCGGAATGATCAGGAAGGTCGATCTTCCCGGATTGCGTTCATTCATGTTCATCCAAGCCTGCCCTCAAATGATTCATTCGAGGGTTTGTCCGCGGCCGGACTGCAGCGACCATGAAATTACCTTTCGAACTCTTCATCAGCCTCCGGTACCTCAAAAGCAAGAAGCGGAACCGGACGGTTTCCCTGAACACCTTCATCTCCATCGCGGGCGTGGTGATCGGCGTGGCCACGTCCATCATCACCCTGTCGGTGATGACCGGCTTCCAGGGTTATTTCCGGGACAAGATCCTTTCCGCGATCTCCCATGTGGTGGTGATGGAATACGCCGGCAAGGGGGTCTCCGATCAGCAGGCCTTGATCGACAAGGTGAACCGTGTGCCCCATGTGGCAGCGACCACGCCGTTCATCATCAGCCAGGTCATGCTGTCCGCGCATGAGCGTGTTCAGGGCGTGGTCGTGCGCGGCATCGACCCCCGTACCGAAGGCGCCGTTACCGACCTGGAAAAGAACATCCGCAAGGGGTCGCTTCTCGACCTGGAGCGTCCGGGCAAGGACCAGCCCGGGATCGTGATCGGCGAAGACCTTGCCCGGAAATTCGACGCCACCATCGGCGACACGATCATGATGGTAAATCCCATCGGCGAGGAGAGCGCCATGGGCATGGTCCCGAAGATGCGCAAGTTCGTCCTCGTCGGGATCTTCGATGCCGGGATGTACGATTACAACACGACCTTCGTGTACATCTCCATTCCCGAAGCGCAGAGATTCTTCAACATGCCGGGCAGGATTAGCGGCATCCAGGTCAGGGTCGACGATATCTACCGCGCCGCCGCCATAGCCGAGTCGATCCAGTCGTCTATCGGCTTTCCCTACTATACGCGAAACTGGATCGAGATGAACAAGAACTTCTTCTCCGCCCTGAAGCTGGAGAAGATCGGCATGTCCCTTATCCTGGTGGTCATTATCATCGTCGCGTCCTTCAACATCATCGGCACCCTCACCATGATCGTCATGGAAAAGAGCCGCGAGATCGCGATTCTGAAGTCCATGGGATCACCGGAACGGAGCGTCATGAAGATCTTCATGTTCAGCGGCCTTATCATCGGCATTGTGGGAACGGTCCTGGGGTCGGTTATCGGCTACAGCGCCGTGGTCGTCATAGCGCAGAGCGGGATCATCACGCTGCCCAAGGATGTTTACCAGGTAAGCCATCTGCCGCTTTCCATTACCGGGTACGATATCCTGTTCATCTCGCTCATGGCCCTCGGCATCAGCTTCCTGGCGACGATCTACCCCGCCTGGCAGGCCGCCCGCCAGGACCCGGTGGAAGTGCTGCGGTATGAATAGGGAGGCGACGACCCCACCTGACCTCCCCTTGGCAAGGGGAGGGACTCTTTACCACCCCTCCTTGCCAACTGTACGTGTCCCATATTTTTTACTGGACACAAGGTGGTAAATTTGGTATGTT
>CAYILT010000189.1:0-6710 GCA_964364055.1 uncultured Nitrospiraceae bacterium | reverse complement strand
CAGTTTTGAGCCGTCGATGAATGCGACAATACCTGTTATGATGAAGGCATCGGGAGGGCGTTCTTCAAAGGAAATGCTTTGGGCTTCCACATGGGGATTCGCGGCAAGTGTATCGAGAATGCCGTCAAGGTAGGCCTTTATCTGCATATTTCAAGGGATTCAAGTTCCTTGAGCTCGGTTTCAAGATGCCTGAGCAGTTCGACTTCCCCTTCGAGTTCGATTAACTGCATGTCCTTTGATTCAGCATGCTCAATTTCACCCTGCATCAGCTTTTCAACATCAACGGACAGCATCTTTGCCAGGGCATTCACCTTGTCGCGTGTTGTCCGCAGGCTGTCAGTAATTATGCGCTTTTCCCTGTCCAACGCACCTGTCAGGAGTGACATGACTGTTTCCGAAGAATCACCTTTGATCGATATGGTCGACATCGCATGCCTCCAAGCTACGCGCTCTAACCTCTCCTACAGCCGATAGTGTTAATTTATCAGAGAACCCCGTTGATTGCAAACGAAAAGGGCCATATCGAGGGGAGATCAGGATTCCGCGCTCCTTGAGCGTCTCCAGATACAACGAGATCGCCTCGCGGATATTCTTCAATGCCTCATCGCAGGAATCACCTTCAGATACACAACCCGGCAGCGAGGGAACATAGACGGTATATCCGCCTTCCGTCGCAGGTTCGATCATTGCTTCATAAAAGTGTTTTTAGACATGTGTCGACGCCCTGCTTAAACTATATTGCGACTAATGGCCTGCTCCACCTACTCAACTAACGACTGCAACTTGATAAGGTCCTTCACGCTGGTAAACTCGGGGTCTCCGGTTACGACGGGAAGGTTCATATCTTTGGCGAGCTCAATGCAGAATGCATCGGCATAGGATACTGGATATTTAGCTTTGATCAGCGAGGCTTCCTCCACCCGTTTATCGTTCACCGGAACAACATGGAGAGGGAACATTCCCCGCTTGAGATCTGCCCTGAACCCGGTCGCTATCTCGGCGCCGAAATACTTATAGAGCTTATAAAACACTTCACCTTCGTTGATCTTGCTAATATAGAGTTTCACCTTGCCTTTGCCCGCATCCTCAAGATAGGACATTATCGCTTCCTTCTCCGTCTTTCGTTTTTTATCGAAAAGACAGAGCAGCGCGTAACTATCGAGAATAAGCATCTTCATCCGCTTTTTCCTTCTTCTTGTCCTTGAGATGGGCAGCCACGATTCCTTCACCGATTCCGGCATAGTCCTGCCATTTTTTGGCCTTGAACCTCCGGAGCGGCTTCAGCACGATCGTCTCATCGCGCACCTCGATCTCCAATTCATCGCCTTTGTTTAGATGAATGATCTCCCGGATCTTTTTCGGGATCACCACCTGACCCCGCTCGCTCAGTAGTGTCTTCATAGCATAACTCCTGCCAAATGATACGATTTATAAATATAAATCATATTTAATTATATTAGTCTTACCAATAATTGTCAATCATATTGTTTTGATCTATTGCGTGGCGACACTTATCGCGCAAAACCCGCGCGCACCTTCGCGCCTTCGTGGCAAATCACTTCTTGCTTTTTATCATCTCTTCTACTTCACGAACCAGCACATCCGCCAGTTCCTTCTCGTCGAACCGCTTCACGATCTCGCCGTGCTTGAACAGCATCCCCACGCCCTTGCCGCCGGCGATGCCGATGTCCGCCTCGCGCGCCTCGCCCGGGCCGTTCACCACGCAGCCCATGACCGCGACGGTGAGCGGCTCGGTGATGTGGCCGAGCCTGCGCTCCACCTCTTCGGCAAGGCCGATGATATTGATCTCGGTCCTGCCGCAGGTGGGGCACGAGATAAGATCCACGCCGCGCTGGCGGATCTTGAGCGATCTCAGTATTGCATAGGCCACGCGGACTTCCTCGACCGGGTCGGCGGTCAGCGACACCCGCATCGTGTCGCCGATGCCCTCGGACAGGAGGATGCCGAGGCCCACGCTCGACTTGATCGTGCCCGAATGGATCGTCCCCGCTTCGGAGATGCCGATGTGAAGGGGATAGTCCGACTGCTTCGAGAACAGCCGGTACGCCTCGACCGTGGTCAGCACGTCCGACGCCTTGAGCGAAACCTTGATCTCCCGGTAGTCCAGATCCTCAAGTATGCGAATATGGCCGAACGCGCTCTCGACGATGGCCTCCGGCGTGGGATGGCCGTACTTTTCAAGCAGGTGCTTCTCAAGCGAACCCGCGTTCACTCCGATGCGGATGGGAAGACGCCGGTCTCTGCACGCCCTCACGACTTCCGCGACCTTGTCCTTGCCTCCGATATTTCCCGGATTGATGCGAAGGCCGTCGACGCCCTGCTTCACCGCCTCGAGGGCGAGCCGGTGATCGAAGTGGATATCGGCCACGAGCGGAACGGCCGTGCCTTTCCGGATATTTCCGATCGCCTTCGCGGCCTCGGCGTCGGGTACGGCAAGCCGGACGATCTCGCAGCCGGCCTCTTCGAGGCGTCTGATCTGGCTGAGCGTGGCCGCGGCGTCCCGGGTGTCCGTGTTGCACATGGACTGGACGGCAACGCGTGAGCCCCAGCCGATCTTCAGGGTGCCGAGGGAGATCTGACGGGTCTTTTTTCGAGGAATGGAATTATTCATAAACATTTTCGCCACTAAGACACCAAGAAAAGAAAACCCTTCGTGCCTTGGTGCCTCGCTTAGAAGCGCCTACTTTTGGTCGTGGCAAATGCTTTTCTATCATTTACTGAAGAAAAGTCTCACCACATCGTTGTACGACACCACCGCGATCAGAGAGATCAGCAGTGCGGCGCCGATGCTCTGGGAAACCTCCATGACCTTCTGGCTCAGGGGTTTTTTCCGGACCGCTTCGATGGCGAGGAACAGGAGAAGTCCGCCGTCCAGCACCGGAATGGGCAGCAGGTTCAGCATGCCGAGGGACAGGCTGATGGTGGCCATGAGCGCGATAAAGGCCGACAGGCCCGCTGCCGCCGCCTGTCCGGACATCTGGGCGATCATCACCGGCCCGCCCAGCGTCTTGATGGAGATCGAGAACGAGAACAGCTTCTTCAGGGTGATGAACGTCAGGTCCGCGATCTCCAGGGTTTTGCTGAAACCAAGCTGGAGGGACTCCAGAAATCCATATTTCTTGAAATCCAGGCGAACATACGGCTCAACGCCGATGACATACCGGCCGCCGTCCATGATCGGGGTAATTGCCGTCGTCATGCGCTTTCCTTCCCGCTCGATCAGCAAGGAAAGCTTTTTTCCCCCGCTCTCTTTCACCATGGTGGAGAATTGATTCCAGTAATAGACGGTCGTGCCGTCCACAGCCAGGATCTTATCGTTAATCTTAAGGCCCGCCTTTTCCGCAGGCAGCCCCGGGCGAAGGCGTCCCACTTCAGCTGACAATGACGGGTATAAGCCTGCAGTGCCGATATTGCGTTCCACATCCAACTGAGGCGTGAGCGTCAATGTCTTTTTTTCCCCGTTACGATCGATCATTACAGTGATTTTCGTATTGGGATTCATGGCGATCAGCAGCTCGGCTTTTCCCCATTCAGTGATCACTTTCCCGTTTATCTGTTCGATCGTATCCCCCGCCAAAAACCCTGCCTGCTCAGCAGGAGATCCCTTGACCACACCCCCTACCCTCGAAGATCCCAACGTATAGGTCCCGACCATGAAAACGAGCGGCATCAGCAGGAATGCAAGGACAATGTTGGTCACCGACCCGGCCGCCGCGATCTTCGCCCGCTGCCAGATGGTCTTGGACTGGAATTCGTCCGCCGCGCCCGTGGGTTCCTCGTCGGGGTCCTCGCCCGCCATCTTCACGTACCCGCCGAGCGGCAAAGCCGAGATGATGTAGTCCGTGTCGCCCTTCTTATAGCCGAAAAGCCTGGGGCCCATGCCGAGGGAGAACTTCTCCACCCGCACGCCGGCCCGTTTCGCCATGATGAAATGGCCCAACTCGTGCACGAACACGAGGATGCCGATCACGATCAGAAAGTAAACAAGTGTCATTGTATCTCCTTAATAACTGTTGTAACCACAGATGTACAAAGATAGAACTAAGAAAACGTCAAAACATTATTTGCCACGGACGCACACGGATGGACACGGATAAATCCAGCTTCTCATTCCGCACTCCGCACTCCGCACTCCGCAATGACCCTCTCCGCCTCATGCCTTGCCCAGAGGTCCACTTTGAGCGCCTCGTCCACGCTCTTAAGTAATACCGGCGTATGGGCGTCCATGGTCGCCCTGAGCACGCGGGGGATGTCCATGAACCCGATCTTCTCCTCAAGAAAATACCTGACCGCCACTTCGTTCGCGGCGGAGAGGACCGCCGGCATGCTGCCCCCCGCCCTGAGCGCGTCATAGGCGAAGCCGAGGCACGGGAACAGGTCACGGTCCGGCTCCTGGAACGTGAGCGTTGCGATGGACGCGAGGTCGAGCCCCGGCGACACATCGGGAAGGCGGTCCGGATAGGAAAGGGCGTAAGCGATGGGCCCCTTCATGTCGGGCATCCCGAGCTGGGCCACGACGGAGCCGTCCAGGTACTCGACGAGCGAGTGCACGATGCTCTGCGGATGGACCAGCACGTTGATCTGTTCCGGTCCCATGCCGAAAAGCCAGTGCGCCTCGATCACCTCGAGGCCCTTGTTCATCAGTGTGGCCGAGTCGATGGTGATCTTCTTCCCCATGTTCCAGTTCGGATGCTTAAGCGCCTGGGCCAGGGTCGCCTTCGCGAGGTCCTTCTTCGTATGGTTCCGGAAAGGCCCGCCCGACGCCGTGAGGATGACACGTCTGACGTCCCCGCGCTCGCCGGAATGGAGGCATTGGAAGATGGCGCTGTGCTCGCTGTCCACCGGAAAGAGCCTTACGTTCCGGCTGCGGCACTCGGCCATGACCAGCTCGCCGGCGGTGACGAGCACCTCCTTGTTCGCAAGGGCGATGTCCTTGCCGGCCTGGATCGCGGCCATCGTCGGGACCAGCCCGGCCGTGCCGACAATGGAGGAGACCGTGATGTCCGCGTTCTCCGCGGTGGCGACCTGGATCATCCCCTCGACGCCCGAGAGGATCCTGACCGGAAGGTCCTTGCATCGCTTCCGCAGTTCCCCGGCGGCCTTCTCACCCGCAATGGCGGCGATGACGGGTTTGAACTTCCGGATTTGAGCTTCCAGCAGCTCGCTGTTGTTCCCGCCCGCGAGCGCGACGACCGAGAACCGCTCGGGGAACCGTTCGACCACCGCAAGCGTCGAGGTGCCGATGGACCCGGTCGAACCTAATATGGAGAGCCTTTTCAAATTCTTTTAACTCCGCACTCCGAACTCCGCACTCCGCACTCCGCACTTGATCATCTCATCCTCAGATAGAAGAACAGCACCGGCGCGGCAAACAGCATGCTGTCCATGCGGTCCAGGATGCCTCCGTGGCCGGGAATGATCGTCCCGGAGTCCTTGACGCCCGCGCTCCGCTTGATGAGCGATTCCGCAAGGTCGCCCACGGTCCCGGCCAGCGCAAGGACGGCCCCGAGAACGGCGGCCTCGATGATCCCGAGCGAGGGCACGAGCCAAAGTTTACAAAGGACCGCGACGAGGACCGAGGCGGAAACCCCGCCGAGAAGCCCCTCGATGCTCTTCTTCGGGCTGATCCTCTCATAGAGGCGGTGCTTCCCGAAGGCCGTGCCCACATAGTAGGCGCCGGTGTCCGACGCCCAGATAACCAGATAGAGGAACACCAGCCACTTCTTTCCCGGACTGCCGGCATGGATCGAGACCTGGAAACTGAACAGCAGGGCCACGTAGAAGATGCCGAACAGCGTGACCGCGATGTCCTCGAGGGCGCCCTCCACGGGCCGGCGGGAGAACAGCCGCGCCGTCATGACCGCCAATACGCACAGGGTGATCCAGAAGTACGGACCCCCGAGGGAGGGATGGATGGGTCGGTAGACCTTGAGGACGACAAGGGCCCCAAGCACGATGCCGAGGATCGTTAACGGCGTGATCCCCCGCGCCCGCGCCATCGTATACAGTTCGTATTGACCGATAGCGGCGGCGATGATCGCCAACCCCGCGAAATACCCTGACGGCATCAGCCAGACGACGGCGAAAAGAACGGGGACCAGCACGATACTGGTCAGTACACGGGTAGAGCTCATCGAGGACTCCGTTACAGCCGTGATTTGTGCGCCGACGACGCGATCCCGGAAGGATGCCCGGCATTCCCGCCGAGCTGCTCCTCCGTGAGACCGAAGCGTCGCTGCCGGCGCTGGTAGTCGAGGAACGCGGTGAGAAGTTCCTTCTCGTCGAAATCCGGCCACAGGACATCAGTGAAATAAAGCTCCGCGTAGGCCGACTGCCACAGAAGAAAGTTGCTGATCCGCTTCTCCCCGCTCGTGCGGATGATCAGGTCCGGGTCGGGCAGTCCCGCCGTGTCGAGATGGGAGGAGAACCGCTCCTCCGTGAGGTCCACGGGAACGCCGCCGGAGGCCTGCATGCGCCTGACGGCCTCGAGGATCTCGCCGCGCCCGCCATAGGAGAGCGCAAGATTCAGGACCATGCCGGTGTTCTCCGCGGTCTCGGCTGCGGCCTTTTCGACCCATTTTTGCGCCGTCTTCGGGAGGCGCTCCGTCCTGCCTATGGAGCGGAACCGGATGCCGTTCGCCTTCATCCTGGCGATCTCGGACCGGAGGTAGCTGCCGAGCATGTCCATC
>CAYILT010000188.1:0-6750 GCA_964364055.1 uncultured Nitrospiraceae bacterium | reverse complement strand
CTCATTCGACAAGCTCATGATGGTGAGCACCGTCGAACCATCGACACTCCGCACTTGATATATGATTTCCCTCATACCGCTCGTCCCGGCCTGATGCTATACTTCATGCATGAGACCTAATGGAACAGGGTACATCCTCAAAGAATACGGCTCCTGGAGCGTGCTGACCGTGGCTTTCCTCACGGGCCTGGGTGTGAGCAGGTCTTTCCCCTGGCAGGCTGTACCGATGCTGCTGGCCCTGGGTCTGCTGATAAACTCCAAGCAGGCCTACACGAAGTGGGTCAGGAAGACGGAAGATCGAACGCCGCTCGTCATTTTTCTCGGGCAGGTCGCCGTTGCATCGGCGATCCTGTTCACGTTGTTCGGGGAGAGCATTCCCCAGCTGTTGCCGCTGCTCGTATTACCCGCGGCCTATCTCTTGATGAACCGGTTCGCCGGCGAGCATTTCGTTGTTACCGAACTGATCGGTTTTGCGCTGTTGAGCCTTGCGGCGGTCCTGGCAAAGTTCCTGGTCGTGCAGGGTGTCGACGTCCGGCTCTTCGTCGCCACTGCCCTGTACTTTACCGCCGGCGTGTTCAAGGTGAAGGCGGTCTTGTTCAAGAAGCTGCGGGACCGCGTACTGACGGTCCTGTACGTCCTGTTCGCTCTATACTCCTACGGACGCTTCCACATCGCCGCGATCGTGCTCCTGCCGCTGGCGGAGAACATCGTCATGGCAGTCACCCTCTACAAGGTCAGGCTCCAGACCACCGGCTGGATCGAAGTGGCAAAAAGCCTTGCCTTCCTCGGATTGATGATGTATTACTTCTAAGAAATTCTCTGAGCTTTTCATCAATGGTTATGTCATGCCACCAACAGCGCGAAGGCAAAGCCGCAATTACCGATTCCAGAAGGAGCAACTCATGGTGAAAAATATCAGCCCGGGAGAACGGATGGCCAGGATCGTGTTCGGGATTGCGGTGCTTTCCGCGGTATTCATTAATCCACAGTCGGTCTGGGTTTATCTCGGGATCATTCTGTGGGCAACCGGTCTCGCCGGCTGGTGCCCGCTTTATGCCCTCTTCGGCATCTCGCCCGGCAGGTCCTGTAAGTAACAGGGGACCTCTGTCACATCAGACGTTGTCATAAACCTGCCCCGGGAGGAGGAACAGCATCTCTTTTTCCGGGAGATAGGATGTGGCAAAAAGCCTGCTCTTCCCTGGATTTATGATCTACTTCTTCGGTTCATTCGTAATAAAGTTGAAAAGACAAGGTATGACCACAGAAATGACCATAGAAATAAAGGCTCTGAGAAAAAACTTATCCGCAGATTTCGCAGATTAACGCAGATTTGGTCTTTAACCAAGGTTCTGGACAGTCGTTTTTTAATCTGCGTAATCTGTGTAATCTGCGGATAAATCTTAGCCTTTCTCGGTTTCTGGTTTGTTTAGTTTTTTCAACTAAAATACGACAGCCCCACTTCTTCTAAGCCTTATCGCGCTCCTCGCCGTTGAAGCTCCCTGCAACAAGCCGCAGGGAGTCTATGATCTTCAAAGTAGTACTATTTATTCTAATCGCTCGCTAGCCCCGCAGCAAAACGCGGAGAATGCGCTCGCTCCTGGATTTAACTTCCCCGGTGTTTCGCCTGTTCGAGTGGTACAATATAAGAAAAGGGAGCGATATGTCCATTGATACCCGCAATCTCCGGCTGTCCTCGAACGCCCTGACCGTGCTCCGGCGCCGGTACCTCAAAAAGGACGAGCAGGGGAACATCATGGAAACGCCGGAGGAGATGTTCCGCAGGGTGGCCGTCAATATTGCCCAGGCCGACCTCCTCTACGGGCACACCGATGTGCGGAAGACGGAAGAGGAGTTCTACCGCGCCCTCGCCGGGCTCGAGTTTCTGCCCAATTCACCGACGCTGATGAACGCGGGCCGCCCGCTGCAGCAGCTCGCAGCCTGCTTCGTCCTTCCTGTGGAAGACTCCCTCGAATCCATCTTCGATGCCGTCAAGGAGACCGCGCTTATCCACCAGAGCGGCGGCGGCACCGGTTTTTCCTTCAGCCACCTCCGTCCGAAGAACGATGCCGTCCGCTCCACCAGCGGCGCAGCGAGCGGACCGGTGTCGTTCATGAGAGTGTTCAACATGGCAACGGAGGTGATCCGGCAGGGAGGGACCCGCCGCGGCGCGAACATGGGAATCCTGCGCGTGGACCATCCGGACATCCTGGAGTTCATCGCGGCCAAGGCGGACAACCAGGAACTGGCTAACTTCAACATCTCGGTCGCCGTGACCGAGGAGTTCCTGCGCGCCGTCGAACAGGACCGGGACCATCGGCTGGTCAATCCCCATACGCAAGCTGTTTCCAGGACCGTGCCGGCGCGCGAGGTGTTCGACCGGATCGTTGAAATGGCCTGGAAGACCGGGGACCCGGGCATCGTATTCATTGACCGGATCAACCGGGACAACCCGACGCCGCACCTCGGCGACATGGAGAGCACCAACCCCTGCGGAGAGCAGCCGCTGCTGCCCTATGAGCCGTGCAACCTGGGATCGATCAATCTGTCGCTCATGATGAAGGAGACCGGCGGAAAACCAGAAGTGGACTGGGAGAAACTGGAGCGGGTCACCCGGACCGCGGTCCATTTCCTCGACAATGTCATTGACATGAGCCGCTACCCGCTCGACCAGATAGACCGTCTGGCCAAGGGTAACCGGAAGATCGGGCTCGGCGTCATGGGCTTCGCGGACCTGCTCATCCGCCTCGGCATTCCCTATGACGCCGAGGCGGCGCTCCTGACCGGAGAACAGCTCATGCGGTTCATCCGGGAAAAGGGCTGGGAGGCCTCGGTTGCGCTGGCAAGTGAGCGTGGAGTGTTCCCAAACTATTCCGGCAGTAGCTACGATCGACGCGGTGGACCGCGGCTCCGGAACGCGACCGTAACGACGGTCGCTCCGACAGGGACCCTCTCCCTCATCGCGGACTGCTCAAGCGGCATCGAGCCGCTGTTCGCCCTTTCGTTTACCCGTCATGTCCTGGGAGACGTGGACCTTCCGGAGATCAGCAGCCACTTTCTCGATGTCGCCAGGCAGCGGGGCTTCTTCAACGATGCGCTTGTCATGCGCATAACGGCGGGCGAGTCGATCCGGAGGATGGCGGATGTCCCCGATGACGTGAAGCGGGTCTTTGTCACGACTTTCGATATCGCGCCGGAGTGGCATGTGCGCATGCAGGCCGCGTTTCAGCATCACACGGACAACGCGGTCTCCAAGACCATTAATTTCCCGCCCGGAGCGACACGGGATGATGTTCGGAGTGCCTTCCTGCTGGCGTACCGGGAGGGGGTCAAGGGAATCACCATCTTCCGCAGCGGCAGCAAGAGCGGACAGGTTCTGACCTGCGGTGAGCCGCTCTACTGTTGATAGAGAGATGTGCCGTCCGGACAGACATCCGACCTCCCCTTCGAAAGGACTAAAGACGATGAACACCACCGAGTTCACGAAGGCATTCCCGGTGTTCCGGAGCGGGCCGGAGGCCCTGCTGAAGGAGTTGCTGGCCGTCAGCAGGGTGCAGGTCATTCCCGCGGGAACGCAGATCTACCACGAGGGGGACGCCTGCAGTGCCATCGCCTTTGTCCTGTCCGGTGATATTCGCGTCTACAAGATCGGCCAGACAGGCCGGGAGATCACGCTCTACGAGATCGGCCCCGGAGAGACCTGCATCCTGAACGCGTCGTGCATCCTGTCGGGTCGGACCTATCCCGCCAACGCAGTGACCCTGTCGGATACCGGTCTGTTCATGGTGCCGTCCGCGGAGTTCCGGAGGCTCATCTCGGAGCATGAGAAGGTGAGGGACTTCATATTCACGCTGCTCAGCCACCGGCTGACGGGAGTGATGGAACTGGTGGAGGAGGTGGCCTTTGGACATATGGACGAGCGGCTCCTGGACTATCTTGTGGAAAAGTCCGCGGACAACAGGCTTGAGACCACTCACCAGAAGATCGCGAACGATCTGGGCACCTCCCGCGAGGTCGTCAGCAGGCTGCTGAAGGACTTCGAGCGTAAGGGAAGAGTCCAACTCTCCCGGAACGCCGTCACACTCCTGGATCAACTCCGTAAAACCTGAAGATAATAGGGTAGAAGGGGAGGAAATGAATTTTTTTGTTTGCCTTCTATTGTTCGCGTTATTTCTTATGTGACTTTGTCACAGAAGGTTCTCCGGATTGGTGGTATGGTTGTAGTAACAACGGGGCGATGATACCTGCCCCCTGTCATCTTTCACGAGGAGGAGAATACGATGAAGAAGAACGTTGGTTCTGCAGAAAGAGTGATCCGGGTGGTCCTGGGGCTGGTGGTGCTTTCACTGGCGTTCATAGGGCCCAAGTCTCCGTGGGCTTATCTCGGCATTATACCGCTTGCGACCGGCCTCATCGGCTGGTGCCCGCCTTATGTCCTGTTCGGCATCTCGACCTGCAAGACGTGCAAGTAGTTCCAGGCGGCTGCCGGTCGGATCGGGAAACATGAAGCGCGCACCGTCTATACGACGGTGCGCGCTTTTTATGCCGGCAGGCGCCGGGGAGCGCAGCTGCGTACCGGTCAGTTCAGATCTCCGATCTTCTTTCCCTTTTTATGACAATTGAGGCAGGGCGCGTACCGGGCCAGTCTTTCCTTCCAGATCTTTTCGAGGTGCGGCTTTCCTTTATCCGGCGGTTCCATCTTCCCCGAGGCATCGACCGCTCCGTACATGCCGCTGGTAACGTTCATCGTCTTGCCGTCCCTAAGGGATACCTCGACCGCTCCCTTACAGGTGCACACACCGGTCCCGGCTGCGTCCTGGATCACCGAGAACTTGGTGCCGCGGACGCCGGTCACGGCGTTTGTCGTCGCAACGCTCATGGTCCTGCCGGGCGATAACTTTGCTGATATCCAGAGATACCCGCGCTTGAGCAGGGTCTTGAAGCCCCGTGAAGGGTCTCCGAGATAGTATTCCGTCCCGGGCCCGATCAGAACGGCGCCGATATCATTGAGCGCCAGGACAGCCAGGCCGTCGGCGCCGGTGCGGACCCGGTCATTTGAAGAGATCACCATTCCCGCCGCCAGGGGTTTCCACAGGTCTTTATCCTGTCGTTCCAGCGTCCCGCTCCGGATCTCCTTGACCGTTCCGATCGCGGCGGGAGCGGTACTGCTGTGACCCTGTTCGGGAACAAGCACGGCAATCCAGACGATGATAATAAGACCTGCAATGACTCGTGCTGCGAATATCGGTGATAGTTTCACGTCCCATCCTCCGAATGAAGAAGATAAACAATCGCATGTGCTCAGCCGTACGTCTTAAAATACACGCAAATTATAGCATAGAATTTTGAACGGCTGCTGAATTACGCAGGAATTACGTGAGGTAAGCCTGTTCAGCAGAGGGAACGATCAAATCCTGAACGCTGGTTCCAGCACTTTCGGCTTGACAGGTCCCTGACTAAGGTGTATTTTACCTATGCTTTCAAGGCGTTGAAAGTCTCCAAAGCCCCTCACGGAGGGGCTTTTTTTTACGCAGTTGAATGGTTAAGTTAATAAGAGGTCATTTGTCAGCTCGTGAAGAAGCAGCTTTGGGGTGGCGAATTTCGGACAGACGGATTGCACTGTTCTAAAATAAAGCCGGATAGTGATATTTATTCCTATCGGCGAGAGATTGAGAAAGAGGGCAGGCATGAAGGATGCGAAGCAGCCGTTGAATACGCCGCGGATCGTGGTGGTTTATTGTCGCAATACGGTATCGTCCGCCGCGGAACTGCTTGAAGGGCCTTATACGGCAAAGGGGTTCCATGCTTTTTTTGCCGCCCTGCCTTGTTCCAGTAAAATAGAACCCTCTCATGCCCTGAAAATTCTAGCCGATGGTGCGGACGGAGTGCTCGTGGTGGCATGCCCGGAGGGCCATTGCCGGTTTATGGTAGGCAATGTTCGAGCGGAAAAGAGGATTAACTATGTGCGGGCCCTTTTGGATAAAGCTAACATGGGCGCCGAGCGCCTGACTCTGGAGCGGGGAGAAAATCTTACGGAAAAAGAGCTTCTGGAGCTGGCTCAGAGCCGTCTTGGACCATTAAAAATACTGGGACCCAATCCCATGAAGGGGGATGGAAAATGATCATAGCGGAATGGAAACCCCTGCCCGAATTGGTGGAGAAACTAAGAGGGCATACCAATGTGCTGGTGGCGGGATGCGCCACCTGTGTGGCCGAGTGCGCGGCAGGCGGGGAGCGTGAAGTGGAGACCCTTGCGCCGCTGTTGCGGATGGCGCTCAAGAAAGAAGGGCGCACGATCAACGTGTGTACCAGGACGCTGGAGCGGCAGTGTGAATGGGAGTTTGTGGAAGAGCTGGCCGAAGTGGCGCCTCAGGTGGACGCAATCGTAAGCCTTGCCTGCGGCATCGGTATTCAGGCGGTGGCCGAGCGGTTTCCCGGTCTGGCGGTATATCCCGGCGTGAACACGACGGCTTTGGCTATCCGGCAGGAGCCGGGGACGTGGATCGCGCGGTGCGCCGCTTGCGGTGACTGTGTTCTTGGCGAAACGTTTGGTTTCTGCCCGGTCGCCCGCTGCGCAAAAAGTCTTTCCAACGGACCGTGCGGAGGCACCAGAAAAGAGGGCAAATGCGAGATCGATGAGAACCTTGACTGCGTGTGGTACCAGATCTACGAGCGGGCAAAAGCCCGAGGAAAAGTGGAGCAACTCCTTAAAGTGCGGAAGCCCAAGAACTGGTCGAACTCAGGCCACGGAGG
>CAYILT010000187.1:0-6807 GCA_964364055.1 uncultured Nitrospiraceae bacterium | reverse complement strand
GGTGCTGATCATTTTCGTGACGAACACCGGGACGGTGCTGAACAAGCTTGTAGAGCTCGATGAACAGGTCACACAGCACGAGCTGATCTCCTTCAGCGGTTATCTCGATGAAGAACTCGAACACCAGACCTTATCCGAGGTCCGTCAGCGGCTGTTGGAGAAGCTCCGGGAAGAAAAGGCAAGCTTCATGCGGCTCCTGGAGCAGACGTACCGGGCGAGCCAGGAGGTACGGGAGCGGGATTCGGACAAGCTCTTCATCGGAGGCGCCTCACAGATGTTCGAGACGCCGGAGTTCGCAGATGTGGAAACAATGCGGTCGCTGTTCCGCGCCTTTGATGATAAGTACAAGCTCCTCAAGCTTCTTGATAAGACTTCGGCGGCCGAGGGGATCAAGGTCTTCATCGGATCGGAGAACCCGTTTTTCGAAATGCAGGGGTGCAGCCTGGTTGTCGGCAACTACCATGCAGGAAACGTGGTGGGGACCCTGGGGGTCATCGGTCCGGTCCGTATGCAGTACAAACAGGTGATCCAGGTCGTGGATTATACGTCCAGGTTGCTCTCGCGCATCCTTGGCGAGCGGTTGCAGAGAGGCATAGAACGATGACCAAGAAGAACAAGAGCAAAGAGATGGACCCAGAGGTGAACCAGGACCAGAACGTTTCGGAAGAGGCTGTCCAAGAGATGGCTCAGGCGGCCGAACTGGAAGCGGCGGCCGGAAGCCTCGTGCGCGAGATCGAAAAGCTCGCCATCGAACTTGAGCAAAAAAAGCAGGAAGCCGAAGAGGCCAGCGACAAGTACCGGAGGACCTACGCCGATTTCGAGAATTACCGGAAGCGCATGCAGCGCGACCAGGTGGAGTTCAAAAAATACGCCAATGAGCAGATGGCGCTTGAACTACTGACGGTCCTCGACCACCTCAGTCTTGCCCTTAAGCACGCGAACGAGGGCGGGAGTAGCGGTGATGCGCTGCAGCAGGGTGTGGAGATGGTGTACAAACAGTTCCGCGACGTGCTGGAGAAGTTTGGGATCACGCCCTTCAAGGCAGAGGGAGAATCCTTCGACCCCGCGATGCACGAAGCCATGATGCAGGTGGAGACCGGCGACGTGCCGGAGAACATGGTCGTTCAGGTGTTCCAGGACGGGTACCTGTATCATGAAAAGATCCTTCGCCACGCGAAAGTGGGCGTTTCGAAGAAGCCGTCGGCGTCCGAGGGCGATAATGCGGTGACCCAGGAAGAGGACGGCAAGGAAAATCAACAGATCAGCAAAGCGGCGAGCGATTGAGCTGGAGAATGCGAAGCACTATCTTCAGTTCACCGGCTCTCATCGTTCCCGCATAATCATCAAGATAGTTTCAAGGAGGATAGTATGGGTAAAGTCATTGGTATCGATCTGGGCACCACGAACTCCTGTGTTGCCGTGCTGGAAGGCGGAGAGCCTGTTGTCATCGCGAACTCAGAAGGGAGCCGGACCACGCCGTCGGTCGTGGCGATCACCGAGAGCGGCGAGCGGCTCGTCGGTCAGATCGCGAAACGACAGTCCATCACCAACCCCGATAACACGATCTTTTCGATCAAGCGGCTGATCGGGCGCAAGTACGATACGGCGGAGGTGCAGGAAGCCATGAAGCACCTGCCCTACAAGATCGCGAAGGCGGCGAACGGCGACGCCCATGTGGAGATCCGGGGCAAGGTTTACAGTCCGGCGGAGATCTCGGCAATGATCCTGCAGAAGATGCGGCAGACCGCCGAGGATTATCTGGGAGAGAAGGTCACCGATGCCGTCGTAACGGTGCCGGCCTACTTCAACGACAGCCAGCGGCAGGCAACGAAGGACGCGGGCAGGATCGCCGGACTGAACGTGCTGCGCATCATCAACGAGCCCACGGCGGCGTCGCTCGCCTACGGGCTGGACAAGAGGAAGGATGAGACCATCGCGGTCTATGACCTGGGTGGCGGCACCTTCGACATCTCCATCCTGGAGCTGGGCGAGGGCGTGTTCGAGGTGAAGTCGACGAACGGCGACACGTTCCTGGGCGGCGATGATTTCGACGAACGGGTCATCAACTGGCTCGCGGACTCCTTCCTGAAGGATTCGGGCATCGATCTCCGCAAGGACAAGATGGCCCTCCAGCGGCTCAAAGAGGCCGCGGAGAAGGCCAAGATCGAGCTGTCCACGGTGGCGGAGACCGAGATCAACCTGCCGTTCATCACCGCCGACGCCACGGGGCCGAAGCACCTGCTGTACAAGCTGCCCCGCTCCAAGTTCGAGCAGCTCGTCGACGACCTGGTCGCGAAAAGCATCGGGCCGGTGAAGAAAGCGCTGAGCGACGCCGGAAAGACCACCGAACAGATCAACGAAGCGGTCATGGTGGGCGGTATGACGCGCATGCCCAAGGTGATCGCGGCGGTGAAGGAGTTCTTCAAGAAGGAGCCGCATCGCGGCGTGAACCCCGACGAGGTGGTTGCCGTCGGCGCGGCCATCCAGGGCGCCGTCCTCACCGGCCAGGTGAAGGACGTCCTGCTCCTGGACGTGACGCCGCTGTCCCTGGGCATCGAGACCCTGGGCAGCGTGGCCACCCGTCTCATCGAGCGGAACACCACCATCCCGACCAAGAAGAGCCAGATCTTCTCCACGGCATCGGACAACCAGACCGCGGTTTCGATCCACGTGGTGCAGGGCGAGCGCGAGATGGCGACGGACAACAAGACCCTCGGCCGCTTCGAGCTCGTGGGCATCCCGCCGGCGCCCCGCGGCCTGCCGCAGATCGAGGTGACCTTCGACATCGATGCCAACGGCATCGTGCACGTCATGGCGAAGGACCTGGGCACGGGCCGCGAGGAGGCCATCAAGATCACGGCATCGTCCGGGATGAGCAAGGAAGAGATCGACAAGGCGTTGAAGGAATCCGAAATGCATGCCGCCGACGACAAGAAAAAGAAGGAACTGGCCGAGGCCAGGAACGAGGCGGACACCCTTGTCTATTCCGTTGAGAAGGCCATCGCCGATTACGGCACAAAGCTCTCGGACGCGGAGAAGGCCGATATTCAGAAGACCATCGAGGCCGTGAAGAATGTGAAGGAACGCGATGACGTCGACGCCATTAAGAAGGCCGTTGCCGATCTCTCGAAGGCCTCCCATAAGATCGCCGAGGAGGTCTATACGAAGACGAACCAGGAACAACAGTCCGGCGGCGGCGCAAGACCCGGCGCCTCACCAGGCGGAGCCAAGCCCGAGGAAAAGGTCGTTGACGCCGAGTTCGAGGAAGTGGACAAAGAGAAGAAGTAAGGCCGCAGGATACTCGAGGATAGCTGGTCCGGACGTAACGTCCCGTCCGCCTGCTATCCTCTTTTTGTTCATGCTCGCGTCGGACGAAGAGGGCGAACATGGCTTGCTATCTGGAGTTCTCCCGCGCCTACGTGGTCTATCTTCTGGTAGTGTCAAAAGTTTCATGAAAAAAGAGGGGCAAAGCATGAAACCGCAGAGGTCGCAGAGGAAAGCCAAAGAGCAGTGATAGAGCCGGGAATCAACTGAACGTAGCCACAAAAAGGCACAAAAAGCGCAAGAACGACAAAATCCATTTGAGCATTTTGCGCATCTTTGCGGCAAAAGAAAAACTTTGATAGAGCAGGCAGGGGTGAGGGAGCAGAGAAAGAGTTTAATGTGTTGTAATTCAAGAAGTTCTCTGCGTCCTCCGCGTCCTCTGTGGTAAAAGATTTTGACATTACGTATCTGCTTTTGAATGAAGGGAATTATGGCAAAGGACTTCTATGAACTGCTGGGTGTGCACCGGAACGCCACCGAGCCTGAGCTTAAGAAAGCATACCGCAAGCTTGCACACCAGTATCATCCCGACAAGAATCCGGGCGACAAGGCCTCCGAGGAAAAATTCAAGGAGATCAGCCATGCCTACGAGGTCCTTTCGGACGCTGAGAAGCGCGCGTACTACGACCAGTACGGCATTGCTCCCGGTGCGCAGGGCGCGGGGCCGAACGGCTTCGGCGCCGGTGCGGGCATGGGCGACATCTTCGGAGACATCTTCGGCGAGTTCTTCGGAGGCGGACGTGGACGCACGCGCGCCATGGCCGGAGAGGACCTCCGCTATAATCTCACCATAAGCTTCTCCGATGCGGCCTTCGGCACTTCGACCAAAATACGGGTTCCCCGCTGGGAACGATGCGATACCTGCGACGGGAGCGGCGCAAAGTCGAAGGACGGCATCGTCACCTGCACGAACTGCCGGGGAGCGGGCCAGATCCGCATACAGCAGGGGTTTTTCAGCATGACCCGCACCTGTTCCCGCTGCGGTGGCGAGGGGAAGATGATCAAGGACCCCTGCCCGGCATGCAAGGGGAGGAAACGGGTGGAGCGGGAGCGAACGCTGTCTGTCAGGATCCCGGCAGGCGTAGAGACCGGGAATACCATCCGGTTGAGCGGCGAGGGCGAGCTCGGTGAGCATGGCGGCCCTCCCGGCGACCTTTACATCTACTTAAGTGTGGAGGAGCACCAGCTCTTCAGGCGAGAGGGACAGGACGTCATTCTCGAGGTTCCGGTCAGCTTTTCCCAGGCGGCCCTGGGAACGGAGCTTGAGGTCCCCACGTTGAACGGGCATGAGAAGCTCAAGGTCCCGGCAGGCACCCAGCCCGGCCATGTCTTCCGTCTTCGCGGCAAGGGTTTTCCGCACCTCCGGGGCTCCGGCGCCGGCGATCAGGTCTGCAGGGTCATGGTGGAAGTGCCAACCAAACTCTCGTCAAAACAGAAGGAACTGCTCAAGGAGTTCGAGGGGCTGTCCAAAGAGGACGGCACCCCTATCACGAAGGGTTTCTTTGAAACGGTAAAAAAGGTCTTCGGAGAAAAGGCGTAAAAAAAGCGGTCAGGAAAAGGAGATGGCGCACATGAATAAGAACACTATCAGCATCGTTCTTCTGGTCGTTGGCGTGGTCCTGCTCGTTCTGGGACTGCAGGAATACGGGGCCTTCGGTTCCAAAATCTCCCGGGTGCTGGGAAGGGGTCCTTCTGAACGCGCCTGGTTCCTGATGATCGGAGGCGTGGTCTGTACGGTTTTCGGCGGCATGGGGGTTTTAAAAAAATAATTGAAAAAGCCTTATAGCATCATGGATTCCTACCATCCACCTTTCATCCTTTGCATTTTCCCCTTTATCATTGACAATTCCCCCCTGTTTTGTTAAATTTGCCGCGTTACGTTGGGTAACATTTCAAGTTCGTTAGCAACTAACAGGTTTCATGGGGGAGGCAGGCATGGCTGGGAAGCTTGCAATTGTGGTCGGCGGCGGTCCGGCACCCGGGATCAACGGCGTTATCAGCGCGGTGACCTTCGAGGCCTTCAAGCAGGGGCTCGAGGTGATCGGCATCTATGACGGCTTCAAGTGGCTGTCCAAGGGCGACACGTCGCAGATCAGGAAACTCCATCCTGACGAGATCTCGCGCATCCATATGCGCGGCGGTTCCATCATCCGAACGTCGCGCGAGAACCCCACAAAGGACCCGGCCAAGATGGCCAACGTCATCAAGGCGCTGACGGAATTGGGAGTCAAGTACCTGGTCACCGTCGGCGGCGACGACACGGCGTTCACCGCGACCCAGGTCGAAAAGGCCGCCGCCGGCAAGATCGCGGTCTGCCACGTGCCCAAGACGATCGACAACGATCTGCCGCTGCCTCACGGCGTGCCGACCTTCGGGTTCGAGACGGCCCGCCAGCTCGGCGCTCAGCTTGTCGAGAACCTCATGGAGGATGCCCAGACCGCGTTCCGGTGGTATATCGTCGTAGCCATGGGACGTTCGGCCGGCCACCTCGCGCTCGGCATGGGCATGGGCGCCGGCGCGACGCTGACGCTCATTCCCGAGGAACTGGGAAACAAGATATCGTGGAAGAAGGTCGTGGCCATCCTGAC
Source organism: uncultured Nitrospiraceae bacterium (assembly GCA_964364055.1). Classification (GTDB taxonomy): domain Bacteria; phylum Nitrospirota; class UBA9217; order UBA9217; family UBA9217; genus JAAXXJ01. Next base: position 895 of record CAYILT010000187.1, on the reverse strand, counting down.
CGGGGCCATGATCAAGCGGCTGGCGCTGGGCAGGAACCACGGCGTGGCGGTCATCGCCGAGGGCGTGGCGATCCGCTTCGACCCCGAGGAAATGACGATCCTGAAGGACGTGCCGCGGGACGAGCACGGGAACATCCGGCTTGCCGAGATCCCGTTGGCGGACATGCTGAAGCAGCATGTGCTCCAGGAGCTTGCCTCTCTGGGGCTCAAGATGACGATCCTCGGCAAGGACATCGGCTACGAGCTCCGGTGCAATCCCCCGATATCCTTTGACCGGGAATACACGCGCTACCTTGGCTTCAGCGCCGTAAAGTTCCTGGTCGGCGGCGGCTCCGGCGCAATGATCATGCTGAAGGACGGCAAGAGCATCCCGATCAAGTTCGCCGACCTCATCGACCCCACAACGGGAAAGACCAGGATCCGTACCGTGGAGATCGACTCGGACGAATACCACATGGCGCGGCGGTATATGATCAGGCTGGAGAAGGAGGACCTCGAAGGCGAGATGCTCAAGAAGCTCGCGGCAGTGGTGAAGATGCCGCCCGAGGACTTCAAGAAGCGCTTTGCGATCGCGGTGGAGTAAGAGCGGACGCGGGGACGGGGAGACGCGGAGAGAAACGAGAAGGGACGGCCGAGAGGCCGTCCCTTTGTTGTTTGCGCACAGGAGATACGCTCGTTCAGAAAGACTTGTCTTCTTTGAACCGTACGGTCTCTAAAGGTTCAAGATAGCATAGGGGACGTTGAAAGATAGCATAGGGGACGTTGATACTTAGCGAGCAATTAGCTTGACAAACCACGCCATATTCAATAAAATCACCCCATGCCACGCCAAGCGAGACGCGACGTACCCGGAGCCCTGCACCATATCATGGTGCGGGGAATCAACAAGGCTAAG
>CAYILT010000186.1:0-6888 GCA_964364055.1 uncultured Nitrospiraceae bacterium | reverse complement strand
CTTCGAAGGACTTGCAGGCGGCGCGGGAGGAAAACCTCGGGAAGATCGCCCGTGAGCATTCCTCACCGATGCCGAAGAGCAGGGCCTTGAGCTGCGACGGCTGCCGCTCTTTGACCGGATTGTTCATGTCGAAGCCACAGCTCTCGGCGATGGACTGGAGCTGTTCGTAGTGGTGGACCGACGTGCGTTTTGCCCAGGGCTTGATGGCCCCCTCCCGGATGGACATGTTCTTGTTCGGGATGATGAGCTCCGGGTCGAACTCGAGCAGCCCGCCCAGCCCGTCGCAGGTGGGGCAGGCGCCCTGGGGGCTGTTGAAGGAGAAGGTGTTGGGGGCGATCTCGGGGTAGCTGATGCCGTCCACGATGCACGAGAGCTTTTCGCTGTACAGAAGGTCCTGCTTCTTGTCGGCCAGGTTGATGAGCACGAGGCCGTCTGCCTGTTTGAGCGCCGTCTCGACGCTTTCCGCGAGCCGGCGCTCGATGCCGGGTTTGACCACGAGACGGTCGATGATGATCTCGATGCTGTGTTTCTTCTTCTTGTCCATGGGCACGGGCTCGGCGAGCTCTTTGAGCTCCCCGTCCACCCGCGCCCGGACGTAGCCCGAGGCCGCCGCGGCCATCAGCTCCTTCCGGTACTCGCCCTTGCGGCCGCGCACGATGGGCGCCAGGACCTGGATGCGCGTGTCCGGCGGCAGCGCCATCACGGCGTCGGTGATCTGCTGGACGGTCTGGGCGGCGATCTCTCTTCCGCAGATATAGCAATAGGGTTTCCCGATGCGCGCAAAGAGCAGCCGGAGGTAATCGTAGATCTCCGTCACCGTGCCGACGGTGGAGCGAGGGTTCTTGCTGGTGGTCTTCTGCTCGATGGCGATGGCCGGGGAAAGGCCGTCGATGGAGTCCACGTCGGGCTTGTCCATCTGGCCCAGGAACTGGCGGGCGTAGGCCGACAGGCTCTCGACGTACCGGCGCTGGCCCTCGGCGTAGATGGTGTCGAAGGCGAGCGACGACTTGCCGGACCCCGACAGGCCCGTGATGACGACGAGCTTGTCCCGCGGGATCTCGAGGTCGATGTTCTTGAGATTGTGCTGGCGGCAGCCTTTGAGGATTATTTTATTCATAGCGTTCCTGAGCGGTTTCAGGCGGAAATAAAATTATACTCCCATGAGGGCGGTTGAGTAAAGGGTTTTGTCGTTTTTTGCGAGGGACGAACCAAAGGACCTCGCAGGGACCGCTCGCCCGATGGTTTCGCATTCCCGAAACCGGCAGAGCTGCCCTTTGATTCCGAGCGGAAGCTGATGACGACGTTCCATGAAAGGGCGGGGTCCGGGGTCGTCCCTTTACGGCAGCAACGCCTTTTTCGCGGTGGTGAACATGATCACGAAGCGGGGACGCGACCTGAAGGGTGCCGAGGTCTCGGGCGAAGCAGGAAGCGACAAGACCGCCAAAGGGAGGGTGAACTACGGCGACAAGTTCTCGAATGGTGTGGAGGCCATCGTCTCCGGCAGCTTGTATAACAGCGAGGGCCAGGACCTCTTCTTTCCGGTATATCGATTAGCGTTAGGGGTCAAATCTTCATTCGTGACATAAGTGTCAATATTGAAGATTTGACCCCATATGTTTGTGACCCCATATGTTTGCATATGTTCTTGACCCAGCCCGGTCCAAAATTGCTTAAATCAACTTCAACTTGGAGCCAGTTTTTCGAATCTATTGCCTGTGTCTTTCGGCGATAGCCTCATGAATTCAGGGCTGGTAACGCAGTATAACTTTTATTATCCGACCCAACCCGCTACGGGGACGAGCGCGTGCTGCGGATCGCGTTACTTCTTCCTGACCTGCTCTAAAAACCCCTTCACATCGATGATCTTGACGCCGTGGAACTGTTTGAGGTTCCTGATGTGCGGGTCGCGAGAGACGATGAAGTCCGCCTTGGCCTCAAGGGCGCAGGCGAGGAACATATCATCCGTGGGATCATCCGCGATCTTCTTGAGGCTATAGCGGCCCTTGGTGATCAGCGCATGCTCGATGATCATGCCGATGAACTCGTTGACGTCGTCTTCCGACGGCTTAAACCGTTTCTGAATGTGGGGATAGTGGAGTACGCGGTAGAGCTCGGCCATGATTGCCTTCGACGTAACGAGCGTAAAGGCCCCGTCCGCGATCATATCCCTTATCTCCTTGGCCAGTCCTTCCTTTGCAAAGGCCACGCTCACCATCACGCTCGTGTCGATGACCGCCTTAGGTGTGGGCATGCTCTTTGGTCCTGACTGTGGCCACTGCCTCGTCGATCACCTTATCGATCTCCTTCTGTGAATACCCCTTGGCCCCTTTCGCAAGCCTGTCCGTGATCTCCCGGAACCGCTGCGACCAGGACTTCTCCGCTGCGGGCCTCATCATCTTCTCTACTTGATGTTTCACGATAATCCCCTCCAGTATTTTTTTAACCGCCAGGCGGTCATCCTCACCCAAAGTGGACACCATCTCGAACTGTTCCAGAAGCTCCCGGTCCATGAGCTTGCCTGCGGCAACTCCTGAAGTCTTATCGAACACCAGCTCATCGATCGAAACCCCCAGTGCCTTGGCCAGCTTCATTATCACGTCGAGGGTGGGCGAGGACTTGTCCGCCTCGTACCGCCTTATCTGCGAGACGGCCACCCCGCTCTTTTTAACCAGGTCCTCCTGGGTCAAGCCCTTTTCTTTTCTGAACCGCGCCACGTTCTTCCCGAATGACATAGCAGGTACCTCCTTCCATTAAATCATGCCCGATAAGGTATTTTTAGTACCTTTTAAGGTATTATAGATAATTTCTGCTCTGAGTCAAGCGCATACTTCTTAGAGCCGCTTGACTTGCATTGTGATCAATGGTTTAATGTCAACTACACTTATGCTTTTACAAAAAAGTGTCGAAAAACGAGTATGCTTTGGGGTCCGACTTAAATATTGGCGTGCCCCTCAAAGGGCCGCACACACTTGCGGGTGCAAGTCCCGCCATGGCAAAAAGCCAAAGCCATGTAGCTTGGATGGCAGGAGGTGAGGGAAACGTTGCCTTTTGAAGCCCATCGACAAAGCCCCGTATAGCAGGGTGAGCAAGTTTCCGGGTCGCAACGAAAGTGAACGTAGATGTAGCCTCGTAAAAGTCAGCTCCACCGGACGAGCCCGTAGTAGCGTTGAGGGAGAGGACAACATAACCTCACCGGAGCAAAGGGGCTCTGCTGTACTCGAATCTTTCAACAAAACGTGAGGCAGGGAAGCATGACAAATACTTCCATCAGTCCGCGAAGCTGCTCCGGGACGTTGTTGTTGAAATTGTATTGTAGATTTGTCATCAGCCGAGACCGACAATGAAAAGACCACTCTCCAGCGCCAAATTGATGCCACTGACCAGCAGATCGATCAGCTGGTATATGAGTTGTATGAGTTGACGGAAGAGGAGATCGGTATTGTTGAGGCTGCGGCGAAGTGATATAATGCATTCAGAATGAGATGCAATTGAGCGAAAGCCGGGAGATGAAAGCCATGAACCTTGTTAAAGATGAAGCGAAAAAGCTGATCGAGAAGCTGCCTGACACGGCCACCTGGGACGACATCATGTATGAGTTGTACGTGAAGAAAAAGATCGCCGCCGGTTTGAAGGCCGCAGACGAGGGCCGCGTTGTTTCCCATGAGGATGTAAAAAAGCGGCTCCTAGCTCAATGAAGCTCGAATGGACCGAGCCTGCGTTTCTCGATCTGGAGAGCATCAGGGACTATATCGCGAAGGACTCTGCCTATTACGCTGCGCAATTTGTCGCGCGGATCATCGAGGCTGCCGAAACCCTGCCAAACCATCCCCGCATCGGAAGGGCCGTTCCTGAGGCAGAAGACGAGGTCATCCGTGAATTGCTCTTTCAGAATTATCGGATCATATACCGCGCTGAGCCGGACCGCATCCTGATTCTTACGGTTATCCACGGAGGCCGAGACTTGAGCCGGCTGGAGCATAAGCCTTGGGACGTGTTTTAACATGACCACGATGAACGCAAATGCAACTTTTAATCAATTTATGGGCCTGGCACAGCAGGACATGAGCTTTGCCATGATCCAATCGGCGAAGTCCGTTGGAAAGGGTGTTGCCTGGTTGCTTGCGGCCCCGTTCTTCTTCATTGCCTACGCGATCCTTGCCCAGATCGTGCCGTTCATATTTAAGAAGCATCTTAGTGTTATCTTGCCTGCCCTCCCGTATCTGAAGGACCGAAAGTCCATCTCCATGCTGCGGGACATCTTTTCTCTTTATTATTACGCCATGAAGGGCTACCGCCCGGTCAGCCTCTTCAAAGGGACAATCGATGCGATCATCGACGAGCTTGATGAGCAGCTCGACTCCATTTCATTCGCACTTAAAAACGAGGCATTTCTTGCAGGAGAAGTAGAAAAGATCGAGTCCGCCGCTGAATGAAGCCCGCCCTAGTTGAGCGTCCCGAATTTCACGGGAACAATCTGTGCCCGATTTAAAATTGAGATTCCCAATTCCGTTCACTGACGAAAGAACTGTTTCCCCCACCCGATCTACCCCGCCTCCTGCATCTCCCGCTTGAACTCCGACGTGTAATGGAACCGGATCTCCGGGAAGTCCTGCTGCAGGCTCTTGATGATCCAGGCGGTCTCGGCGAGGTACACGAGGTTCCCGTCCTTGTCCCTGGCGATGCGGTCCCACCGGTACTGGCAGAACTTCTCGATCACCTTCGGATCCTCGGCGGTGAACCAGCAGGCCTTGTGGATGTCCATGCGGTGGAAGCGGCACTTTGCATTGTACTCATGCTCCAGCCGGTACTGGATCACGTCGAACTGGAGCTCGCCCACGGTGCCCACAATTCTTCTATTTCCCTGCTGCTGGGTGAAGAGCTGGGCCACACCCTCGTCGGTGAGCTGCGCGATGCCCTTGGCAAGCTGCTTGGACTTTCCCGGGTCCAGGTTCACCAGCTCCTTGAAGATCTCGGGCGAGAAGCTCGGGATGCCCTGGAACTGGAGGACCTCGCCTTCGGTCAGGGTGTCGCCGATCTTGAAGTTTCCCGTGTCGTACAGGCCGATCACGTCGCCGGGGAACGCCTCGTCGATGATGCTCTTCCTCTGTCCTAAAAAGCTTGCCGGGCTGTTGAACCGGATGTTCTTGTCCAGCCGGACGTGGTGGAACATCTTGTTCCGCTCGAAGCGGCCCGAGCAGATGCGCAGGAAGGCGATGCGGTCGCGGTGGCGGGGGTCCAGGTTCGCGTGGATCTTGAAGACGAACCCGGTGAAGTTCTTTTCGCCGGGGGTCACCGTCCGGACGTCGGACGGCCTGCCGAGGGGCGGCGGAGCAATGCGGGTAAAGGTGTCGAGAAGCTCCTTCACGCCGAAGTTGTTGATGGCGCTGCCAAAGAACACCGGCGCCAGTTTGCCGTCCAGGTATCGTTGAACATCAAAGGGCTCGTATGCCCCTTCGATCAGCGTCGCGTCGTCCCGGAGTTTCACGGCGTAATCACCGAGCTGCTGGTCCAGGACCGGGTCGTTCAAGCCCTTGATGGCTAGCACATCCTCGGCCACGGTGACGCCGCCGGGGCGAAAGAGGCGAAGGCTTTTGTTAAAGAGGTTGTACACGCCCTTGAAGGACATGCCCATGCTGATGGGCCAGGACAGGGGCTGCACCCGGATGTTCAGCTTCGTTTCGAGCTCGTCCAGGAGCTCGAAGGGGTCCTTGCCCTCGCGGTCCAGCTTGTTCACGAAGACGATGACCGGCGTGCTTCGCATGCGGCAGACGTTCATGAGCTTTTCGGTCTGCTCCTCGACCCCTTTAACGCAGTCCACCACCAGGATGACGCTGTCCACGGCAGTGAGGGTGCGGTAGGTGTCCTCGGCGAAGTCCTTGTGGCCGGGCGTGTCCAGGAGGTTGATCTTGAGGTCATTGTACTCGAACCCCATGACCGACGTGGCCACGGAGATGCCGCGCTGACGTTCGATATCCATGAAGTCCGACGACGTGCTTTTCCGGATCTTGTTCGATTTCACGGCGCCGGCGGTCTGGATGGCCCCTCCGAACAGCAGGAGCTTCTCGGTGAGCGTCGTCTTCCCCGCGTCGGGATGGCTGATGATGGCGAAGGTTCGCCGTTTGCTTGTTTCTTCCGCGTAGCTCATCGTTTTGTCTTTTATGTTGTCCCCTGTCCCTGCACCCTTGATTCTATGATGTGACGTGCAAAGGCCACGTAACATAACAACTAAATATTGTTCTGTCAAGGAGAGAATTGGCCGTGCGAGAGGTCGAGGTTTGTTCAGGGAAGCGTCCGGAACCCGGATTTTTCTCAAGTTGCAGTAATTGATTTTCTATAATCGGGAACCACCGGCCCATTTATATTATTTATAGGCAAAATTCTTGACATTGACGGGGGGGTGTGTTAGTTTTTTTGAGCTTAAACGGGAAAACCCTGTGTTTTCGTATTCGCGAGGCGTACACGCATGATCGATATCAACATCGCATTTTTTTATCAGCTCATCAACTTCGCCGTTCTTCTTGTAGCGCTGAACTTTATCCTCTTCAAGCCTCTGCGTGCCATCATGCGGGAACGCGAACAGGGGATCAGCGGCGCGTTCTCCGATTCCAAGACCGCCCAGGAACGGGCGCAGGCCCTTCTCGAACAGTACAATATTTCCCTTGCCGAGGCCAAGCAGAAAGCCGCCGCGGCATACAATACCTTCTATCAGCAGGGGCTGGACGCCCAGCGCGACATGATCGCATCAGAGCGCACCAAGGCAAGCGAGCTCCTGGACAAGGCCCGGAAGGAGATCGCGGAAGCCGCCGCGGCCGCGCGAGGCGACCTCCGGAAAGAAGCGGATAAGCTATCCCAGGATATCTCAACGAAGCTGCTCGGCAGGGCAGTGTA
>CAYILT010000185.1:0-6893 GCA_964364055.1 uncultured Nitrospiraceae bacterium | reverse complement strand
AAGTTCTCCTCCACTCTGGAAAAGCCGGGTACCCGTCCCAAGCCGGCGCCTATCCTCCCCGCAGTGAAACCGTCAATGCCCGCTCCTCCGGTGATCGCGCCTGCCGGAACCGCCGGATCAGTGCCGACGGCACCGGCAGAGATGTCCGGCGATCAGAAAACGACCGCGCCGGCCGCTCAAGCACGGCCTGGTCAATCACCGGGGGGGCAGCCGTTTCCCTCGGCAAGACCCGGCGCACGTCCGGCAACCGGTATGCCGGGGGGCAGATTCCCCCAGCAGAGGCCGGGATTCCCCGGCCGCAGAGCGGCGGAACCGTTTGCGCCAGTGCTGGAACCGTCGCTGTTCCCGCCTGCCATGCCTGTGCCGGCTCCCGGAGGCAAGCCGTCAAAGAAAAAGTGGCAGAATAAAAAAACCGGGGGCAAGGAAGACAGCGACTTCCGCGCGAAACCGTCATTCAAGAAACTGCCCGACCTCAAAACCCTCCCGTCCGGCAAGCGTCACCACCGGAAGGACGAGCGGTTCGCCCCGCAGACCGACGTTGCCGACATCACCAAGCCGCGCAAGAAGGTCGTGAAGATCCAGGAAGGATGCACGATCAAGGAGTTTGCCGAGGTCATCGGGCAGAAGGTCGGTGATATCATCAAGAAGCTCATGACCATGGGCGTCATGGCGACGCAGAACCAGCCCATGGACATGGACGCCGCGCTCCTCATTGCCGAAGAATACGGCGTCAAGGGCGAAGTTTCCACGATCGAGACCGCGGAGGATGTGCTGGAGGAAAAAGCGGATACCGCGGAGTCACAGGTACATCGTCCTCCGGTGGTCACCATTATGGGCCACGTTGACCACGGCAAGACCTCGCTCCTTGATACGATCCGTGAGGCCAATGTGGTCGCCAAGGAAGCCGGCGGGATCACCCAGCATATCGGCGCCTACCAGGTGAGCCTCAAGGGGAGAGAAATAACCTTTCTCGACACACCGGGCCACGAGGCGTTCACCGCCATGCGTGCCCGCGGCGCCAAGGTCACGGACATCGTCATCCTCGTGGTCGCCGCGGACGACGGCGTCATGCCGCAGACCCGCGAGGCCGTGAACCACGCAAAGGCCGCCGGCGTGCCCATTATCGTCGCCATCAACAAGATCGACAAGCCCGATTCCAAACCGGACCGTATCAAACAGGAGCTTTCGGACCTTGAACTGGCCCCTGAGGATTGGGGCGGACAGACCATTTTCTGCGAAGTATCCGCGAAGAAAAAGATCGGCATCGAGCACTTGCTGGAGATGATCCTCATCCAGGCGGACGTCCTCGAACTCAAGGCGAATCCCGACAAGATGGCCCGCGGCACCATCATCGAGGCAAAGCTGGACAAGGGCCGGGGCCCGGTCGCGACGGTGCTGGTACAGTCCGGCACGCTCCGCCAGGGCGACATATTCGTATCGGGGACCATGTTCGGCCGTGTGCGGGCGCTGAATAACGACAAAGGCGAGCGCGTCGAAGCCGCGGGTCCCGCTGTTCCCGTCGAAGTGATCGGTTTCTCCGGGGTTCCCGGCGCCGGCGAGCGTTTCATTGTGCTCGATGAGGAACGGAAGGCCCGTGCCCTGGCCGAATTCCGCACGGCCAAGCAGCGGAACGCAGAAATGGCGGCGATGAAAAAGGTGACCCTCGAGGACCTGCACAGCCAGATCCAGGAAGGGACGGTCAAAGAGCTGAATATCGTCCTCAAGGCCGACGTCCAGGGTTCAGCAGGAGCCATCGTGGACGCCCTGGGCAAGCTTTCCACTCCCGCCGTGAAGCTCAAGGTCATCCATAGTTCCGTGGGAGCCATCAACGAAACAGACGTGATGCTCGCGGCTGCGTCCAATGCCATCATCATCGGATTCAATATCCGGCCTGAAGCCAAGGCCGCCGATATTGCCAAGCGCGAGGGCGTTGATGTCAGGATGTACAACATCATCTACAACATCATCGATGACATCAAAGCGGCAATGGAAGGCCTCCTCGAGCCGACGCTCAAGGAGAAGTTGCTGGGCCACGCCGAAGTGCGCCAGACGTTCCATGTCTCCAAGGTCGGGACCATTGCCGGGTGTTCCGTCATCGACGGCGTGATGTCGCGCCAGAACGACGGTGTACGGGTGCTCCGCGACAATGCGGTCATTTATACAGGCAAGCTGCACTCGCTCAAAAGGTTCAAAGATGATGTTCGTGAGGTCCAGTCGGGATACGAGTGCGGCCTCGGCATCGAGAACTTCAACGATCTCAAGGTCGGCGACATCATTGAGGCCTTTATCGTGGAGAAGATCGCAACCAAGCTCTGATCCTCATACCCATGTTCATCGGCGTCTGCACCATCGAGATGCATATTCCGGAGAGCGGATCCCTCAAGACCAAGCGGCATTCGCTGAAAAGCCTGAAGGACCGCATCCGGAGCAAATTCAACGTGTCCGTTGCGGAAGTCGGCCATAACGACCTCTGGCAGAAGGCATCCCTGGCGGTAGCCGCCGTCAGCAATGACAAATCCTACCTCAATCAGACGCTCGATCATGTCCTGGACATGGTGCGGTCCGTGCCTGAAGTCAGCCTTCTGGATTATCACATTGAAATATTCTGACCAATCCTATGTCTAAACCTACGTACAAAAGAGCGGAGCGGGTCAGCGATCAAATGAAGCAGGAGATCGCCGATATCCTGATGCGCAAGATCAAGGATCCCAGGATCGGCTTCGTGACCGTGACGGAGGTCGAGGTCGCGGACGATCTGAGGAACGCGAAGGTCTTCGTGAGCGTGTACGGCGCTGAAAAGGCGGCGACGCTCAAAGGACTGGAGAGCGCCTCGCCCTACATCCGATCAGAACTCGGCAAGCGGATGCGCATGAAGTTCATCCCGGAGCTTCTCTTCCGGTACGACGACTCCGTGGAACAGGGCGCTCACATCAATGAGCTCCTGCACGAGATCCAGAAGAAGGATGAAGGGAAGGGATCCGGGCATGAATGAACCTGCCGGTCTCATCGCCGCACTCAAGGAGTGCAAAACAGTCCTCATCTCTGTCCACAAGAACCCTGACGGTGATGCCCTGGGGGCCCAGCTCGGCCTGATGCTGGGGCTGGAAAAAATCGGTAAAGAGGTTTTTGCCCACAACCTCGACCCGGTGCCCGAGATTTACCGCTTCCTGCCCGGCTCCGACCGCATCACCACGGGCCCATCGGTGACGGGTACGTACGACGCGTTCCTGGTCCTCGACGCGGACCCTCCGCGAACAGGCCTCTTCAACGGGTCCTGGCCGGCACGGACCCTTATCAACATTGACCACCATGTGACCAATCCCCGGGAATGGCCGCTGACCTGGCTCGACCCTGAGGCAACAGCCACCGGCGAGATGATCTACCGTCTCCTGACCAGCCTCAAGGTCCCCATTGATAAGGACATGGCCATCTGCCTTTACACGGCGATCTTCACCGATACAGGCTCCTTCCGTTATTCGAACACCACTTCGGAGAGCATGCGTATCGCAGCGACGCTTATTGAGGCCGGTGCCGATCCCTGGACGGTCACTGAGAACGTTTATGAGTCCTATGCCTTTAAAAGGATCAATCTTCTCGGAAGAGTGCTTTCGGGGATCGAACGGAGCCGGGATGGAAGGATCGCATGGGTCCTCGTTACGGAAGATCTGTACCGCCAGACCGGCACCAGTGCGGAAGATACGGACAGCTTCGTCAATTTCGTCCGCTCCGTAAAGGGCGTCGAAGTGGCGGTACTGTTCCGTCAGACCGGGGCAGCGCAGTACAAGATCAGTCTCCGCGCCAAGGGCCGCGTCGACCTTTCAGGACTTGCGACGAGCCTTGGCGGGGGAGGCCACAAGAACGCCGCAGGCGGCACCGTTGAGGGTCCCTTTGCGGCTGTCCGGGAAAAGGTCCTTAATGCGGTCGCACAAGCGCTTGAAACGCAATTCGGGAAAGGTCCGATATCCTCCTCGTGAACGGCGTCCTCGTCATAAACAAGCCGCAGAATTGGACCTCCCATGACGTGGTGAACAAGGCGCGCGGGCTCTTGCGGGAAAAAAAGATCGGCCATACGGGAACCCTTGATCCCCTGGCGACGGGTGTGCTCGTCCTGTGCATTGGAAAGGCAACGAAGATCGCGCGGTATCTCGAAGCGGACGACAAGGAATACATTGCCGAGCTGAAACTGGGCGCAACGACCGACACGCTGGATTCAACCGGCTGCATACTGGAAACGCGCGAGTATCATCCTCCCTCGCGAGATGAAGTGCTGCGTGCCTTGGATAAGTTCCTAGGCAATATCCTTCAACGTCCGCCCGCCTATTCAGCAGTAAAAGTTTCCGGTGTTCCTTCATACCGTCTTGCTCGTCAAGGAACGATCCTGGAGCATAAGGAACGACCGGTGACGATCTCCGCGATCACCCTCCTGGAATACCGTGACCCCCTGGTACGCTTCAGCGTGACCTGTTCCAAGGGGACCTATATCCGGACCCTCTGTGCTGATATTGGAGCATTCCTGGGGGCGGGAGCACATCTTACCGCCCTCGTCAGGACCCGATCCGGTCGTTTCCGGATCGAACAGGCGATAGACCTTGAGCAACTCAACGAGAAGGTATCACTCGGAATTGCAGAACAATCGCTCCTGCCGCTCAGCGAAGCATTGGGATCGCTCGCAGCGGTAATCGTGGATGCGTCGGAAGCCCGGCGGATATCCCATGGCAACAGCATCTCCATTCCTCCGGGATTCGCTGTGAGCGCCGCTCAGCCGATGATACAGGTTCTTGACGCCGAAGGGCGGATGCTTGCTGTTGCGACGACCTCCACGGGGGTCATCAGACCCGAGGTGGTCATTGCCTGATTATTTATGGTTCATTCGTAATAAAGTTGAAAAGGCAAGGTCTGACCACAGAAACAAAGGCTCGGAGGAAATACTTATCCACAGATTTCGCAGACTTCGACGTGAGCTCAGTCGAACGATTGACGCAGATTAAGTCTTAAAACACAAGTCATAACGGTTTTTTAATCTGTGTAATCTGCGTAATCTGCGGACGAATCTTAGCCTTTCTCGGTTTCTGGTTTGTACAGCTTTTTTCTACTTAATAACGAATGACTCTTATTTATTGATTATTCACATAAAAAGCTTTACAAGAGCTTGTAAATATGATAGTTTGTAATGCTTTTAAAGCTTGCAATGCTGTTAAATCCAATTGAAAGGGGGGTGACTGATGGACAAGGACATGAAAACAACCACGATCTCGACCTACCGCAGACACGCCTCGGATACCGGTTCCCCGGAGGTTCAGATCGCGCTCCTGAGCGGACGCATCAACCACCTGACCGAACATCTGCGGGCGCACAAGCTGGACCAACATTCCCGGAGGGGTCTCCTGAAGATGGTCGGCCAGCGTCGACGCCATCTGGAATATCTGCGGGTGAACGATCTTGATCGTTATCGTCAGATCGTCGAAAAACTCGGCTTGAGAAAATAACCGGCAAACACTTTTCAGAAAACCAAAGAAATGAGGATGCATGGCAACAACAGTAGAGATTGAAATAGGCGGTAAACGCGTTATCCTGGAAACAGGCATCATGGCAAAACAGGCGAATGGCGCCATCGTGGTGCGGTATGGGGACACGGTGGTCCTCGCGACGGCGGTTGCGTCGAAGGTAGAGCGCGAGAACGTCGATTTTCTCCCGCTCACGGTGGATTACCAGGAAAAGGCCTATTCCGCGGGAAAGATCCCCGGCGGATTCTTTAAGCGGGAGGGGAGGCAGACGGAAAAAGAGATCCTCACGTCCCGCCTCATTGACCGGCCGCTCAGGCCGCTGTTCCCCGATGGATATTACTTTGACACGCAGATCATCGCTTCGGTCCTGTCCCTCGGTGACGAGAGCGCCTCGGACCTTATGGGCATGATCGCGTCATCGGCAGCGGTCGCGATCTCCGACATCCCGTTCAGTGGTCCCATCGGCGCCGTCCGTGTCGGTTATATCGACGGAAAATTCTGTATCAACCCTGGCTTCAAGGAGATCGTTGCTTCGTCCCTCAACCTTGTCGTGGCGGGAACCGCTGATGCCATCATGATGGTCGAAGGAGGCGCCAGCGAGCTCTCCGAAGACCAGATGCTTGAAGCCCTCGAGATCGCCCACCGGGAGATCAAAAAGATCGTAGCGCTCCAGCTCGAGCTGGTGGCCAAGGTCGGAAAGAAAAAGCGGGTCGTCAAGACCGTGGAGATCGACAAGGATCTCCAGTCTCAGGTGGCCGCATTGGCCATGGACCGCCTCCGGACCTCGATCATCATCCCGGACAAGATGGAGCGCCAGAAGACACTTGACGTTCTTCTCGACGAGATAAAACAGAAGCTCAGGAAGGAAGACGACCCCATGCGGGGCCGCCAGATAGCAACCATCTTTTTCGACATTGAAAAGGACGAAGTACGAAAGATCATCCTTGAGAAGAATACGCGCGCTGACGGCAGGAAACCGGACCAAATACGGCCTATCAGTTCCCTCGTCGGGTTGCTTCCCCGGACGCACGGATCAGCGCTTTTTACCCGGGGAGAGACCCAGGCATTGGTCGTGACGACGCTCGGAACATCCGAGGACGAACAGCGCATCGACTCCCTCGAAGGCGAGTATTTCAAGACCTTCATGCTTCATTATAATTTCCCTCCGTTCAGCGTGGGAGAGACCAAACCCCTGCGAGGCCCGGGCAGGAGAGAAGTTGGACACGGGGCTCTCGCTGAGCGTGCGCTTAAGGCAATGATGCCTTCCAAGCTGGAGTTCCCCTATACGATCAGGATCGTTTCGGACATCCTTGAGTCCAACGGTTCTTCATCCATGGCCACGGTCTGCGGCGGCACGCTGGCGCTCATGGACGCAGGCGTTCCCATCAA
>CAYILT010000184.1:0-6924 GCA_964364055.1 uncultured Nitrospiraceae bacterium | reverse complement strand
GAAGGCCTGCCCTCGAATGCTTTAATCGGGGGATTTTATCGGGAATCCAGGTTTTTCAGGATGAAGATAAAACCAAAGTCACTGGAGCTTCTTGCAAAAGTCCATTTGTAACCCTTCGACAAGCTCAGGGCGAACGGCGGCGTACTGAATATTCAGGGATTTTCCCGTTCGTGGTGAGCCTGTCGAACCATGAACGGGACTTTTGCAAGAGCCTCACTGGATTCCGGCTTGAACCATGCCGGAATGACGGATAAATGGAATGAGATGCGTAAAAGTTCGCTGTAGTTCTAATAAACCCGTAGCGGTGGTTTATCGTCTCAGGTTGATGTGCCCGGAATATACCATACTTTTGATTGCACTTCTATCCAAAATTTGCTATGATGAGCCCGATTTTACAGGGTTTTTCAGGGTTTTTTCGTTGTTTTCAAGGATTCGGTCTGTTCAGGATCGAGCGTGCAGCATATAACTATATGAAATATAAGGCAATTATTATAGTGGTTTCTTGGTTCCATAAGGAGGCGCAATGTTACGGTATTTGACTGCCGGGGAATCCCACGGCGAGCTGCTGATGGGCATCATCGAAGGCATGCCGGCCGGTCTGTTGATCCGGGTCACGGACATCGATAATGACCTTGCCCGTCGCCAAGTGGGTTACGGACGGGGCGGAAGAATGAAGATCGAGAAGGACACGGTCAAGATCTTCTCCGGCGTGCGCTGGGGAAAGACCCTGGGCGGCCCTATCGGCCTTATGGTCCGCAACAAGGACTGGGATAACTGGCGCGCCAAAATGTCTCCGGACCCGGCGTTCCTGAACACCGCCGAGCCGGTAACGCGCCCGCGGCCGGGCCACGCCGACCTTGCCGGAGCCCTCAAGTATGGTATGACCGACATCCGGAACATCCTGGAGCGTTCAAGCGCCAGGGAGACGGCCATGCGCGTTGCCGTGGGGGCCGTGACGAAGAGGCTCCTGGACGAGTTCGGCATTACCATCACCAGCCAGGTGATCGCGATCGGCGGGGTCTATGCCCGGGGCGACAAGATGTCCCTCAAGGAGATCAGAAAACGGACCGAGGCTTCGGAGCTGCGCTGTGCCGACCACCACGCCGAGAAAAGGATGAAGCTCAAGATCGACGAAGCGGCGCGCACAGGGGATTCCCTGGGCGGCATTTTCGAGATCATTGTTTCCGGCGCGCCCGTGGGGCTCGGGAGCCATGTTCACTGGGACCGGAAGCTCGACGCCCGGCTTGCTGCCGCGGTCATGAGCATCCAGGCCATGAAGGGCGTGGAGCTCGGCTCAGGTTTCGGCGTTGCCAACCGTCCCGGTTCGAGGGTGCACGACGAGATCTTCTGGGGGCCGAAAGGTGGGTTCTTTCGCAAGACCAACCACGCGGGCGGCATCGAGGGCGGCATGAGCAACGGCGAGGACATCACCCTCCGCGCCGCAATGAAGCCCATCCCGACGCTGATGAAGCCGCTCCGCTCCGTCGACATGGAAACGAAGAAACCCTTTAAAGCGGCAGTTGAGCGATCCGATGTCTGCGCCGTGCCCGCGGCCGCCGTCGTGGGCGAGGCCGTCGCGGCCTTCGAGATCGCCTCGGCCCTGATCGAGAAGTTCGGCGGCGACAGCGTCGATGAGATGAAGCGTAACTACGAGCAGTACCGGAAATACCTCAAGGACAGGATGGGAGTGGAGGAAGGAGCGGTCTCGGCAACGTAAAGCGGCAACGAAGCCTGTTTCGGTGCTCGGGGGACGGCAAGGGAAATGACGGACCCCGTAACCGGATGACGCAACGGGCCTCCTGACCGTTGCCGTGAGACGCGGGGCAAGCCATGTTCAAGAACATCATCCTTACGGGATTCATGGGCGTCGGCAAGACCAGTGTGGGAACGCGTCTCGCGAAGGACCTGGGTTTCACCTTTGTCGATACCGACGAGTTGATCGAGGCGGACCAGAAGAGCACCATCACCGGGATCTTCTCGGCCTTCGGTGAACCCTATTTCCGCGATGTGGAGACGCGCATCGTCAAACAGGTCCTCGAGAACGAAAACCAGGTGGTCTCCACCGGCGGCGGCGCCGTCATCCGCGACGAGAACCGCAAGGCCTTCAAGGAGAACGGCGTCGCCATCTGCCTCACCGCCCATCCGGAAAGCATCTATAATAGGATCAAGCACGAGACCCACCGGCCGCTGTTGCAAGGAGAGGACCCCCTGGCGAAGATACGCGAGCTCCTGGACGCCCGGGAGCGGTTCTACCGCCAGGCGGATTTCATCATCGATACGTCGGAGCGGTCCGTGGACGACGTGATCGCCGAGATAAAGGAGAAGGTACGCCATGCATGTTGTTAAGGTGGAACTCGGCGCGCGGAGCTACGATATCCTCATCGGCGCGAAGCTCGAAAAGCTCGGCGAAGAGATGGGCAAGCTCCGGGTCGGCACGAAGGTCGCGGTGGTGACGAACCCCACAGTGAACAAGCTCTACGGCAAGACCGTGCTCACGAGCCTTAAGGCGGCCGGGTTCATTTCCATGCCGGTGGAGATCCCCGACGGCGAGCAGTACAAGACCCTCGATTGGGCCAACGCCGTCTTCACCGCGCTTTTGATCAATGCCTTTGACCGCCGCTCGCCGCTCGTGGCCCTCGGCGGCGGCGTGATCGGCGATCTCACGGGGTTTGCGGCCGCGTGCTACATGCGCGGCGTGCCCTTCGTCCAGGCGCCGACCACGCTCCTCGCCATGGTGGACAGCAGCGTGGGCGGCAAGACCGGCGTCAATCATCCCATGGGCAAGAACATGATCGGCGCGTTCCACCAGCCCAGGCTCGTGCTCATGGACCTGGACGCGCTCAAGACCCTCCCGAAGGAAGAGCTCCTCTCGGGCATGGCGGAGGTCATCAAGTACGGCGTGATCTGGGACCGCGAGCTCTTTGACTTTCTCGAAAAGAACCGGGAAAAGATCCTGAACCTTGAAGAGGGCCCGCTGGGACACATCATCCGGCGGTCCTGCGAGATCAAGGCGGACGTGGTGAGCAAGGACGAGCGCGAAGGCGGTCTCCGGGCCATCCTGAACTTCGGGCACACCGTGGGCCATGCCGTTGAAACCCTGTCGGACTATTCGAGCAGACACGGCGAAGCGGTCGCCATCGGCATGGTGTACGCAGCGAAGCTTGCCCACCGCACCGGTCTCTGCGATGCCCGGGTCCCGGAGCGCATCGAGAAACTCATCAAGGCCTATGGCCTCCCCACCAGCCTCTCGGTGATGACGCCCCGTCCTACGGTCACCCAGTTCATGGATATGATCCAGGTCGACAAGAAGGCCGAGGACGGCAAGGTGCGTTTTATCCTGCCGAAGAAGATCGGCGAGGTGGTCATCACCAGGGAGTGGGACGAGCAACAGCTTCAGGAATTGCTCGCGGAATGACCAGAAGCATTTGGGTCTTTCGTATTTTAGTTGAAAAAAGCTGTGCAGACCAGAAACCGAGAAAGGCTACGACTCGTCCGCAGATTCCAAAAGTAGGCGCTCCTAAGCGACACAGATTACACAGATTCAAAAAGAGCATCCGGAAGTGTTTTAAAGATTAAATCTGCGTCAATCGTTCGACTGAGCTCACGTCGAAGTCTGCGAAATCTGTGGATAAGCTTTTCTTCCGAGTTTGTTTCTGTGGTCATACAGTGCCTTTTCAACTTCATTACGAATGAACCAAGCATATCCGCAAGGAGGAACACGTGAGCGAATATCTCTGGCACTGCCCGTTCTGCAATACCGACCAGACCGTGACCGGGAAAGGGCGGCAGGTCGCCTTTGCGGACCTCGCCCTGCCGAACGCCGACGGCCCGCGCCGTCTGGTGAGCAAATTCGTGGTCTGTCCCAATCCCCGGTGCGGACAGTTTTCCCTGAGCGCTTCGCTGCACACCCTGGAGATCTCGGGGAATCGCGCCTATACGGGCAAGCACCTCAAGACCTGGGCGCTGGTCCCGCCCTCGCAGGCCCGCTCCTTCCCGGTCGCCCTTCCCCAGCAGGTTTCCGAGGACTACCGGGAGGCCTGTCTTACCCTCGAATTGAGCCCGAAGGTCGCGGCGGCCCTGTCGCGGCGCTGTCTCTCGGAAATGCTGCGGGACTTCTGGCGCGTCCAGCCCGGCGGGCTCAACGACGAGTTTCGCCAGATCAAGGGCACGGCGGACCCGCTCACCTGGGAGGCCATCGAGTCCGTCAGGAAAAGCGGGATGATCGGCGCCCGGATGGAGAACGAAGGCGCCGAGATCCAGGACGCCGATCCCGGCGAGGCGAAGCTGCTGATCGGGCTGATCGAGACGCTCATCCAGGACTGGTACGTCGCGCGCGACGAACGGCGGAAGCGGCTGGAGAAGATACGCCGGATCACCGGCGAGGAAACCGGGGAGAGGGGGAACGAGTGAGTGGCGTATGAGGTAAAATAGCAATGCGACGATTTCTTATTGTGATTGAAAAAGCCGGAGAAAATTATTCCGCCTACTCGCCTGACTTGCCGGGATGCGTTGCGGCGGGAGC
The DNA here is from genome assembly GCA_964364055.1 of uncultured Nitrospiraceae bacterium. Lineage (GTDB taxonomy): Bacteria > Nitrospirota > UBA9217 > UBA9217 > UBA9217 > JAAXXJ01. The sequence goes on along the minus strand of CAYILT010000184.1, from coordinate 2,402 downwards.
CAAACGGGAAGAGGCGGAAAAGAACATGTGCGAAGCCATTGAAATGCACGTCCGCGGGCTTCAAGAGGACAATCTTCCCATTCCCGAATCAACGTCCTTCGCAGAGTACGTAGCGGTGCCTTGATGCTTTGGACGCAAAGCCGTGCAGGAAAAATGCGGCATCATTGAACTATGAGCGCGGGATCAGGAGGGGCGAGGGGATTTGTGAAGGGCAATGAATTTAAGTATCAAATAAGAACAACGCACCCTCCGTCGTATTGAAGAGGATCTTGACCGGTTTGTGGAGGTGTGGAATGACTATTTCGGAAGTTGAATTGCTGGTCCCGAATGCTGAGAAGGTGAATATCACAAAGGACACCCTCACGGTTGACTTGAGCGACGGAAGGACCATTTCCGTTCCGCTGGCATGGTTTCCCAGACTGCTCCATGCCACGAACCAAGAGCGCAAGCATTGGAGGCTTATCGGCAAGGGACAGGGCATTCATTGGGATGAAATTGACGAGGACCTCAGCGTTGAAGGATTGCTTGTGGGAAGGCCGTCAGGGGAAGGGCAAGAATCTTTCAAAAAGTGGCTGGAGCAGCGGCAAACCAGACGCCGGGCGCATTGACGCAGGTCTGAGAGAATGGTTGGTTTGCGACAATGCATCGTAAGCATCAACGTCCCCTCCGGGGCTCCAAATGCCCAAACGATGAGCAGCAACAATTTCAGCTCACCATAAACAGCGGCAGCCGGATAGTAGGCATGATTTCCGGGAACCCTGCCCCATATGCGGTGTGCTCGATACTTTTTCTTGACCGGTGTCTTGTTCTAAAGTAGAATTGAATACATAAAGAAAATTGCCCTATGTTCAGGAGAGTCGCGTGACTCAAAGAGAAAAACTGCTGGAGCGGATTTTACGCGGCGCCTCCGATACCGACATCCTCTTTGATGAGATGCGCCGGATTCTCATGAATTTAGGGTTTCAGGAGCGGATTCGCGGCAGCCATCATATTTTCACAAAAGACGGCGTGGAAGAGATATTGAACATACAGCCCAAAGGATCGAAGGCAAAACCGTATCAGGTCAAGCAGGTTCGCAATGTTATCCTAAAATACAAATTGGGAGGCGGGATACATGGTTAGGTATGAAGTGATAATATATTGGAGCAAAGAAGACGACGCTTTTATCGCCGAGGCGCCCGAGCTCCCGGGGTGCGCCGCCGATGGAGCAACATATCAGGAGGCACTTGCGAATATCGAGGTGATCATTCAGGAATGGATTGACACTGCCAAGGAATTGGGCCGTTCACTACCGGAGCCAAAAGGTCGGTTGGTGTTCGCATAAACTGAGTGAATATTTGACTATCCGCATTCTGCTTCAATCCCCCCTCGCGCCTGACTTCTCGCGAAAAAAGACGCTCGTTCGTAATACCCCATCGAATTGCTTGACAAAAAAGGGTCGTGTACTATAATCGACCAGAAACACCCGCAAAAGAAGGATTACCTTTCCCAAGATTTGAAATCATTCATGCTGTGTGAGCGAAAAGCACAGTTAGAAACAACGTCGCCTCCGGGGCTCTGCTTACTGAGAATGAACTGATTGATCTTAACCGCCGGATCGTCGAACGGCTGCGCTTCCTGAGTCAGACACGGGCGCACAACAAGATGCTGGAATTCAAGGTCGGCGATCGGGTGAGCTTCAAGACGGACGACCGTCCTGCGCTCTGCGGCGTGTTGACCAAATATAACAAAAAGACGGTCACGGTCATTACCGACAACGGGGAACACTGGAACGTCGCGCCGGGCCTCCTGACGCTTGCGAAGGAAGCCAGGACATCGGAAAGAAAACAGTCAAACGTCATTCACATGCCAAACGGTGAAAAGTTGCAATTACAGTCTACAATGCATAAGGGTATAAACGGGGATACAAGGTAAAAGAACCATCAGATGGGGGGAAGTCCATCCCGGACACAACGTCCCCTCCGTCGTCCCCCTCCGTCGTCCAGAAGAGTTCGGAGGACTAGAGGCCGTCGAAAATTATCTGAGCGAGGGCATTATGCAGGATGATTTGGTACAAACTACATACATCAGTGAAGAGACCGTGAAGTTCGGGGCGAAGAATGATGCAGTTTCCTTCAAGGCGTTGACGGACTTCTGCGCTGTTTCTTCGGACGGCGGCTTTCCGGTATGACGAAAAAAAAGTGTATGCATCAAATGCCGTCTTTCCGGCGGACGCCGGAATCCAGAAGGTTTACGGGTTATCATTTATCGGACTGGACCCCGGCCTGCGCCGGGGAGACGTCAAAAGCAAAGGTGCACAAACGAATTCGTCAGGCCGTCTTTCCGGCGGACGCCGGAATCCAGAAGGTTCTGAAGTCTGAATCCAGGAGCGAGCGCATTCCCCGTAGCTTGCCGCGGGGTTT
>CAYILT010000183.1:0-6943 GCA_964364055.1 uncultured Nitrospiraceae bacterium | reverse complement strand
CATTGCGAGGAGCGCCTTTAGCCCCGGACGCGATCCGGGGGACGCGGCAATCTCGTTTTTTCAAACAGGTATGAACTACGAGATTGCTTCGCTACGCTCGCAAAGACGGCTTTTTGAACTTTTTACGAGACTATCAATGATCAAAATTCAAAACCTTTCGGACATTCGAATTTGATGCTTGGATATTATTTGTCATTTGCGATTTTATTCCGCACTCCGTACTCCGCACTCCACATTCCGCCCCGCCTGCTCCACCGGTATCGAAAACTTGCACGTGCTCCCTTTGCCGATCTCGCTCTCTACCCATATTTTCCCGCCGTGAAGCTCAACGATCTTTTTCGCGAGTATCAGGCCGAGCCCGGTCCCTTTGTATTGTTTGGTATAGGGCGATTCAAGCTGCTGGAATGGTTGGAAGAGCCTCGACATATCCTCCTCTTTGATCCCGATACCCGTATCAGCCACGGAAATCTCGATGGACGATGGACGACCGCTCGCTTCGCTCGTTAGGACGATGGACGCACCTCCTCCCTCGTCCTTCGTCCTTCGTCCCACGTCCTTCGTCAAGCGTCCCTCGTCCCTCGTCAACCGCGCGCTTACGCTTACGCTACCGCCCGCTGGTGTGAACTTGATCGCATTATCAAGGAGGTTGAACATGACCTGCTGGAGCTTTCCGCGGTCAGCCTCAATCTCGGCCTCCGGCGGCAATCCGATATCCAGAGAAAGGGCGACGCCCTGTACGACCGCCTTCTCTTGGAACGCCAGGAGCGAGGACTTCAGGAGGTCCTTGAGAAGGAACCGGTCCGCATGGAGCTGCATTTCACCCGATTCAAGCCCGGCAAACTGGACGATCTCCTTGAGGGTCTCATGGAGCCGGTTTCCGCCTTGCAGGATCGATGCCGCATAATCTTTCTGCTGGTCGTTCATCGGGCCGCCGAGGCCGTCGATCAATATCTGCGAGAACCCGATTATGGAATTGAGCGGCGTTATCAGCTCGTGGGAGATATTTGCCAGAAATGCGCCCCGCGCCTTTATGCCGGCGTCCGCAAGCATCCTGGCCTCCTCAAGCTCCTCGATATGCTGTCTCAGGTCCTCATTCAACTTGCGGACATCCTCCTCTGCGCGCTTCCGTTCAGCGACTTCCGTCTCCAGTTCCGCTGTCCTTTCCTTCACCAGCACTTCAAGCCGCCCGGAGAATTCCCTCAGCTCTTTCTCCATATTCTTCCGGTCTGTAATGTCGGTTACGATACCAAGTATGGCTGTCTCTCCTCCAAGGTTTATCAATTTAGTGTTGATAATAGCCTCTATCCTTGTTCCCTCCCTGGTTAAAAGCGCATACTCAAAGGGAGGCACGTCTTCGCCGTTCATCTGCCGGCCAAAAGCATTTTTTACCAGTTCCAGTGATTCAGGCGCAATAAGCGTCAGGAAGTTAAAGTCAGGAGAGAGATATTCCTCTCGTGTATATCCCATGACCTCTTCGCACTTCTCATTGGCGTATACGACCCGCCCACCTTTGTTGATAAAGATCATGTTCGGCGATCGTTCCGCCAGAACCCGGAACTTCTCCTCGGATTCCTTTAGTGCCTTGTCCGTCCGGCTGCGCCGGATGGCGTTCTCGACTGTCTTCGGCAGGATCGAGAGATAGGCACGGTCCTCGTCCTTCACCAGGTAGTCGGAGGCCCCGGATTTCATCGCCCTGACGGCGATCTCTTCTTCGCCGCTTCCGGTCACCATAATGCAGGGGACCTCGCCGAGGAGGCCGATAAGGTCGAACGCGGTCCCGTCACCCAGGCGATAATCGAAGATCGCGACGTCGAACTTCCCCGCTCCCAGCGCGCGGGTCGCCTCGAAGACCGACGCGGCGGTCGTGCAGTCGTAGGGGAGTCGTTCCCCGGCCACGAACCGCTCAAAGGCCATCCGGTCCACCCGGTCGTCTTCGACGAGCAGGACCCTGATGGCCGAGGGACGAGGGACGATGTCCGAATTATGCAACTCACCCATCTGCTCGTCCTCCTGCGCTCCTGACGCCCTGTACTTTGCAGAATGCATCGGCTTTTTCCTCCATGGAATAGAGCATGGCGAAAACATGTTCGTATTTTTCGTACATTTTTTCAAAGCGCATTTTATCGATATAATTGCATCGAAAGGCAAACTCAAGCCAGGTCTGAGTTTCCGCGGCTTCCTGGGCGGCATCTGATAATTTATTCACAAAAACGGCTTTATAGCGTCTCTTTCGCCAACCTTCCGATAGATTAGCGCACACAGAACGTGAAGACCTTCGTATTTGATCGGTCATGGAATACTTTTCCTCAACGGGAAACGTTCTTGTGATTTCAAATATTTCCATCGCCGTCTCAAACGCAACTTTATACACATCCAAATCTCTTACACTATTGATCCTTTTATCTTTTTCCACTTGATTGTCTTCTCCTTCTCTTCCTCAATCATTTTTCGCCCTTCGTCCTTCGTCCTTCGTCCCTCGCCCTTCGCCCTTCGTCCCTCGCCCTTCGCCCTTCGTCCTTCGTCCTTCGTCCCTCGTCCCTCTTCCTTCGTCCCTCGTCCCTCATCCCTTCGCCCTTCGTCCCTCGTCCTACTCCGGCAGCTCGCTGATCGTCCAGTACAGGTCGATCGTACGCATCATCTCGACGAACTGCCGGTAATCCACGGGCTTGATCATGTACCCGGCCACGCCGAGGTTGAAGCTTTCGACCTTCTCCCGCTCTCCCCGGGACGTGGTAAGCACCACGACGGGGACCGCCCTGAGCATGCCGTCCTGCTTCGCGACCCTCAGGAACTCGATGCCGTTCATCTTCGGCATGTTGAGGTCCAGGAGGATGATGCAGGGCCTCTCGTTTGCGTTGTTCCGTAAATATTCCAGGGCCTCTTCTCCGTTGCCCGCGACCGCTACGGGGTTGGTGACATTGACCTCCTTGAGCGCCCGCCTGACCGTCATCGCGTCCACGGAGTCGTCCTCCACGAGCAGAATGGTCTTCTTCGGCTTCATGGTTTTATGTCCCCCCCTGCCACGCAATTTCTCCCTTTGTTTTTCGCCTCGTACAGCGCGCCGTCGGCCCGTAAGATGAGCGCCTCCGTGGCGTCGCCGTCCCGCGGGAACGAGGCGACGCCCAGGCTTACCGTGACGGCGATGTCCACCTCGCTGCCCCGATGGTCCCGGGCCTTGAACGGATGGTCCGCGATCCTCCGCCGGAGCCGCTCCGCGACCACCAGCCCTCCGGCCGCGTCCGTCTCGGGCAGAATGGCGGCAAACTCCTCGCCGCCGTACCGGGCGGTCTTGTCCTGGGAACGGACGCCGGCTTTGATCAGGCCCGCCACGCCCTTCAGGACCTCGTCACCGGCGGGATGTCCGTAGATGTCGTTCACGTTTTTGAAGTGATCGATGTCCATCAGGATGATCATAAAGGTCCGGTGGTACCGTCTGCTGCGGCTCACCTCGTCATTGAGGATGCCGAGCAGCGCCCGTTTGTTGTACAAGCCCGTGAGGCCGTCCAGCACCGCCTGCTCGCGCAGCACCTTTTCGAGCTCCTTCTGGTCCGTGATGTCCTTGACCGAAACGATGAGACGGACGCGGCCGTCGAGCCACATATCGGAGACGGAGCACTCGGCCGGGAACGCGCTCCCCTCCCTCCTGATCCCGACCACCTCCCGCCGCTTGCCCGCCAGCAGGTCCTCCCGGACGGGCAGCGTCTCCCCGGTGCCGAGGGCGGGGACCATCAGAGAGACGTCCTTTCCCGCCGCGTCGGCGGCCGCGAACCCGAAGATCCGTTCCGCCGCCGGGTTGAAGGACTCGACGGAGTTACTCTCGTCGATCGTGATGATCGCGTCGGACACCCGTTCGATGATCGCGCGCACGTAGAGGTCCTTTTCCCGGGCCTTTTGCTCCGCCCGGAAGCGCCTGACCGCGTTCTGCACGGTCGCGGGCAGGACCTTCAGGTAGCTGCGCTGCGGGTCCTTGATCAGGTAGTCCCAGGCGCCGAGCTTCATGGCCTCCACGGCCTTGTTCTCGTCGCCGCTTCCGGTAGCGATGATGAAGGGCGCGTCCTTGATGCTCGGGATAAGGTCGAAGGCCGTGCCGTCGCCGAGCAGGAGGTCGAGGATGACCACGTCGAACCGGCCTGTCCGCAGCTTCTCCCTGGCCTCCGCCACCGAGCCGGCAATGGTGCAGTCGTAGGGCAGGTTTTCACCGTCAACAGCGCGCGTGAACGCCATCTGGTCCACGCGGTCATCCTCGACCAGCAGCAATTTTATCTTGTTCTCATGCATGTCCGCCTCCCGTTGTTCTGACCGCCGCATCTCCGCCGGCGCCCCCGTGCTCCCTCTTCGGCAAGGTGAACCAGAACGTGCTCCCTTCGCCGAGCTTCGATTCCAGCCATATCTTCCCGCCGTACATTTCCACGATCTTCTTCACGATCGTGAGCCCCACGCCCGTGTTTTCCACCTCGTCCCTGGGCTTGAGCGTCTGGAACATCTGGAAAATCTTGTCGAAATACTTCTCCTCGATGCCCGGGCCGTTGTCGGAGACATAGAAGGTGTAATAATTTTCACTCTTAAATCCCCCCTGGCCCCCCTTTTCCAAAGGGGGGGATTGATTTACTTCCCCCTTTAGCAAAGGGGGATTGAGGGGGATTTTACGATCTTCCCCCCTTATTAAGGGGGGACTGAGGGGGGTGTCTCCAAACTCCGAACTCCCAACTCCTGACTCTACCTTCTCCGAACACTGAACTCCTAACTCCGAACTATCAACGCAGCCTATTCTGATGACACCCTCCGGCTTGTCCAGATGTTTCACCGCGTTGCTGATTAGGTTCTGGAAGACCTGATAGATGCGCGTCTTCTCGCACAGGAGGGTCGGCAGCTCAGTCTCGATCGTTACCGTGACGCCGGCGGGCGCGGACAGGAGATCAATCACGTCCTTCACCACCTCGTTCAGGTCCGTGAGTTTCATCCCCTCTTTGACCCTGCCGACGCGCGAATATTGCAAAATACCGTCGATCAGGCTATTCATCCTCTTCGCCCGCTGGACGAGCAGGCCCAGGGACTCCCGGCCCTGCTCATCCAGCTTGTCCCCGTAATCCGCATCGAGCCAGCTCGAAAGCGAGGTGATCGCCCGCAGCGGGGCCTTCAGGTCGTGGGATACGACGTAGGCGAAGGACTCCAGTTCTCTGTTTACCGCTTCGATCTGGGCGGAGTGTTCCCTGATTACCTCTTCCGCCTGCTTCCGCTCCTTGACCTCAAGCCGCAGTTGTTCATTCGCGTCGGAAAGTTTTCCGGTGTTCAAGCTGATGGCGTCACGCATCGCGACAAAGCTTTTCATAAGCGTTCCAATTTCGTCATTGCCGGTCGCGGGAAGAGGCATCCCGAAATCCCCCTCCGCAAGCCGTTGGGACGCATCGGCAAGATGCTTGATCGGTCTTCTCACCAGGAGCTCAAGGATGAAGCCTGTCGTCAGAAAAAAGAGGAACATAACAATAAATAACAGGTAAAAAAGTCTGACATAATCTCTTCTGATCACATCCAGTTTTTCGGTAAGGCTGACTTTTACAACCAGATCGCCGAGGTTCGTATCAAGATATCGGATGTCCTGCTTCAATATCCTGACATCATCGTCCTTATGTCTTTTTGAAGCCGTGGGCGCATCAAGAGGGTAAAGAAGCCTGCCCTGCGGATCGAACAGTTCAATGCTTGCCCAGTTTTCATTCTTTTTGAGGAGGGCGTCAAGGTTGCCATAGATTGCATCAAGCTGCTTTCCCAGCAGAAGGGGAACCAGTCCTTCCGCCACACTGTCGAGATGGCTGCTGAGCGAACTCTGGTAGCTGTTTTCAGCGTCCGCAAGCAATCGGGGCATCCAGTACCCGTACAGATACGAGGCGAGCAGGAGGCCCGAAAGCAGAAGGGGCAGAAATATTTTTGTTCTCAGTCCTACGGTCATTATTCCTCGACCCAGAAAGATTCGAGTCCCCAATCCCGCATGAGGGAATAATCATCCATTGAGGTCGAAACAGGCTGTTTCATGGGTATTTTTGAAAGAAGCTTCCGCCCTTCCTCTGTTGCCGCCATCTCAAGAAAGGCGTGCCGTACTTTTTCCGCGTCTCTCCCGGGCACCCGGGGATGTACAACGATGGGATGAGAAGGAATATCACGGGTGGTATATAAAATCCTCAGGCTGTCCTGTATGGGCTTCTCCTGCTCCTCAAGCGTTTTCTGCACACCGCCGCCCGCCTCCGCCAGTCCCTTCACGACGTGAAGATACACGGAACCATGGGTCTTGACGTAGAGAGGGACGACGCTGACACGGTGAAGCCGGGAAAGGTCAGCCCGCATGAGCAGAGAGGCCCCCAGGGCATTCGGCGAAGGAAAAGCCACAACCTTATTGTTCAACTCCGATAGTTTCTTTATCGGGCTGTCCTTGCGGACCACCAGAATCCCGCGCAGGGCAACACGGTCGCGGACGATAGGCGCATATCCCCGGGATTTCCGCGCCTGCAAAAGGTCGTAGGGGTTCGTATAGGCAAAATCATAGCTGCCGTTAAGGAATTCCTTTTGAAATACCGGAATGGTGGGCACCGAGGCCAGTCTGAAGGAAAGACCTGTCCGTCTTTGGAGCTCGTCCAGAAGAGGCTTCCATATTTCGAAAAGCTGCCGCTGGTCATACTGCGGGACTACGCCGACCGTATATGGTTCGGCCGCGTATGAAGATGACGCACGACCGGCAAGAAATACGATGAAGACGGCAAGGAGTATAATCGCCGTCCGGAATTTGTTCTTACTCACGCTTGTCATCATTGGGCCTCCCTTGACTCTGTGTGCAGTGTCCTCAAATCCCACTCAATTTCCTATTTCCAATAACCTGTTGACACCGATCTGGTTATTCTTTTTCATAGCGCGGCCTCCGGCCGCAACCAAAGGTAACGTCAATCGGTTACGATGC
>CAYILT010000182.1:0-6990 GCA_964364055.1 uncultured Nitrospiraceae bacterium | reverse complement strand
CGGTGCACCTTTGAAATAATCGGTGCCGAGAATGACTGGGTAGAGATCGAGTTCCGGATCATCCCGCGCGATCTCAAAGTCTTTGCCGGCGAAATCTATGACTTCAGTCCGGACACCGTGGATGAGGGTACGGGGTCGCTCTCCGCGCTGATCAAAGAGATCAATACGACGAAGAGGCTCATGTTAAGGTGGAATTAAGGGATCTATAAAAAAAAGCAGGCGATCAATACTGACCGCCTGCTCAATCACATCTACGAATTCATTTTCCCGCACTGGATAATAAATCTGCGGTATAGAACTACTTCGCTGCCGGGGCTGCTGCCTTCTTATCCTCAGCCTTCTTCTCTTCAGCCTTCTTCTCTTCAGCCTTCTTTGCCTTCTTTGCCTTCTTTGCCTTCTTTGCCTTCTTAGGAGCTGCCTTCTCCTCGGCCTTCTTCTCAGCCGGGGCTGCCGCCTTCTCCTGAGCGAATGCAACGCCGAGGGTCATGGCGAACACAACTGCCGTGAACAGAGCAATGATCTTCTTCATAGTGGTTTCACCTCCCTTCCAGTTTAAGATTAATGGTGAATGATGTAATTTAACAAATTCACTTCTGCTTGTCAAGTTTATAAATTTATTTCAGTATACAAAATTCATGAAATCGCTTTCTAAAGCTGCAATTTTAGCCCCTGTCATAAACCTCACGTTGCGTGCAACAGTACGCGAAGCCCCGTCACCCCCTGGCGTTTGTTAAAATGATATTTTCCCGATCGCATGGTTTTTTTGTCTTACAGACGATCTTTATTTCAAAATCCATGCTACGCCACGCAGATTTCTTTTTTGTCTTTTATTGCATATCGTATTGTGTATAATAGACACGGTCTGAGGGGATTAGTTTAATCTGAAAGGAAATTTATTTACCACGCGATGAAATTTAAGCTGAAAAAGAACATCATCAGACAGGCGAGTCTCGCCGGCATGTTGGGTGTCGTCACCCTCGTCCATACGCTTATGGGCATGAGCAGGCATTCTGCCGGACACCACGACGGCGGCGGGTTGCTTACCAACATCCTCCATATTACACTGGCCCATCTGTACATAGTCCCGATTATTCTCGGTGCATACTGGTTCGGGACCCGAGGGGGCGTCCTGGTCTCGATCATCTCGGCGGCGTTGTTCACGCCGCACATTTTCGTATGGATGGACCCTGTCTGGTCGATCTACAATTATGTGGAGATCTTCCTGTTTCTCCTCATCGGCGGGATGACGGGTGTGCTGATCGAGATGGAGCGGAGCCAGCGGAAACGGCATGAAGATGCGCTTGTCCGGCTGGACGAGTCCCACCGGAAGCTGAAGGCGCAGACCGAGGTCCTTTTCCAGACAGAGGAACAGCTCAGACGGGCGGACCGGCTCTCGGCGTTGGGGGAATTGTCCGCCGGCATGGCACATGAGATCCGGAATCCACTCGGTTCCATCAAAGGAGCGGCTGAAATCCTGAAGGACTATTACGGCCCCGATGCTCCCCAACATGAGTTTATTGAGATCCTCTTGAAGGAAACGGACCGGTTGAACAAGATCGTGCAGGAGTTCCTCGATTTCTCCCGGCCCAAACCTCCTGAACTTCGTGAGGCGGACATCAATGAGCTCCTTGAATCCGTGCTCGCCCTTACGGCACAACCCACCAGGAAGGCGGGTATCTCGGTAGAGAAACGGCTCGATCACAATATCGGGAAATGGGATCTTGACGCCGGTCTCCTGAAGCAGGCTTTCCTGAACCTGGTCCTGAACTCGATCCAGGCCATGCCGGAGGGCGGCACCCTGACTGTGGTGAGCGCACGGCGCGACGACCGGATCGAGGTGAAGATCGTTGATACCGGTGCGGGGATATCAACGGATAACCGGAAAAAACTTTTCAGTCCCTTCTTTACCACCAAAAAGGACGGTACCGGACTGGGCCTCGCGATCACCTACCGGATCATTCAGAACCATCGCGGGACCATCGATGTCGCGAGCGAACCGGGGAAGGGTGCGACGTTCACGATAACGATACCGGTATAATATAGAGACGCAGGAGTGGAACGTGCGCGAAGTTCACCGTGAGCGCTATGCCGAGTTCAATGTGTAGTACGTTGCCTTCCGATATTATTTTGTGTGCTTCGCTACGGGGGATATTATGGGTAAAAAACCTCACATACTTCTCATTGATGATGACCAGAGCCTCAGGCGGGTGATCGAGTACAGCCTGGTAGAGAAGGGTTATTTTGTGCGAGCCGCGGCGAGCGGGGAGGAAGGGCTTGCGCTGTACGAGAAAGAACCCTTCGACGCGGTCATTACGGATATCACCATGCCCGGCATGAGCGGCATGGAGGTGCTGAAGAAGTTTCGCCAGGCCGATCCTGGCCTTCCGGTCATCATGATCACCGCTTATGGGACCATCGAGAGCGCTGTGGAGGCCATGAAACAGGGCGCCGTCGATTACATTACCAAACCGTTCAATCGGGAGGAACTTCATATCACCCTGGACCGTGCGATCAAGATGCGGCGCCTCGAGCGGGAGAACGTCCAGCTTCGTGCCGAGGTCATTGATCGCTACCGTTTCGACAGCATTATCGGCGGCAGTGAACGGATCCGGGAGGTCCTCGATCTTGCGGGACGCGTCGCGCCGAGCGACGCCACGGTCCTCATCACCGGGGAGAGCGGAACCGGCAAGGAATTGCTCTCAAAGGGGATCCACTACAACAGCACCCGTGCGGCGGGGGCTTTTGTCGCCGTGAATTGCGCGGCCATCCCCGAGAACCTCATAGAGAGCGAGCTGTTCGGCCACATGAAGGGTTCGTTCACCGGTGCGTTCCGTGACAAGGAAGGGAAATTCGAACTGGCAGACGGGGGGACGCTTTTTCTCGATGAGATCGGCGACCTTCGGATCGACCTCCAGGCCAAAATACTGCGTGCGCTTCAGGAACGGACCGTTGACCGCGTGGGCGGTGTGAAGCCGCTTCCCGTGGACGTGCGCGTGATCGCGTCCACGAACCGGGACCTGGAACGGGCCATGAAAGAGGGGGCCTTTCGGGACGACCTTTATTACCGCCTGAGCGTAGTAACGCTGCATATGCCGCCCCTGCGAGAGAGGAAGGACGACATCCGCTTCCTGGCTGAGCACTTCCTGAAAAAGTTCACCAGGGGCGGAACCGCCGCACTTGCGCCTGAAGTGCTTGCCCTGCTTCAATCCTACGGGTGGCCGGGCAATGTCCGGGAGCTCGAGAACGTCATCGAACGGGCTTCGGTGCTCAAACGGGGGGATAGCGTTACGGTCGCGGACCTGCCGGAGAAGCTTACGCGGGCCGGCGGAAGCGCTGAGGACATCATCCTGAACCTTCCTGACGACGGCATCTCTCTCGAAGAGCTTGAAAAGACCCTCATCATAAAGGCCCTTGAGCGACATAAGGGCAACCAGACCCGGGCGGCGGAATATCTCCGGATCACCCGCCCCACGCTCATTTACCGGATGGAAAAGTTCGGATTAAAATAGAACCACGTCTCGGCTTGCAGTGATATCTGATAAATCGCTTCACCTTCTTCACGGAATGAGGTACGATGATAGAGCAGCATGGATCATACCATTGTTCAGGAGGTTTGCCATGACCACTTCAACACTCAAGGTACAGGGAATGACCTGTAACCACTGCGTTATGCGGGTTGCCAAGGCGCTCAAGTCCGTTCCCGGAGTACAGGATGCACAGGTGGATCTGCAAAAGGCCCAGGCGGTCATTACCTATGACGATGCCAAGGTCGCTCCGGAAAAGCTTTCCGCGGCGGTTGTGGAAGCGGGGTATAAGGCCGGGTGATAAGCGGCGGGTGAGCCCTCCTTCCTCATTTCCTGATGCCTCATAAGAAAATGTTACCGAAAGAGGTAGTATCGGCTTATGGGGAAAATATCTTTTTAAGCTTCTCCTCCATGGCATCTCTTAGATCAAATGGGTTGAGCGATTCGAATTGAGCAGTGAGTTTCTGTTTTGTTTCTTTGGAGACGAAAGGTGACTCCATGACCCGCTGGTAGGGCGTCTTAGGCTTATCATAGCGCTTGATAGTCTTCGAGGCAACGCGTTCTTTAGAAAGCAGCTTCACGGAGGGGCAGAAGAAGTTGTGGAAGAGCCGCCATTCGGTCTGGTAGAGGTCGTTCATGAGCGGTACGACCTTCGGATCGTCCAGACGGCCATAGCCCAGCCATTGGCGGACATGAGTCCAGTTCTTCTGCTCCACATGGGCATTATCGTCTTTTTTGTACTCTCGGCTCCTGGTGAACTGAATTGGGTGTTTCCTGTTCTCCGTCAGATAGCGGAGAAGATGATAGTTCAGAAATTCTCCGCCGTTGTCTGAATCAAATCCCAAGAGCGGAAAGGGCAACGCCTGTTCGATATTCTGGACCTGCTCGATCACCGGCTTGTATCCTTTTCCCCAGACCGCTCGCTGCTCGGTCCAGGTCGTGGCGATATCCACGCAGTCGATGGTGGAGGCATAAACACCCTCTGTTGAAGCCCCGCAATGGGATACGGAGTCAGCTTCCAGGAAACCCGGCCGTTTCTCGTCCCATTGGTCCACTTTGACCGGAATGTGCTTCTTGAGCAGCGTTCCCGGCTTGGTGGTTGCCCTGCCATGCAGCCGATGTTTGGCCCGAATCGGCTTCAGCATTCTGTCGAGCGTGGCCGGAGATATCCGGAGCAGGGCATTGACCGCCGGGAGCGGCAAAGGTCCATACTTCTTGGCGTAGCCCGGTAGCCAGAGAGGGATGATGGCCTTGAGCCGCTTCGAGCAGGGCATGTAAGCTTGCTTCCAGATGTGTTTAAGCGGTTGAAGCAAGACTTCGGGACGATAGATCGGCTCTCTGTCCCGCTTGCGGATCTTGGGTTTGTTGAATCGCCGAGCGGGTCAGGGACGAAGTAATTGATGGAATGAACCTTCAAAGGGCGGCGAAAGCCGCCCTTGCTGTTTGTACACGAACTATAAACAAGAACATACTGAGTCACGAAGTCTCTTTCGTCCGTCATTCCCGCGAAGCGCGTCGGGAATCGTGCGCCTGGAAGCACGCGCATCAGAGAGGTGAAAGTCCTCTCCCGGGAGATGTCCACTCCCGGTAGTCAACGGTAACTGCGTCGCCGCGAGGCGGGGTGGAGAGCAACCGGAGACGAACATACAGTCCGTAGGATAACGAACACGATTCGGCCTGGCGCTACGACGAGCCTCCGATTCATGAGCGAAGTCCAGACCTGGAAAATGCGGCGGCTCAGACGAGCGGCAGGATTCAGGAAGTCCGTCACGCTGAGAGGACATGGGGTGAAAGCGATGGCGGGGAGCGTTGGGTGGTTGGTGACGGAATGCATGGAAGATTGCGAGATGTGAACCAGGGAGACCTGTCCGGCGCAAGGATGACGCCCAAAGCGTCAACCGGGCAGGAGTCAGAGGCCCCATAGTAGCGATGAAGCGGGGTAATGCCCGTGGAGCCAAGGGGGCCAGGAAGGTGGATGCGTGAAGGCTGCGCCGAACGAAGTACAACCCGAGACAGTGTCCCGCCTCGGCGGGACTAAACAAGCGGGAGACACAGGCCCCGGACGTTGGGCGTTTGTGGAACGATCGGTGTGGACTGAGCGTATGCTGACGACCCTCGAACGAGGGGTGAAAGGAGGAGTTTGGTTCGGCCTGATCGACAAGGTATATAGGCCGTCCACCCTGGAAGCGGCCTGGCTTAAAGTCAGGGCGAACAAAGGGGCGGCCGGCTCCGACCATCAAAGCATCACGGCGTTTGAGAGCACCTGCGCGACGAATCTTGCGCTCCTGGGCGAAGAGATACACACGGACAGATACTGTCCCCGCCCCATTCGGCGGTCGTATATCGACAAGCCGGGCAGCAAGGAAAAGAGGCCGTTGGGCATACCGACGGTGCGGGATCGCGTAACACAGACTGCGGTGTGCATGGTGATCGAGCCCATTCTTGAGAGGGAATTCGTCGAACACAGCTATGGATTTCGTCCGAAACGCGGATGCAAAGCCGCCCTGCGGGAAATGGTACGACTCCTGAACGCGGGTTATACGCATGTCGTGGATGCGGACATCAAGGCATACTTCGACAGCATCCCCCATGAACCGCTCATGGCCGAGGTACGCAAGTACATCGCCGACGGTCGCGTGTTGGAGCTGATCGAGGCATACTTGAAGCAGGAAATCCTTGAAGAACTGACGCTGTGGACGCCCGAAGCCGGGACACCGCAGGGAGCGGTGCTCAGCCCGCTGCTTGCCAACCTGTATCTCCATCCGGTGGATGTCGCCATGGCGCAGGCGGGGTATCAGATGATCCGCTACGCGGACGACTTTGTGATCCTCTGCCGCAGCCGGGAGGACGCAATCTCCGCAATGGAGAAAGTGCGCACGATGCTGACGGAACGGGGACTGACGCTCCACCCCGACAAAACGCGGCTCGTGGACACGACGACGCCCGAAGGCGGATTTGACTTTCTCGGCTATCATTTCGAGCAGGGAACACGATTCCCGCGCAAGAATAGCCTGAAGAAATTCAAAGACGCCATTCGGGAGAAGACGAAACGCACCAGCGGGAAGAGCCTGGCCGAAATCATCAAGAAGGTCAACTACACCATGCGGGGCTGGTTTGAATATTTCAAACATAGCCGACAAAGGACCTTTCCGCCGCTCGATGGCTGGGTAAGACGGCGGCTGCGGAGCATACTGCGCAAACGCAGCAAGCGGCAGGGTATAAGCCTTGGATACGATCATATGCGATGGCCAAACAAATACTTTCATGCGCAGGGGCTGTTCAACCTTGAAGCCGCCCTTGTCGCAACACGTCAGTCCTTGGCAAGGTGAACCACCAACTGGAGAGTCCCGCCATGGCGGGAGAAATCCGCCAGTCCGGTTCGGAGGGAGGGGCGGCGCAAATCAATGCGTCGTCCCTACCCCTATCAGAGTTGCACTTCAGCCCGCATCATGGCAAAATTGATCCT
>CAYILT010000181.1:0-7014 GCA_964364055.1 uncultured Nitrospiraceae bacterium | reverse complement strand
CCCGCCACGCCGAGAAGCTGGAACAGGACCGTCTCGGTGTTGGTCAAAACACCGCCAGCGTCGCGGATGAGTTCAACTCCCGACCTCCAGTTGGCCTTGGTCCTCGAGCACACGGCGTCCACCACGAGGTGGACATCGAAGCCGTCCTTGAGGAGCCCGAGGCTGGTCTGAAGCACGCAGATATGGGTCTCCATGCCGGTCACGATGATCTTTTTCCTGCCCAGCCGCTTGATGTGCTCGTTGAAGGCTGCCTCACCGCAGCAGTTGAACGAGACCTTCTCGATCGGCAGGTACGCCGGGAGGCTGGACTGCACCTCGGGCACGGTCCGGCCCAGGCCTTTCGGGTACTGTTCGGTGACCACGACCGGAAGATCCTGCATCTTGGCAAGCTCGACCAGGTGCAGCGTGTTCTTCACGACCTGGTCCTTCCTGTCCATCACCACGGCAAGCCGCTCCTGGATGTCGATGATCAGGAGCGCCGCGTTGTTCTTGTCGAGCATGAACTTATCCACTGACATGAATGTTCCTCCCCTTGTAAAAATTCCTTAAAACAAAAACCGACACGGTGACGCGGGGACACGGGGACACGGAAAACCAAACAGATCGACACGGTGACGCGGGGACACGGAGAAAAAGCAAGGCACTATTCATTCCGCACTCCGCACTCATTCGACAAGCTCATGATGGTGAGCACCGTCGAACCATCGCCACTCCGAACTCAGTCCCGACAACTGTCGGGACGCTCACACCCCTCAGGAACCTCCATAGCCGACCGAGACCTTGCCGCCTTCCACGATCACCGGCACGTCCCTCCGGCCTTTGGAGTATTTGAGCATCTCGTCGAGCTTTGATCCATCCTGTTTTACGTCAAAGTATACAGCCTTGCTTCCATAGGCCTCACGGGCCTTGTCCGTGTACGGTCAACCGGCCTTTCCGAATATCATTACCCTGTCCGCCATGGCCGACCTCTTTCTTTTCGTGGTGGTCTTTGCAGCCCTGTTCTGATAAAATTGTATCACAGGCGCCGCTCAGGACCAAATGAATTTATTCTTTCGCTTCGGCACAGGAACAAAGCACCGACCACGCATGTCTAATATTCCAGCAGATAATAGTTCCGGCACCATTGACGCCGATGTGGCCCTTGTCGCCCTGTCACAACAGGGCGACCTGCCCGCATTCGAGGCCCTGGTGGCAAAACACCAGAAGCGGATGCTGAACATTGCCTTCCGTTTCCTTGGCGATTACGACGACGCTTGCGAGGTAGTACAGGATGCCTTCGTATCGGCATACCGGAACCTGAAACGCTTCCGGGCGGAAGCGAAGTTCTCGACCTGGCTCACGGCCATCACCATGAACCTGTCGAGGAACCGGCTGAAACGGATGAAGCTGCACCAGGCAAGAGTTCCCGTCTCCCTTGACGCGCCGATCCAGACGGCATCCGGCGAAGTGATGCCCGATCCGCCTTCCGGTGAACCCTCGGTCCTGGACCGGATGGAAAAGCGCGAGGTCCAGGCAAAGGTCCAGGACTGCATCAAGGCGCTGGAGCCGGACTTCCGCAAGGTGCTGGTCCTCCGGGACATGCAGGATTTCTCCTACGAAGAGATCGGCGGGATGCTGAAGGTCGCCTCGGGCACCGTCAAATCACGGCTCTTCCGGGCGAGAGAGTCGGTGAAGGATTGCTTGAAGAAGGCGATGGTAGAATTCTGATATTCAGATCCTCGGGGGACCCACCCTCCCCCAACCCCTCCCCTCAAGGGAGGGGCCTATTATTGTCCCCTCTCCCCTTGTCGGAGAGGTTAGGGTGAGGGGTGACGAACTATGGACCACAACGACATCCGCCATAAATTATCGGAATTCATCGACGGCGCGATTACGCCCAGCGAAAAAGCAGGCATTGAGCAGCATCTGAAGACCTGTTCTGAATGCGCCGACGCGCTAGCCGAGCTCAGGAAGACCATCGAGCATATCCATGCGATCGAAGAGGTGGAATCCCCGGCCTGGATGACGCAGAAGATCATGGCAAAGGTGCGGACAGAAGCGGAAGAGAAAAAGGGCTTGTTCCACAGACTGTTCTATCCTCTTGCAGTCAAGCTGCCCATCCAGACCGTAGCGGTTCTTTTCCTCGCGGTCACCGCCTTCTATATATATCAGGGCATAAACCCAACTGCAAAATACGCAGAAGCCCCGATGGAACGCACGACCAAAAAGGAAGCGCGGACACCGTACCTCGAAAGGAACAAACACGCCGGCCCTGACGATGCTAAACTTCGCGCGAATAAGATACCGCAGGCGCCTGAGCATAAATCTCTCGACATGAAATATGAATACGAGAAACCAGCGCCTCCCATTCCCCAAGACCGCATGGTTGCCTCTGCGCCTGTTCCGGCAAAGCGGGCAGCACCGTCAGCAGGTGCCGTTCAGCACACGGAGGACAAGCGTGAGGCAGTGTCCGAAGCGCGTAAAACAAAGAAAACGCTCGTAGCTGATAGGGAAGCTGATGTCCAGCTCGACGTTACCGAACATTTCGTGAAGGTTGATCTGCCCGAGAAGATGAAGATAAAAGGCCTGACTTATACAATCCGGAAAGTTGAGAAAGACATCACCGACCTCGGATGGATGCGAGAATCGATCACCTACCGTTCCAAACTCTGCACCAACAGATATGTAGTTGATGTCGACCTTTCCGGGAAGCTGTCAAAATACCTTTACTGCTACGACCACTCCCGCATCACCCTGCTGGGCGTCTATGAGCTTAAGGATGGCACCTGGTCTGAAATAAAATAACCGCCCACGGGAACTTTTCCGGAACCCCTGTTGTCCAATGACCCAGAAGCGGGAACCAGGCATCACCCGCCGACCTGGGGCAGCACCCCGACAACAGGAGGTTCACCATGGTTACCCGAATCGTTGCATCTCTCCTCGCGCTCTTCCTCACCCTCGGCAGCAGTATCTCCCTCGCGGCACCCTCGAACGGCAGGCAGTCGGTCACGACCAGCGCCCTCGATGACCAGCAATCCGTCAGCCTCACCATCTACAACGTCAACCTCGGTCTCGTGAAGGACCTGCGCCAGATCAAGCTGCCGAAAGGCGTGGGCGAATTGCGGTTCATGGACGTCGCGTCCCAGATCATCCCGACAAGCGTGCACATCAAGTCTCTCGTAAATCCCGGCAGCCTCCTCGTCCTGGAGCAGAACTACGAGTACGACCTGCTGAATCCCCAGAAGCTCCTCGACAAATACGTGGGCAAGGAAGTGAGGCTCTACACCAGGAATCCCTACACCGAACGCGAGGAGATCGTGACCGCGACGCTGCTCTCGAACAACGGCGGCCCGATCTTCCGCATCGGCGACGAGATCACCTATGGCCATCCGGGCCGCATCATCTTCCCCGGCGTTCCCGAGGACCTCATGGCAAAGCCCACGCTCGTCTGGCTTGCCGAGAACAGCCTCCTGAGCGGTCAGAAGGTGGAAGCATCGTATCTCACGAACGGCATTAACTGGCGGTCCGATTATGTGGTGACGCTGAATGACAAGGACGACATTGCCGACCTATCCGGATGGGTGACCATCGACAATAAGAGCGGCGCGACTTACCGCAACGCGAAGCTCAAACTCGTTGCCGGCGACGTGAACCGGGTGAAGGATGAATTGGAATACAAACACGGGATGATGCGGGTGGCCGAAAGGGCTTTAAAAGATGCCGCCGCTCCGCAGTTCAAGGAGGAGTCGTTCTTCGAGTACCATATCTACACGCTCCAGCGGACCGCCACGGTCAAGGACAACCAGACCAAGCAGATAAGCCTCGTCCAGGCGGACACCATCCCGGTCAAGAAGGAGCTCCTGTACCACGGCGCGAATTACTATTATTACAGCCGCTACGGCGAGGCCATGTCGAACCAGAAGGTCGGCGTGTTCGTGGAGATCCAGAACAAAAAGGAGAACCACCTCGGCATCCCGCTGCCCAAGGGCACCGTGCGTGTCTACAAACAGGACAGCGAAGGCAGCCTCCAATTCATCGGCGAGGATTCCATAGATCACACGCCCAAGGACGAGAAGGTCAGGATCAAGCTCGGCGATGCCTTTGACGTGGTGGGCAGCAGAAAGCAGACCGACTGGAAGAAGCTCGCTTATGACACCTACGAGGCTGCCTTCGAAATTTCCCTGCGCAACCACAAAAAGGAAGACGTCTTGGTGAAGGTGGTGGAACCGGTCCCCGGCGACTGGAAGATGCTCGCGTCCTCGCAGGAGTTCACGAAGAGCGAGGCCTTCACTGCCGAGTTCCTGGTGCCGGTCCGGAAGGACGGCGAGACAAAGGTGACGTACCGGGTCAGGATGAGATATTGACCGGCTTTGTAAACAAATATCCCTGCGAGGTTGCGGGTGTAGCAGGATCTGTGCTTCCCTGCTGTCAACCCGCGCCTCGCTCTTGTTCTATTACCTGTTTCATTATTTTGCAACAACTTCAGCATGACAAGCAGTTTATGTAACTATATTGCATTTTTCTGAATACCTCCCTATAATATTATAAGAACACATCCTCCCATTGAGCATCTGGCCGGACAGGGCCTGTATAAATTCAGGAGCGAACGCGTTCCCTGTAGCTTACCGCAGGGAGCTACAATTGCCTTCTGAAAATTGTTGAACGGCCTTATGGATAATTCGGACACAAAAAAAACGCCGCCCGGCAGGATCAGCCCCCTCAAGATCGCGCTCATCTATGCACTGGCCGGCTGTCTGTGGATCCTCTTTTCCGACCGGGCCCTTTCAGAATTGTTTTCTGATCCGCAGACGCTCACCCGCATGCAGACCTATAAAGGCTGGTTCTTCATCATCATCACCTCCGCAGTTCTCTATTGGTATATCCGCAGGCAGATTTCCATTCATCAACAGGCAGATAAAACCCTGGAAAGCACTCTCCATGAGCTTGAGCACGAGAAATCGCGCTTTGAAGCCATTGTCGCTGCCATGGGCGAGGGGATCAGCATTCAGGACCGGGACTTCCGGGTGCTGTACCAGAACCAGAACCACAAAGACATCGTGGGCGGCGACCGGGCCGGGGAGTACTGTTACCGGGCCTACCAGCGCCGGGACCGGGTCTGCCCCGGCTGCCATGTGGCGCTGTCCTTTCAGGACGGCAAGGTCCACCGGGCCGAGCAAAAGCGTTTCACGGAACAGGGAACGATCCATTACGAGATCATCTCCTCTCCGCTCATAGACCGATCGGGCAACATCATCGCCGGGATAGAAATGGTGCGTGACATCACGGCGCGCATGAAGGCCGAAGAGGCGCTCCGGGCGTCGGAAAAGAATTACCGCGATCTCGTGGACAATGCCCTTGTGGGGATCTACCGCACCAGCCTGTCCGGCGAGCTCCTGTACGCAAATGAGGCCCTGGCAAGGATATTCGAATTCGCGTCACCGGCGGCGCTCCAGGCGGAAGGCGTGCTGATGCGCTACCGGAACCCCTTGGACCGTGTGGCCGTGCTTCAGCGCCTTCGCGACCACGGTTCCCTCCAGGGCTTTGAGGTCGATATGCTCACCCGGACCGGCCAAACCCGGCATGTCCTGCTGAGCGGGTCCCTGGAGGGCGACATCATCTCGGGGATGATCCTGGACATTACGGACAGAAAAAAAGTTGCGGAAATGAACAGGGACATCCTTCAGGCGGTGGACGAGGCCTTCATCGTCATCGACCGGGACTTCCGCGTGGTCTCAGCGAACCGGGCCTACGCGGACCAGGTGCGGATGCCGGCCGAAGCGATCATCGGAAAGCACTGCTATGAGATTTCCCACAAGATACCGAAGCCCTGTTACGAATCAGGCGAAGAGTGCGCCGTTAAACAGACCTACGAAACGGGCAGGTCCCATGCCGCTTTACACACCCACCGGGACAGCGCCGGGAACTACGTGTACGTGGAAACGAAGTCGTTTCCCATGAAGGACTCGAACGGCAACGTCGTCTCGGTCATCGAGACCATCAACAACATCACCGCGAAACGGAACCTCGAGGACCAGCTCCGCCACGCGCTCAAGATGGAGGCCGTCGGGACCCTTACGGGCGGCATTGCCCACGACTTCAACAATATCCTGACCGCCATCCTGGGCTACACGTGCATCCTCAAGAGGCAGGCCCTGGAGGGCAGGCAATCGCCGGAGATCATCGAAAATCTTCTCGCGGCGGCGAACCGGGCCGCAAGCCTCACGAAAAGTCTCCTTACCTTCAGCAGAAAGCAGAAGATCGAGACCCGGCCGTTCAACCTGAATGATACCGTCCGGAACATGGAGAAGCTGCTGCTCAGGGTCATCGGCGAGGACATCGAGCTCGTGACCACCCTCGCCGGCCGGGAGCTGAGGGTCCTGGGCGATACGGGGCAGATCGAGCAGGTCCTGATGAACCTCTGCACCAATGCACGGGACGCCATGACCGACGGCGGGACCCTGACCATTTCGACGGCGCGGCTGGAGCTTGACCGGGACCGTGCCCAGGCGCTCGGCATGGAAGAGCCGGGCCGCTACATCGTGCTCGCCATATCGGACACCGGCATGGGAATGGACGACGACACGCGGGGGAAGATCTTTGATCCCTTCTTTACGACCAAGGAGGTCGGCAAGGGCACGGGACTCGGCCTTTCGATCGTGTACGGGATCGTCAAGCAGCACCATGGGAATATCATCGTAACCAGCGCGCAGGGGAACGGTACGACCTTCACGATCTATTTTCCCGAGATCGAGTCGTCGATCAGCGAACAAAGGGCGCCGGCGGTGGCGGCCCTCTCCCGCGGCTCGGAGACCATACTGCTTGCCGAGGACAGCAGGGAAGTGCGGGACCTCACCCGGGACGCCCTTACAGCGGCGGGATACACGGTCATCGAGGCAGTGGATGGAGAAGACGCGCTGGAAAAATATATTGCGAACCGGGCCGCGATCGGGATGCTCATCCTCGACGTGATCATGCCAAAAAAGAACGGCTGGACGGTCCATGGCGAGATCAAACAGATGGCTCCGGACATCAAGG
>CAYILT010000180.1:0-7056 GCA_964364055.1 uncultured Nitrospiraceae bacterium | reverse complement strand
GGGGCAGGCTCTTTTCGCCGGCCCCGTTAGACTTCCCGCTGTATGGCGGCAATTCTCCATCATTTCGATTTGCGTCCATTGTCCGAGAAATCTAACGGGGCCGGTAAGACGAAATAAAGAGAATTCCGACTTCTTGCGAGTTCATCAACATTGATCAATTAAATTATTTTCTTGAAAGAAATTCGATTTTTCAGTGCAAATCATAGAGAATCAGCGTTTATCTGCGTTGAATCATCTTTCAGTGTTTTTCTGGAACATTGTCATAAAAAGGAGCGGACCATGGATACGAAGAACAGCAGCCAGCCAAAGGACAAACATTTTCTCATCGCCGTGGACGAATCCGAAAGCTCGAAGCGGGCCGTGCTGTACGTGGCGGACATCGTCGGCGGGTTCCCGGGTTTCGCCGTGACGCTGCTTTCCATCATTCCGGAGCCCGAAGAGGACTTCTTTGATTCCGAAGAGGAGCAGGTCGCCTGGACCAGGGAGAAGCTTGAGGCGGCGAACCGCATGCTCGAGAACTATCGGGAGATCATGATCCAGGCGGGATTCCCGCCCGACAAGGTGCGCATCCGGTCCTGCGCGGGCGAGGAAAAATCCTTCGCCGAGGCCATCCTCGACACGCGGTGCGATCTCTCATGCTGCACCGTCGTTGTGGGCCGCCACCATAAATCCAAGACCGAGGAGTTCCTTTTCGGCAGCACCTCGACCAAGCTCATCCGCGAAGCCAAGAACTGCGCGGTGTGGGTGATTGAGTAGGAAGAATGCCGGCAGAGGCCCTGCCCGGAGGCGGGCCAGGAGAGTTGCGAGGCGCCCGGAGGCCGTCAGGAAGGCAGTTTCCCCTGGATCAGGGAAAAAAGCTTTTTCGGAGAGAACGGTTTTTTACAGAACGCATCGGCGCCCGCCTCGAAAAAATCCTTTTCCTTCTGTTCCCCGCTCATCCCGATGATCAGAGAATCGGGACACCGAATACGCAGTTCCCTCGTTATGTCCGCTCCGTTCATTCCCTCCATATTATAGTCCGTAATGATGACGTGGAAGCGCTCCCGCTTCGTAAGGTCCAGGGCGGCCGGGCCGTTGTCACAGCAGCTTGCTGAAAAGCCGGCGTACGTGAAGAGATCATAGAGATACGCCCTCATGTTTCTGTCGTCATCTATGACGAGAACAGCTTTTGTATCCGGCATGTTTCCTTGCCCTCCTGCTGGGTGCGTTTGACGACAATTTAGCATACAACCGAAAATTGTATCTGTCAATATAAATACAACCTATACTTGATAGACTTTTGACGCGATATTCCTTAAAGTTGGATCGATGAAAAAGGGAAGCAACATTGGCGAACTGATCAGGGAATTCCGCAAGGCAGGGGGGCTCACCCAGATGGCCCTTTCGGAGCTGGTCGGCGTATCGTACCAGCAGGTGCAGAAGTATGAAAAGAGCGGCGACAACATCAGCGTCGCGCGGCTGAAGCAGATCGCACATGCCCTCGGCGTGCCGGTGTCCGTTTTCATCTCCTCGTCCCGGGATGCCGGCATGGTCGGGGAGACCCCGGCGGGTTACGGGAAGGCGGCCGATGACGAACGTCTGCTCCTGCAGCTGTATCGGAAGATCAAGGACAAAAAAACGAGAAAGGCGATCCTCGAATTCGTCAATACGATCTCGGCGCGGTAGCGCGGCATGACCCCGAGATCGCCGTCCTGAAGACGGCCTGCCGTTAGTGTGAAAGAACCGTCAGCAGTGGGGCGGTTTTTTCCCATCCTTACGCATATCATTCCCCACGGTCTGGACGCTTCCATCCGTCACGCAACCATATTCATCCGAATACAAGCTTTTTTTGCTGGAACACCGCTCGCACAGGAGAACTGCGCGGTGTGGGTGATTGAGTAGAAAAGGTACACGGGGAAGCTAAAATTACAGCTTTACGTTCTCGCAAGTTTAACTCTTTGATTGACACCGAATCGCCCTCCGTTTATCATCTTTTCACTATCCCAATAAAAAGGCCGTTGAACGCTGATCATTCGACAAGCTCATGATGGTGAGCATAGTCGAACCATTTACGCGGATGACCAAAAGTAGGCGCCTTTAGGCGACGCCGATAAAATCAAAACTTCTTATCGTAAGACGATTTACCCTCAGGGTGAAGATCTTACCGATGGAATAGTGGATTTTTTATCCGCCTTAATCCGACGTTATCGGATTTTTATCCGCGTCCAAATGCATTGTTTCAGGCTTATCGATCCTTTGAAGCTGCTGGTATTGTAACAATTTAATTACGAAACATCACGAAATGGTGCGGACCGTTCGGGGAACGGTCCCTACGGTTTATTATTGCTGTCGTAGGGCGCGCTTCCAAAACGCGCCGAACCGTTAATGTTTGTTTCGTTTTTAACGTGTCGCGATACTAATACGAACGCATTTATTTATGTTAAAAATCTCCCCTGACCCCTCTTTTCTAAAGAGGGGATAATGCGATCTCCCCCTTTGGAAAAGGGGGATTAAGGGGGATTTAAATAAATTGCATGAGTCAAACCCGTAACAATATTAAATGCGTTTGCTATAGTCGTCCGGTCTCGCTCGCTCCGCCGACGTTCAGAGATTGTTCAGGGGAGGGAAGGATGAGAAATCGTTTGATGAGAGCGGACAGGTCCTGCGATCGCGCCGTCGTCGCGTCGCTGATCGTCTCCGCCGTGCTTGTTCCCTCGCAGGCGCTTGCCGCCCAGGTGGGTTGCTTCGTCACGGCAATGTTCCTGGGCGTGATGTTCCTGGCCGGCCTCTGCATCACCGCGTTCGCAAAACACCTCCTCGCGAAATACGTCTGGAAGGTCCCGAAAACGCCGTGGCTCAGGTTCTTCGGGATCACATGGCTGGAACTTTTTCTCGGCATCCTGGTCTTCGCCCTCGTCAGGACCAGCTTCTGGCTCACGGTCGCGATCTACCTGCCCTTCGCCATGCTCGTGAACCGCGCGCTCCTCGCCAGGGTCTACACGCCTTCCGGGGAGGCCGTTCCGCTCCTGCAGCGGTACGGCATCTTCCTGCTCCTTCCCGCCGCGCTTCCCCTGTCCATCCAGGCGGCCGGCTTGCTCTGGAGTGCCATCACGAACCTGATCACCTTCTCCGACCTGCAGATGTAAAAGGGACCGGATCGCTCCAAATCAATCGCGACCACATCCGGTGCGGGGTTTCTCTTACATTTTTATTTTCAGCCGTGTTTTTCGCCCTTGCGGCAGGGCTCCCTCCACAAAACCCGCATGAAAATTGACTAAATATGGTATTAGTTTAATCTTGACTCCACTATATGTTGTGGTATTCTATAACTCACCTGAAATTGGCATAACGCTGTTTTGACGGTAAGTAATTGAATATTAAGGGCGGCCCAAAGCAAGGGTCGCCCCTTTGTTGTTTTCATGCAACGTTCAGAAAGATGAGATCAGGAGGTGGGCCATGCCAAAGTTCACGAGGAATTCAGGGAAGGAATGGACGAATGGGGATCGCAGGGAACTGAGCAAACTGGCGAGTGAGAATACTCCAACACGTGTTATCGGATTGAAGCTCGGACGAACAGAAGCGGCGGTAAGGACCCGTGCGAGTGAGGAAGGTGTTTCGCTAAAGCCAACGAACCAATCGCCGTATAACAGGAAAGGCTAAGTCATGCCGCAGAAATAGTTGTTATTTATATATCACCCATTGGGTGAAATAGTGTTGACAACATGCGGACGATGGATTATAGTTTAGGAGAAGGTTATTGCGATACCGGTTTCACGACAAAGAGCTTGAACGATTATACTCGCAGGGGACGGGCGCCGGCCAGTATCCCGAAGGGACCGCCGAGGCTTTCATCAAGCGGGTCCGGATGATCGAAGCGGCTACGGACGAACGGGACCTGCGAGCGCTTAAAAGCCTCCATTTTGAGAAGCTTAAAGGTAGTGGCAACCGGTACTCCATCAGGCTGAACCAGGCGTGGCGGCTGCTTCTTACCTTAGAGAAAGACAAGGATGGAAAGGTCGTCGTGATCATAGAGATCAATAGCCACTATGGTGATTAACATGGAAAAGAGCAACAGGCCATACAAAGCAGTTCTGCCGGGCGAGATACTCCGGGACGAGCTCGACGCGCGCGGCTGGACCCAGGGGGACTTCGCTGAGATTACGGGCAAGCCCCTCCAGGCGATCAGCGAAATCGTGACAGGCAAAAAGGCTGTCACGCCGGAAACGGCCATCCTGTTCGCCGAAGCCCTCGGTACGACGCCAGAGTTCTGGCTGAATCTCGAAGCCGCTTACCGGCTGGATTTGCTCCATCATAAGACGAGCAGGACCGAAACCGTCTCCCGCAAGGCAAAAATGTACGGCAGGGCGCCGGTCAAGGAACTCATCCGCAGGCGCTGGATCAGGCATTACAAGTCCTTTGACCAGCAGGAGGCCGAGGTCTGCGGTTTTCTCGGCATTTCGAATAGCGACGAAGAGCCGAAAATAGCGGTGAATTTCCGAAAGTCCGAAGCCGGGGTTATTGACACGCCGTCGCTCCTCGCGTGGGTGCGGAAGGCGGAGATCGATGCGAGGAACCTTGACTGCGGCGCCTTCAACTCGCAGAAGTTAAAAAGCCTGGTTTCTGAGCTGCCTGGTATGTCCTCGGACGAGAGTGCTACCGCCGAGGTCCCCAACAAACTGTGCGGACTGGGTGTCCGGCTCGTTTTCGTGCCTCATCTGCCCCAGACCCGCGTGGACGGTGCGGCATTCTGGCAGGATAAAAGCTCGCCGGTTGTTGCCCTGTCCCTCCGCTTGGACAGGATCGATAACTTCTGGTTCACGCTCATGCATGAGCTGGTGCACATTATGGAGGGAACAAAGAGCGCGGTCAGTTATCTCGACAGCGACATAATCAACGAGCCGGAAAGCGAAGCAGAACGCAGGACGAACCAGAAGGCCCGAGATCTGCTCATCCCGCCCGCCCAGTTCAAGAACTTCGTGTTAAGGACCAAACCGTACTTTTCACGTGGCGTCGTGCTCGCCTTCGCGGAAGAACTCGGCATACATCCAGCGATCGTCGTCGGGCGGTTGCAGCATGAAAAGCTGATACCCTACACTAATTTGCGAAATCTGATTAGCAAGGCGAGCGTGGTGTTCTGATGCGATTAGGACTGAGAAGCGGGTTTGAATGGCAATTTTCAAGCTGAACCCCTACGGATGCATTCACGAGTGAGGAAATCGATATGCCTGCCCGGCAGAAGAACTGGCTGAAGGACGAGGTGAAAAAGGCCGACGGCTCCAAGGACTACATAATCCTGGAAAATCCCGCCGCCGCGAAGCAGCTTGATGATCTGCTCGTCGTGGAGTACTGGCCGGTCATTCACAAAAGTCTTATGGACAGCGGCTATGTCTATAGTCCGGAAAAGCCTGAAACGGAGTTTGAACGCGGCGTTCATCTGACCAGGGCCATGACGTTCATGCTGTTCGACGGGATGACGGCGTTTTTTCGCGGCACGCTCAGCATGGCGCTCGACGGCTGGATGCTCCGCAGGGAGTTTTTTCTTCTCCTGGAAAGGGGGCATGATCCCGAACTGATATTCGAAATATTGGGCAACTCCCGGTTCCGCGGCATGCCTCCCACGCTTACCATAGACAAACGCCACGATAGTTTTTATCAAATCACGCTTACCGCGGGCGACGGCGCGGGCTGGGGACGATATGATGATGAGGAAGTCAAGAAAAGGACCGCCGGTGTGATCGAGACGAACATTAAAATGTATGACATGGCGCGGGAGAGACACTTACCGGTGGAAAAACTGGGAGACTTTCTCTCGTTGGCCTATAAAGCTTACGAAGCGTATTAAGGGGATTCATGATGGCAACGACGCGTTGTACCAGCTGCGGACTAAACAAGGCAAAACGGATATGCCATGCGGAAAAGGAGCGTCATCTTTGCCCCGTCTGTTGCGCAAAGACGCGGTCGGAGGCCTGCGGCGGATGCGCACATTATCGCGCGGCTGATAAATTCCGGTCCGATCAAAGGCCGGAGAAGAAATTCACCACCTTGCTCGATCCCGACCTTGACGATGAGTGCAATGATGCCCTGGCGCTGATCGAATCCGGAAACCTCGCGCAGGGCGAAGCTCGCATGAAGGGCCTGTTCAACCGCCGCCCGGATTATCACCTGGTCCAGTACGGCATGGGTGTCTGCTGTATCCAGAGGGACAACTTCGGGGAAGCGGCGGAATACTTCAGGCGTGCCGTTGAGATTTTCCCCTATTTTACCGAGGCGCATTTCAACCTCGGGATGGTCTGTTTGAAGCTGGTTGACATTCCCGGGATGATCGCGGCATTCAGAGAAGTGGTGAGAGTCGGCGGCGACGAGGAATTGGCGGCGGAGGCAAGGAAGCGGATCGATGCTTTTGAGCGGCATGTTCGCGAACATAACGGCATTTCGCTGGATGCTTATTTGAAAAACAAAGGGACCTTCGATACGGCGTTTCAAAAGCTGGAGGCCGGCGAGTATGCAGGCGCGAGTGAGTTGTTCAACAAGGTTCTGGCTGTTGATCCGGCGCACGTACAGTCGTGGGGCAACCTAGGGCTCGCGCACGCGGGTTTGGGGGAGAAGGCCAGGGCGCTGGAATGTCTGAACAAGGCATTGGAGATCGACCCGGATTACGAAGTAGCGCTCGTGAATAAGGCGCTCGTCGAGTGCCTGGACGAGGGAGAACGGCTCGAAGGCAGTATTGAGAGCGTTGATTACACACGGGAGTACCGGGCCAAGAAAAAGAAATCGTATATCGCCGATGCTCTCCGGTGGATGCAGCAGGGGAAGGCGGGGGAATGAAATTATACAGTAAAGGCAGGATTGTCGAGGAGAAACCGCTATTCCCCTAGAAACAACAAAGCCCCGTTCGCTAGTTACGAGGCACCCTGCGGTACCCCACGAACGAGGACTTACTTATTATTAGTATGCTAATGCAGGGGCGGGGGGATGTCAAGGGGATTTACAGTGTTAATGAGGAATATAGTGAGTCGAATGGCGGAACGTAGCGTTGTGATCTCGCTGTTGTTTGGTAGCGTCCTTTCGAAATCGTTA
>CAYILT010000179.1:0-7086 GCA_964364055.1 uncultured Nitrospiraceae bacterium | reverse complement strand
ACGCTGGCGCTCATGGACGCCGGCGTTCCCATCAAGGCCCCGGTCGCGGGCATTGCCATGGGGCTTATCAAGGAAGGCGAGAAAGTGATCGTGCTGTCCGATATCCTGGGACTGGAAGACCACCTCGGGGACATGGATTTCAAGGTCACCGGAACGAGCAAGGGCATCACCGCGCTCCAGATGGACATGAAGATCGAAGGCATTACGATCGACGTCATGCGTTCAGCCCTCCAGCAGGCCAAAGAGGGGAGGCTGCATATTCTTGGGAAAATGCTCGAGACGCTCGCCGCTCCTCGAAAGGAACTGAATCCCTTCGCACCCAGGATCATTACCATGCAGATCAATCCTGACAAGATCAAGGATGTCATCGGAAGCGGGGGTAAAGTGATCCGCAGTATCGTCGAGCAAACCGGCGCCAAGATCGACATCGAGGACAGCGGGGTGATCAATATTGCCTCGTCCGATGAGGCCGCTGCCAACAAAGCGAAGGAGATCATCCGGGGCATCGTGCAGGACGCGGAGGTCGGCAAGCTTTATATGGGCAAGGTCAGAAAGATCATGGACTTCGGCGCCTTCGTGGAGATATTCCCCGGCACCGACGGGCTGCTCCATATTTCACAGATATCGGAGCACCGGCTCGAAAAGGTCACCGACGAGCTCAAGGAAGGCGATGAAGTCCTTGTCAAGGTGCTGGAAATAGACCGTCAGGGGAAAATACGCCTTTCCCGCAAAGAAGCCATGCGGGAAAAAGGAAAATAAACATCGCACCGATGTACCAGGATAAAGATAGTATCATAAGGAAATGGGGAACCGTACGGTACCTGTTTCCTTTTTTTGTTCATTTTTGCGGAGGGTGGCGTGCATAAATATGATATTGCATGCATCGGCGCAGGAATGGCCGGTCTTGCGGCTGCAGCTTTGCTGACCAGGGCAGGGAAGACTGTGTGCCTCATGGACCCCGCGGACAGCGCAGGCGGCTGTGTTGCGGCCCACGAAATCGAGGGATTCCGTTTTACTCCCGGACCGGCCATTACCTATGGTTTTGAGCCGGGTGGTATTCTGAAAAAGCTTTTTTCCGAGCTCGATCTGTCTGCCAGTGCAACCAGTTCATTTCCTGGTTACCAGGTGGTCATGCCGGAGCACAGGATCGCGGTTTCAGGAGATCCACGGGAAACGCTGGAAGAACTGGTCCGCGAGTTTCCCGGTGAGATAAAAGGCCTTACGAGGTTGTATCGCGAGGTTCGTAAACTCTCCGAGCGGAGCTCGAAAAGCCGGTTATCATCCTATTTCCTCCGTCAAAGAACCGCGGCCGCCTACCTTCAGTCTTACCGGTTCGGCAGAAACATAATTGCCTATTTCGATATTCAGTCACGGTTTTTCTTCGGGTCCTCTCTCCAGCGCATGCCTCTTGCGTCTCTGGTCCTCATGCTCACGAGCGCTCCTCACTATCTCCCCGGAGGGTTCACTCGGCTTGCCGATCAGCTACTCTCTATCGTTCAGCAGCAGAATGGCACATGGTATCACGGTGAGCCATTTCCGGAACTGCTGTTCCGAGCCAACCGGATCAACGGGATCAGAACGTCCCGGGGGATCATCGAACCACGCACGGTGCTTCTGAATGTTCCCGGTGAACGATCGGAATCCATCCTCTTTCTCGGGATCCGTGACGAAGTGGTCCCTGTAGGTATGCTTCAGAACGTACTTTGCCTCGCAGAGGATGAGCGCTTTGGCGACTATTATACGCTTTCTCTCTCTCCGGCTGACGACAGGATGGCGGCGCCGACGGGCATGAGATCCCTGACCGCTGCGTTTCCTCCTGCGCAAGCATTCGATCAACCCATGGATTCATTCGTGAGCAGGATCATCCCAGTTGTTCCGTTCCTTCAGAAGTTCCTGGTCACTTCATCGATGCAGGACCCTCATGCCCGACGGTTCACCCTTCCTCCCGCGGCGACCATACAGTCGTCTGAATACCGGGTAGGACGGCCGATGCTTACACCGTGCTCAGTGAAAAATCTTAAGATCGTCCCGGACAGCGTGAGGGCCCTGCTGCCTGCGGTGTTCACGGCCCAGGCCGTGGCTGAAAAGCTGAAATGAGCGAGAAACGGGAAAGGAGAATGCCATGACATCATTCCGCAACACTAATAGCCGAACGCTCATGATCCTATTCTTGAGCATGTTCCTGATCTGGGATTGTCCGCCCGGTACATCATTTGCACAGCCTTCGGCGCAATTGGTTCATGCTTATTATTTTAAAAGAATGCCCTCTGATTACAAAAAGCAGGAATCGCTTATTGCTTCACTGAAAGATACGGGGGCGAATACCATCATTCTGGAACTGCCGATGAACGAACAGGGTTTACCCGATCTCGGCAAGATCCCCGATTCAGTATATCTCGCGCACCAGGCAGGCCTCAAAATCCATGTCGTACTGCCGACCCGGCAATTCCCCGGCATTTTGTCACAGCACAAGAATTGGGAGGACACCCAGTATGCTCTGGGGAGCGGCACGGTCCAATCAACGGGAAAACTTGATCTCTTCAACCGGGCGGCTGTGGAGTTTGTGGCATCTCTGGCCAGGGAAATAGCATCATACTCTGTCGATGCCCTGCTCCTGGGCCCTGATTTTTACTATACACCTGTCGAGGGTATCGGGCCTGCCGCCCGCGAGCAGATCATGATCGATCTGAAATGGGCGCCCGACCCGCGTACGTTGTTCCGGAAGGTGATCAGGGGTCCTGATGGACCGATCATTGAGGAATACGGGGAACACTACGGGAAGTGGACAGCGTTAAAACGGGACCGTCTGTTGTACGTCTTCGATCAGATCCGGATAGCGGGCCGCTCAGTGAATGCAGGCCTGAAGATCGGCATTCCGATCCCCATTGTCATGCCGGTAACGACAGCGGACAAGATCTTCACACAGTTTGCATACGACATGAACGCGTTCCGAAAGCTCAATAGTGACTATTATTGGACTGCCATCGAATACCGGGACATCAAATCAAAACAAAATCTGTCCTACCGCCAGACCATGGAGCTGCTTTCCCGAATGGCGAAATCAGCTATCACGGCCGTTAGATTACCGGACCAGGTCATACTTGCCCTGCAGGCAACAACCGAGACAGGCAAAGTGATACCGCTGTTCGAGATCGAAGAGATAACGGAATTGGCCAGAAGTTCCGGTGAAACCGGCATTGCCTACATCATCGGCCCTGATGCCACGGTCAACCGGACGTTAATGAAAAAGGTATTCAGGAGTCGGGCTCAACCATAACGGTTGCCGCCTGACGGGGGAGAGGCAGGGGAGGGTGTTACACTTTAGCGAGAATTCCCGCTTCTTCCTCCTGGAACTCGATCTGGTCATCCTTCAGGGTGACGAGGACCTTTTGTGTTTCCTTGAACCTGCCTCGAAGCATCTCTTCCGACAGAGGGTCGGTAATGTGTTTCTGAATAGCACGCCTCATCGGCCGCGCGCCGTAGGTGGGCTGATAGTTGTCCCTGATCAGCCGCTCCTTCACTTCCTGGGACACCTCAATATGAATATTCCTGCTCTGGAGCATCTGCAGGTTAAGCTCGTTCACCATCATGTCCACAATCTGGAGCAGGTGAGCGTTCGAAAGCGGATGGAACACGACGCTGTCATCGATCCGATTCAAAAATTCAGGATTAAAGGAGCGTTTGAGCTCGGCGAGCACGTTATCCTTCATCTTGGTATACTGGCTCTTTGAAGTGTCCTGACGGAAGCCGAGGGTAGTATCCTTGTCGATCATCCGTGCTCCCAGGTTGGACGTCATGATGATCACGGTATTCTTGAAATCGACCTTCCTGCCGAAGCTATCGGTCAAATAACCGTCGTCAAGCACCTGCAGGAGCATGTTAAAGATGTCAGGATGGGCCTTTTCGATCTCATCGAACAGGACGACGGAATAAGGCCTCCGTCTGATCTTTTCCGTCAATTGCCCGCCTTCATCATACCCCACGTAGCCGGGCGGTGAACCAACAAGACGGGAGGAGCTGAACTTTTCCATGTATTCCGACATGTCCACGCGGATAAGCGCGTCCTCACTGTCAAAAAGGAACATTGCCAGTGAGCGGGCAAGTTCGGTCTTCCCGACGCCGGTTGGCCCCAGAAAAATGAAGGACCCGATCGGCTGTCTCCGCAGCTTGAGGCCTACCCGGGAACGCCGGATAGCGCGAGAAACGGCCACAATGGCCTCGTTCTGACCCACGATCCGCTTGTGCAGTTCCTCTTCCATCCTGAGCAAACGGTAAACCTCTTTTTCCTCGAGCTTCGCGAGCGGGATCCCCGTAATATGTGATACGATCAGCGCGACCTCTTCCTCACCGATGACCGGTATGTTCTTCTCCTGAGAGTCCTTCCAGTCCTTGTGGATGCCGTCCAGGGACTCCCGCAGGCGGTCTTCCTCTTCATGGAGCGACTCCACCCGGACATAGTCCTTGATCCGGGTGAAAAGGTTCTTTTCCTGTTCGAGCTTTTTCAGCTTCTTTTCGATGTTTTTCAGTTCCGCCGGATAGGTATTGCGGGCAAGCTTCGCCTTGGCGCCCGCCTCGTCGATCACGTCGATGGCCTTGTCGGGGAGGAAGCGGTCGGTGATGTACCGGTCGGAGAGATGGGCGGAGGCAACCACCGCCTCATCGGTGATCCTGATCTTGTGATGCGATTCGTATTTCGGACGCAGGCCTTTGATGATATTGATGGTTTCCTCAACGCTGGGAGGCTGCACGTAGATCGGCTGGAACCTGCGCTTCAGAGCCCCGTCCTTCTCGATGTGTTTCCGGAATTCATCGAGCGTCGTAGCGCCGATGCATTGCATCTCGCCCCTTGCCAGGGCCGGTTTGAGCATGCTCGATGCGTCAATGGACCCTTCAGCGGCGCCCGCGCCGACCAGCGTGTGCAGTTCATCGATAAAGAGGATGATGTTGTCGGCCTGCACGATCTCTTTCATCACGATCTTGAGCCGTTCCTCGAACTGACCGCGATACTTGGTCCCCGCGATCAGCGCCCCGAGATCAAGGGATACCACACGGCGGTTCAGCATGTTCTCGGGGACATCGGCGCTCACGATGCGCTGCGCAAGGCCCTCGACGATCGCCGTCTTCCCGATGCCGGCCTCACCGATGATGACCGGATTGTTCTTGGTGCGGCGGGAGAGTATTTGTAGTACGCGGTCGATCTCCGTATCGCGTCCGATCACCGGGTCTAACTTGCCGATCTTCGCGAGTTGCGTAAGGTCCCTGCTGAACTCGTCCAGGGCAGGGGTAAGGCTTTTCTTCGCCGCTACCTGGGTTGCCGAGCGGCGGAGGTAATTGATGACCAGCTGCCGGGAGCCGAGGAGATTGACGCCGAAGCTCCTGAGGATCTTTCCACCAATACCTTCCTCCTCGCGGATCAGCCCGAGAAGAAGATGCTCGCTCCCAATATAGTTATGCCCGAGAAGCCGCGCTTCTTCCACGGCATATTCCAGTACTTTCTTGGCACGCGGCGTGAACGGGATATCTCCGAACGTAAGGGTATTGCCGCTGGAGGGAAGATTCCTTTCCACTTCCATGCGGACCTGATCAATATCGATGCCCATCTTGCGCAGCACCGCCACGGGAATCCCGTCCTCCTCACGGAGAGTGCCGAGCAGGATGTGCTCGGTGCCGAGATAATCGTTCTGGAGGCGCTCTGCCTCTTCGCGGGCATAAACGATTACTTTTCTTCCACGTTCAGTGAATTTCTCGAACATCATACAGACAACCGCCTCCGAAAAGAATAGGTTTACTGTTGACTATACTGTTGACTAAAATATACTCCATTCAACCTTTTAAAGTCAAGAACTCGTTGCCTCTCCGCTATTGAAGCGCACATTATTCGTACGTACTTTGATCTGCCTTAAGGACCAACGCAGGGGTCTCCAGGTATGCGTGCATTTCGATGGCTGATTTATCTATGCTGGAAAAGTGCGTGACAGCGTGGAGAATGCCCTTTCATCTCGGACCGCCATCAGTTCCTCAATCCCTCACGGTGAATCCAGTAGCGAGCGATTAGAGTAAAAATTACAACCTTAAAGATCGAAGCTTACCTGTCCCGCCAGGGCGGGACTACAGGGAGCTTCAATGCATGACTTGCGGCGCAGCCTTGACAATCTGCATGCTTGACACGTAAAATATACTGATAATGTATACGGAAGAAGCCGTCATCAGTCAACCAGTTCGAAGCCAGAACGAAGCGAATTGTTTTTAACATATTGATTTCATAAGATTCTTGGCTACGTTCAGAATGATAGAATATGCAACTTGATACTTTTCATAGACTATACATAATTGGTCTGCGAAAAGGTTTCCTATACAACCGTTCCAACCGTTCGCAGAGAAAAGAAAATCCTTCATGAGTGGGCGCGTTTGCGATTGCTATTATCGACACATAAGACTAAAGTTATAACGTAACGCGGATCAAAGGAAACATGAAAAAATCCTCAGATAGACAGACAGTATCGCATCCTTTCGCCGGAAGGCAGAAAAAAGCTGTGCACACCGCTTGAGAGGATGAAAAGCTCTCTGCCCAGGACATTCAGAAACTTATCCACGTGCCGGGGATGCACCAGATTCACCGAGCACAAAAAGGCTGAGAAAAAATCGAGCATCTTGCTTCATTCTCTCAGCTAAATCCAAGTCCGGTCATCGAGACAGCTCTTGAGGACGTATCATTCATTAGACGGAGGTGTGGCATGTCAGCGAAAGACCTTGATTCCACCATTATCGAGACCGCCGCCGGCACGGCGGAAGTCATCACCGAGGTCCGTCGCCAAGAGGCCTTGCTTAAAACCGGGGCACTGCAGAGCGCGATTTTCAACAGCGCCAACTTCTCGAGCATCGCCACAGACGCGAAAGGCGTCATCCAGATCTTCAATGTCGGCGCGGAACGCATGCTGGGCTACACGGCTGCCGATGTGGTGAACAAGATCACCCCGGCCGACATTTCCGACCCGCAGGAATTGATAGCGCGCGCCAAGTCGTTGAGCGTCGAGCTCGGGACCCCGATCACTCCGGGCTTCGAGGCATTGGTGTTCAAAGCCTCGC
>CAYILT010000178.1:0-7135 GCA_964364055.1 uncultured Nitrospiraceae bacterium | reverse complement strand
GCGCCTCTTCCCGGTCGGCAAAAGGGAATTTCTTCTCCCCGATGAGCTGGTAATCCTCGGGGCCCTTCCCGGCAAGCACCACCACATCGCCCGGTCCCGCAAGCCTGACGGCCGCCTCGATGGCCTCCGCCCGGTCGGGGATCACGGCGTAGGGCGTTTTTTTCGATACTGACGGCGCACCCGGACCCCTGCTCAGCGGTCCAAGCTTTTCCGTTCTGGTCCCTGCGGTCATTCCGGACTCGATCTCGCCGATGATGGCCAGCGGGTCCTCGGTCCTCGGATTGTCCGAAGTCACGATCACCAGGTCGCTCCGGGCGATCGCCGCGGCGCCCATCTTCGGCCGTTTGGCGCGGTCGCGGTCGCCGCCGCACCCGAAGACCGTGATCACCAGCCCGCCGGTCATTTCCCGGACCGCTTCCAGCAGCGAAAGAAGCGAGCCCTCGGTGTGGGCATAATCAACCAGCACTCCGAAGGGCTGTCCCGCGGCCACTTTTTCCATCCTGCCCGGGACCGCTTTCATCTGCTTGATGCCAGCGACGATAGCTTCACCGGAAAATCCGAGCGCAATGCCGAGCCCGACGGCGGCCAGGATGTTGTAGATATTGTGCCTTCCCACCAGGGACGACTCAATGCCGATCTCGCCCGCGGGCGTCGACACGGCAAAGGAGAGTCCGCTGATGCTGTGGCCGATGGTTCCCGCGGGCCGGACATCGGCATTCCGCGTAATGCCGTAGGTTATGACCCGGGCCGCTGTTTTCTTGATGATACCGCCGGCGGAGGCATCATCTACGTTTATCACCGCGGCCTTGTCGGCTGCAAGTTCCGAGAAGAGCAGCGCCTTGGCCGCCAAATATTCATCCATCGTCTTGTGAAAGTCCAGGTGTTCGTGTGCGAGGTTCGTGAAAGCAGCCGCCTCGAACACACACTCATCGGTCCTGCCCAGCGCTAATGCATGGGACGATACCTCCAGGACGCAGTACCGGGCTCCCCGCTCCGCCATCTCGGCAAAGAGCGCCTGGAGGTCCAGCGATTCCGGCGTGGTGTTCGGCGCCGGATAGACCCGATCGCCGATCCGGTAATCGATGGTGCCGATCAGTCCCGCCGCGTTGCCTGCCGCCTCGATGATGGATCTCACAAGATAGCTCGTCGTGGTCTTGCCCTTCGTTCCGGTAATGCCAACGAGCTTGATCCGGCGCGACGGATAACCGTAGAACTTCGCCGCGAGCCGCGCCAGCGCCTTGCGGGAATCGGGGACGCGGATCACCGGTGTGTCCGGAAAGGCCTCGACGGCGGCGCTTTCCTCGGCAACCACCGCGACCGCTCCCTGCCCGACGGCCTGGGAAATAAACTGATGGCCGTCCGAGTGAAATCCCCGCACGGCCACGAACAATGAGCCAGGCGCCGCCCGCCGAGAGTCCTGGACGACGGCGGTCACCTCGCGCCGGCTCCACGGCCCGGGGGCCGGCCCGTTGACCGTCAGCGCGGACACCAGTTCTCCAAGCTTCATTGCGACACCAGGAGCATCCTGCCCCCCAGATCGTCCGGCGGCACCTGCAAGTAGGTCAGGCTCGACTCCGCCACGGACTTGAAGATGGGAGCGGCGACGCTCCCCCCGTACACGACGCCCACCGGGCTGTCCACCATGACCAGGATGACCAGCTTCGGCGAGCCGGCCGGCACGAACCCCACGAAGGAGCTCACATAATCCTCCTTCGAGTACAGCCCCGTCCTCTGGTCGATCTTCTGCGCCGTGCCCGTCTTGCCCGCCGCGGTGTAGCTGGCCGGCTTGGCCTTCTGGCCGGTGCCCGTTTCCACCACCTTCCGCAGGATCCGCCTGAGCGTCCTGCTCGTCTCTTCCGATATCGCCCGGTTGACGGTCACCGGTGCGAACTTCATTCCCTCGGTGCCGTTCGGGTCCCGCACCTCCGAAACAAGATAGGGCTTCATGAGGGTCCCGCCATTGGCGATGGCGCTGTAGGCGGCGGCCATCTGGATAGGCGTCACGCCGATCTCCTGGCCGATTGATATGGAGCCGAGCGAGACTCCCGACCACAGGCGATAGTCCTTCACGAGTCCCGGTATCTCACCGGGCATGTCCACGCCGGTCTTCCTGCCGAACCCGAAGGCCGTGATATACCGATAGTAGCGGGCCTTGCCCAGCCGTGTGGCGACCTTGATGGTCCCCACGTTGCTCGACTCGGTGATCACGTCGGTGAAGGTGAGCACACCGTTCTTGTGCGCGTCCTTGATCACGCGGTCGGCGACCTGAATGCTTCCGGCGCTGCAATCGATCCGCTCCTGGGGATGGACCACCTTCTCCTCGAGCGCAGCGGCCGCCGTGAACGCCTTGAAGATGGAGCCCGGCTCGAACACGTCGGTCACGGCCCGGTTGCGCCACTCCTCAGGGCGGTACTGCTTCGGTTCATTGGGATTGAATGCGGCCCGGCCGCGCACGGTGGAGCGGACGGAGAGCGCGAGGACCTCTCCGGTCCGGGGATTCATGACCAGGCAGACCCCGCCGCGTGCCTTTGATTCCGCGAGCCCTTTGTCCAGTTCTTTCTCGGCGATATGCTGGATCACCTCGTCGAGGGTCAGGGTCACGTCCTTGCCCGGCCTGGGCAGCTGGTACTGAAACCCGTGTCCGCCGGGGAACACGGTACGGCCCCGGGCATCTTTCTCCGCCAGAACCCATCCGTCCACCCCGCGAAGCATTTTGTCGTACCAAAGCTCAACGCCTTCGATGCCCTTGTTGTCGACGTTGGTGAAGCCGAGCACGGTGCCGGCGAGGGTCTTCTTCGGATAGAACCGGCGGGACTCTACCTGCAGGCCGATGGCCGGCCGGTCCAGGTCCCGCACCTTGTCCGCCTTTGCCGGATCCACTTTGCGGCTGATCCAGACGAAGCGGCGGTCGCTGGCAAGCCTGCGTTCAAGCTCGGCGGGATTTTCCCGCAGGATGCGGGCAAGCTCCCGGGCGACGGACCGGGGGTTCTCGACCTCGTTCGGCATGCCGAAGACGGACTCGACATCCAGGCTTACCGCGAGCTCGCGGCCCGCCCGATCGAAGATGTTCCCCCGCTTGGATTCGAGCTTCATGAGGCGCTCCTGCTGCCGCTCCGCGCGGCGCGCAAGATCGCCCCGTTCGAATATCTGCAAGTGGACGAGCCGGAGGCCGACGAGAGCGAACCCCACCCCCATCAGCATGAATACCGCCACTATCCGTCCGCGTCGTTCCTTCATCGTGCACTGTCCACGAACATCCTCTTCACCCTGCTTCGGGTGGTCCGCTACGGGGAGGCCGGGCGCCGGTCATTTCGCGCCGCGCCCCCCTGCTTCCGTTTCACCACAACGACATTTTCCTTGGCCGGCCGGACCATCCCGAGGCGCTTGACGGCGATCTCCTCGATCCGCGCGGGCGCCGAAAGGCTCGAGGCCTCGATCTGGAGGGAACGGTTCATGCGCTCCAGGTCCCGCTTCTGCTTCTCCAATTCGTCGATCTGGTACCCCAGCCGCATGATCTGGACCTTGCCGCCCACGTACAGCATCAGGCCCATGACGATAAGACCGAAGATCAGGACCCGGCGCAGATTGCCGCCCCTCGACTGGGTGAAGGGAAAGGACCCGATATGTCCTGCACGGGTGTTCATGATCGTAACTCTTCCATTTGAAAATTTCCCCCGCTTACAGCTTCTCCGCCGCCCGGAGCTTCGCGCTGCGCGATGCGGGGTTGCCGGCCACCTCGATCTCCGATGCCATCACCGGACGGCGGGTCAGGATCTTCAGGTCCGGCTTTGTTCCGCACCGGCAGACCGGAAGACGGGGCGGGCAGATGCAGCCCTTGGCATGCCCAACATAGGCCTGCTTTACGATGCGGTCTTCGAGCGAATGAAATGAGATGATCGCGATGCGGCCGCCGGGCCTCAGGACGGTGACGGCCGCGCTCAGTCCCTCGCGGAGTGCGTCCATCTCATCGTTCACGGCGATCCGCAATGCCTGGAAGGTCAGCGTGGCGGGGTGGGTCCGCCGGGGAGGATAGGGAGGGAAAACACTGGAAACGATCTGTGCGAGTTGAACCGTGCTGGTGATCGGCCCCCGGCCTCGTGCCCGCTCTATGGCCTTCGCTATGGCATTCGCCTTTTTTTCTTCACCGTACTCACGAATGATGCGGGCGAGTTCCTGCCGGGACAGGGTGTTCACCAGGTCCGCGGCCGTTGTGGGGCCGCCCGCGTTCATCCGCATGTCCAGAGGCCCCTCCGCCTGGAAGCTGAAGCCGCGCTCCGGATTCCGGAGATGGAACCAGGAAAGGCCCAGATCCAGAAGGACCCCGTCAAGAGCATCGATCCCGAGACCGGAGAGGACCTGGGTGACGTCCCGGAAATTCGCCTGACGGATGACGGCCCGCTCGCCGTATCCCGCAAGCCGTTCCCGGGACCGGGCCACGGCGTCCGCGTCCTGATCCAGGCCGATCAGGACGCCGTCCGGCGCCGACCGTTTCAGGATCTCCTCGGCATGACCGCCGCCGCCCAGGGTGCCGTCCAGGTACACGCCACGCGGCCGGGGCGCCAGGAGGTCCACGGCCTCGCGAAGAAGGACGGTCGTATGTTCCAAGTTCGGAGTGCGGAGTGCGGAGTTCGGAGTTTCCGGCATCAGTGCTTCCTCCGCAGTTCATTCCGCATTCCGCACTCGACACTCCGCACTGTGCTAAAGTCCCAGCGGCAGGTTCGTTGCGACCTTGTCCTTCGACACGCCAAAGCTCTTGGCTGCCTGCTGGACGCTGTCATACACCTGAAAGGCCTCCAGAACGCCGGTGGTCTTGAAAATATTCTTGAGGTAGTCGGAAAGAGTGGCAAGCCGGATATCTCCGCCAAATGCCTGCAGCCGCCCCTTCTCTTCCACCAGGGATGGCAGGACGGCGAAGTTGATGTGCTCCACGGCCTCGAAATTCAGGATCAGGCCGAACATTTCACCCTTGATCAACTGGCCCACGACGCGGTTGATCTCCGCTATCTTGGCGGCGTCGATCTCTCCCTCGAGGTTCATCTGGTATATTTTGAGCGTTCCGTCCATAGCTACAGGCCCAGTGCGGACAATACCTCGCCGATCTTGTCCCCCGTCTGTGATTTTCGCGTGTCCCAGGCTCCCTTGTCCCAGATCTCCATCTTGTTCAGGATACCGACGACCATTACGCTTTTACTGATCCGTGCGCCCTCACGGAGCGGAGGCGGGATCAGGATACGGCCCTGCTTGTCAAGCTCGCATTCCGTGGCATTGGAAAAAACAAACCGCGTATAGTCCTTCACTTCCTTCTGCGACTGGGGAAGGGACTTGATCTTTTCTTCGACCCGCTCCCATTCTTCGAGCGGGTAGACCATGATGCATTTATCGAAGTCCATGGTCAGCACAAGCTTGCCCTCGTACCGCTCCGCAAGGAGCTCACGGAAGCGGGATGGGACGCTCACCCTGCCCTTGGAATCCACGCTATGTTCGAAGCTGCCTCGAAACATTCAGATCCCCTTCTCCACCCTTCCCCACTTCATACCACCTTTTGGCAAAGTATATATATCCACATGGTCTATGTCAAGAAAAATATTAATATTTTGAGATGTTACGGGGTGGGGCGGCTTTTCTGGAGTTGACCCTTTTTGTTCGTGACAAGAGCGGAAGAAATAGGTAGAATCGACAGCCAGATGACAGAGTACAGAAGACAGCTGTCAGACTAAAGCAAAAAAGATTCTCAATGTTTCCTGTTTTAAGGCTGTTCCCTGTCCTCTATTGTCTGCTGTCTGTCCTCTGTTCTCTGTTGTCTGCTGTCTGTTGTCTGCTGTCTGACCTCTGAATCCTATGCCCGATCATTTCATCACAGCGGACGAAGAACACATCAAGCGGGAGAAGTCCCGTGCGCGAGAGCTCAGGAACTCTCAGTGGTGGAAGCGTAAACGATCCACGGGGATCTGTTATTACTGCGGAGGGAAATTCAAGGCCGATGAGCTCACCATGGACCACCTCATCCCGATCGTGCGCGGAGGGAGATCGGCCGCAGGCAACGTGGTCCCCGCCTGCAAGGACTGCAACACAAAGAAAAAATATTCTCTCCCCACCGAGTGGGATGAGTACCTGTCGTCGCTGAAAAAAGAA
Organism: uncultured Nitrospiraceae bacterium; assembly: GCA_964364055.1. Classification (GTDB taxonomy): domain Bacteria; phylum Nitrospirota; class UBA9217; order UBA9217; family UBA9217; genus JAAXXJ01. Next base: position 1,003 of record CAYILT010000178.1, on the reverse strand, counting down.
GAGTGAAGCAATAAAAAAGCGGAGATCCTCGATCCCCGCTTTGTCGCCTTCTTCCCCGATCCCCGTTTCAGGTTTACGCCTCTTCCTTCACCCAGTCCACCCGCACCAGCTTGTTGTCGTGAGACCAGTGGTACTTGACCTCGCCATGGAACGCCTTCTTGATGGCCCGTCCAAGACGCTGGGCGAGCTTCTCATTCGTCGTGGTGATGATGACGCTCCCGTGGCCGTCCTCCTTGACGGACATCACCCGCTCCAGGGGATTGAAGCCCCGGGCGCGGTCCTCCTCGTTCTTGACGAGCTTCATCAGCTCCCGCTTGTGCGGCAGGACATAGTCGCCCGACAGGGTCACGATGCCGCCCGGGAAGTTGTCCCGGATCTTGAGGCATGCCGGGCAGACCACCTTCACCGCCACCGTCCCAGCCTTGACGAGCTCGGGGCCCACGTACCAGCGCTTGTTCCGATACACTGCCTGGCAGCCCTCGCAGACCGCTGCGCCCTGGCCGCCCTTCGTAAGATACGCATCGGTGGTCACGATCTTCTTCTTGTAGCTGGTCCCGTACTTCTTTCCTTTTCCTGCGGGTGTCTTCATGGCCTGCCTCCTTACTATTCTTGCTGCTGACGGCGGCCGGGTGATGCCCGGTCACCGGACCTTGCGATGGATCTCGGGGAACTGCTTCTTGAACTCCGGCAGGTTCCTCGAGAGGAAGACCTTCAATGCCTTGAGCTCCGTAAGAATGTCGTGGAGTTCCTCGTCGTACTCATCGTCCCGCTTCTTGAGGGTGTCGCCGAGGTTGGCGACCGCTTTCTCCAGGATCCTGACACGCACTAATGCATCATCCGTTATCTTCGGCATGGCGGCTCCCTCCTTTCAAGATTAACAGGTATCTGGACACGGATACACACGGATCTCGTGACGGTACGCATAAAATATCTTTTAGACCTATCCGCGTTCATCCGTGTTGATTCCACCCTCTCCCTTTTTCCCTCTCCGAAGATGATGCCC
>CAYILT010000177.1:0-7146 GCA_964364055.1 uncultured Nitrospiraceae bacterium | reverse complement strand
TGCAAGAAGGTCTAACGGGGTGAACCGGGGAGACGACTTTTTACGAACCCATCAATCTGATTTATTTAACTACGAGATTGCTTCGCCCCGCTCGCAAAGACGGCTGAACAACTTTTTCAACAGCCTGTTTAGAGCTCCCGCGCGGTGATCTTGGCCTGCCCTGAACTGGATGTTGTCCGCGGGTGGTTCGGGTTTTCCATGACCCGGTCAATGGCCTCGGCAACGGCTGTTTCGACCATGACCCAGGGCGACCCGTACTCCTTTCCCGTTTCGGTTTCGACGATGTAGTGAGGAGGCAGGTAATTCAACGCAATTGCCGCAATATCACACATGCAGCGAGGGCAGGTACAAACATTCTGGTAGCGATCTACCAGGAATTTGTCCACGACTGCCATGACCCGCTCATGATTTGCGTTGACCACCAAAGAGTTGAAATTGCTCACGAATAACCTCATTTAAACTACTTTTCTTTGTTTACTATTGCAAAAATAGTACCATAAAATAACTTATAACTTATCTAAACTAATCAATACATTATTGAGAATATCGAACACTAATTATTGTCCATAATGAGCATAAGTGAGCATTCTGAGCGAATTCCACCAGTATGAGGAATGCATGGTTGTGAGCAGATATGTAATAATAGGCTGTCTTCTCAATTACTTAAAAGACGAGGACGAGAGATCAGTTGTTATTATTGGATTATTGGGCTATACTCGTGACCATGCAAAAGAGGAATGATAAAAAGCGTTTATACATAATTGACGGGAACTCCTATATTTACCGGGCATTCTATGCAATACGCAACCTATCGACGTCCACGGGACTTCCCAGTAACGCGGTCTTCGGATTTGCGAACATGCTCTTGAAGGTCATCAAGGAGAAAGAGCCTGATCTTCTTGCCATTGCCTTCGATCCCAAGGGACCGACGCGCCGGCATGGTGAGTTCAAGGAGTACAAAGCGCACCGGCCTCCCATGCCGAAGGACCTCGTCCCCCAGATCCCCTACATCCACAATCTTGTTCAAGCCTTCCGCATCCCCGTCTTCACCCAGGAAGGTCAGGAGGCTGATGATGTGATCGCCACGCTGGCCCGCCGCGCAATCGCCGCCGGGATGGACGTGGTCATTGTTACGGGAGACAAGGACATGCTGCAGCTTGTCGGGCCGGGCGTCACGGTGTATGACTCCCTGAAAGAGAGGACCATCGGCCCCGCGGAGGTCGAGGAGCGCTTCGGCGTCCCGCCTGACCGGGTGGTGGAGATCATGGGGCTCATGGGTGACGCGTCGGACAACATCCCCGGCGTTCCCGGCATCGGTGAAAAAACGGCCCAGGTCCTCATCAAAGAATATGGCACCATTGAGAAGCTCCTTGCCAACGCGCACAAGATAACCAGGCCGAAGCTCAGGCAATCGCTCATGGAAAACGCGGGCCTTGCCCGGCTGAGCCGGGAGCTTGCGGTCCTTCATTCCGACATCCCCCTCGAGATCGATTTTGACCGGCTTTCCGTCAAGGAGCCAGACGGCCCCGCCCTTCTTTCGATCCTCAGGGAGCTTGAATTCACGTCACTCCTGAAGCACGTCATTACAGCGCCGGATAAGGAAGCCCAATACCGTACGGTCCTGAGCGATGCCGGCTTCCGGGAGATGCTTGGGGTCCTCTCGCGGGCCGCGGAACTGTCCTTCGACACCGAGACCACGTCGCTGGACCCCATGCAGGCCGAGCTGGTCGGGATATCGTTTTCCTGTGAACCCCATGCGGCCTATTATCTTCCCCTGGGGCATACCTATGCGGGCGCACCCTCACAGCTCCCGCGGGAGAAGGCGCTCGAAAAGCTTAAGACCCTGTTAGAGGATCCGTCCCTTAAGAAGATCGGCCAGAACCTGAAATACGACGTGCAGGTGCTCCGTCATGCGGGTATTGAGGTCCGGGGCGTCTTTTTCGACACGATGATAGCTTCCTACCTTTTGAATCCCTCAAAGACCTCACACGGCCTCGAGGCCATTGCCCTGGAGTACCTTAACTATAAGACCATGACCTATGCCGAGGTCACCGGTACGGGGAAGAAGCGGATCGGGTTCAGCGAAGTGGATATCGCAACGGCGACCCGTTACTCCGGCGAGGACGCGGACATTGCCCTTCGGCTGAAACAGGCCCTGGAGCCGAAGCTCAGGGAGCAGAACCTCGACAGCCTCTTCCACGACGTGGAGATGAAGCTCATGCACGTCCTGGCGGACATGGAATATGCCGGCGTCAAGATAGACACCGGGCTCCTCCGGGTCATGTCAGGGAAGCTGGAGAAGGAAACGGCGAAGCTCGTTGAAGGCATTTACGGGCTCGCGGGGGCCGAGTTCAATATCAATTCGCCGAAGCAACTGGCCGATATCCTGTTCGTGAAGCTCGGCCTCACCCCGGTCAAGAAGACGAAAACGGGCTATTCAACCGATGTTGACGTGCTGGAAGAGCTCGCCCACGTCCATCCCCTGCCGGCGGAGATCCTGAAATACCGGACCCTGGCGAAGCTTAAGTCGACCTATGTCGACGCCCTTCCCGAAATGATCAACCCGCGGACCGGCAGGCTCCATACCTCCCTGAACCAGACCGTTACCGCAACAGGAAGGCTGTCCTCCAGTGAGCCAAATCTTCAAAATATCCCCATTCGTACGGAGATCGGCAGGGAGATCCGTCAGGCGTTCATAGCGGAGCCGGGTCACAGCCTCCTGTCCGCGGATTATTCCCAGATCGAGCTCCGGGTCCTCGCCCACCTGAGCGGCGACGAGGGACTGATCCAGACCTTTGTGGAGGACCAGGATATCCATACCCGTACCGCATCGGAAGTCTTTGGTCTCCCGCCGGAGGAAATATCGCCGGAGATGCGGCGCAAGGCCAAGGCGGTGAACTTCGGCATCATCTACGGGATATCGGCCTTCGGCCTGGCGCAGGATATCGGCGTTTCGAATGCAGAGGCCAAGCGGTACATTGACAATTACTTCGCCCGTTACCCGAAGGTGCGTGATTTCATCACCAGGACCATCGAACAGGCGAAGACAACGGGTTATGTCACCACCCTCCTGGGACGGAAGCGGTACATACCCGAACTGTCGTCGTCAGCGGCGCCCGTCCGCAGCTTCGGGGAACGGATGGCCGTGAACACGCCCATCCAGGGGACCGCAGCCGACCTTATCAAGCTGGCAATGATCACTATCCACCGGCTCATCAAAGAGCGAGGCCACGGCACGCGGATGATCCTTCAGGTGCATGATGAACTGATCTTCGAGGCGCCCGACGGCGAGATCGAAACGATGAAAAAACTGGTTAAAGAGGAGATGGAGGGGGTCTTGAAACTTACCGTGCCGATCAAGGTCGATATGGGTGTGGGAAAGAACTGGGACCAGGCGCACTGAATAACCAGGAAGGCGGGAAGGTAAGGCGTTCCGCCCTTCACGGTCTACCGAAACTCGAACCTGAACTTCACGTCCGCCCCCAAATTCCCGACCTCGTTCCGTTCGCCAATAAGAGATATATTCTTATTCAGGACGTATTCGATGCGGAACACCTGCTCCGGAGTTGAAGCGCCGACGTTCGATGAATAGGTCATGAAGAGCTTGTCCTGGACTACCGCCTTCCCCACCGTGACCCGCGGCACGGCTACGTCGGTCTTGCTCAGGTAGGGGTCCACCTGGAACCGGTCGAGGCCTGTCAGACTGCGAGCCCTGCTTTCCAGTATGTCCTGGAACTTTCCCGTAGCAAAGGACGTTGCCTCACCAAAACCAACGTTCGCTTCCTTGCCTTTCAGCTCCTCACCTCTTTTCCCCAGTGTCAGCAGCGCAAGGATGTTCGAATCCGTTAAGGCAGGGTCGGAAACGAACGCAACGGTCGCCCGGTCCGCGGTACCGGATACGCCCAGCCTGATCTGGTATTCCCGCACACGGGTCTCCGCCTGCACATCAAGGGTTGGATTGATACGGCCCGGATCGGTGAAATCGGCCGACGCGTGGATGATCCGAAAGACATTCTGCCGGAAATACACCTCCCCTTTTCTCGCCTCTATCCTGCCGAGAAGCTGCGGCTGGCTGACGGTGCCCTGAAAGAGCATGTCGATATCGAGCGGGATCTTGGCGAGATTGCTTTCGAACAGGATGTTTTCCTTTCCGTAAAACCGGACATTCAACAGCGTATCGCCGAGCCAGCCGAGGTCCTCATTTTTCTTCCGGGTAAATTCTCTACTGAAGTCAACAAGCATGCTTTTCCACTCTACCCGTTTCTCATAGCGCGCCCGCCTGATGCCGACCTCGCCGGACAGGGTCTGCGATGAAGGATCGCCATCGTAGTACAACGAGCCCCCCAGCGTCGCCGTCATGCCGGGTGGATATCGCACCGTCACGTTCTCGATCGCAGCCTTGGAGGAAAACTCCACCAGCGCGCTTCCCTGGAGTTGGGCAGTGCCCGTAACCATGATGCTCCCCCCCCCGACCTCTCCGCGTATTCCTTCCGTAAATACCCTGTTTCTGTCGAAGCTGATCGTGCCGTTCAAAGCAGTGAACTTCTGAGGAATATCCTTGATCTTGATCTGTCCGTCCTTAATGAGCAACTCGCCCGCCACTTCAGGATTTGACCACTCATCACTGACAGAAAGTTTCACTAAAGCGGCGCCATCGCCATGTTCAATATCACGATAGAGGACCCTGAGCAGGGAAAGGCTGGCATCACCGTTCAAGGTGAGATCGACATCGGTCCCCAGGCGTGTATCGCCTGAAACCGACAGTTTTGTGCCAGGTCCTGCAAGGGTCATTGATTGCACGATGAGCCGTCCCGCATCAATGCGGATAACGGCATCGCCGACGTTCTCGATCTGGAGGTCATTGAGTGAAAATCCAAGCTTTCGGAAAACAGCGGAGCCATTGAGATTGGACAGGCCGAAACCACTCCCCTGCGCCTGAAGCGTTCCATCGGCCATCACCCTGATCCTGGACAACAGGTCCCCGCCCTCAAACAGCGTCGAAGGATCGAACGTGTCCGTATGTACCCTGGTCGTTATTGACCAGGGATAGGGTTGCTTCAGCTTCATGGTGCCGTTCATGCCGAAAGAACCATTACTGACCGCTGCCGTAACGGACAGGATGCCTTCCGTGATCTTAAGGGCCGCTGTTGCCGCGCCCAGTGCGGCCCTCTGGTACGAGAGTTCTCCGACGGTCAGATGTGCCTGAACCTCCGGTTTGGAAAAGCTTCCTGATGACCGGATGTCGAGCAGGAAAGGCCCGCTGAGGGGAAGTCCCTTCAGGTGATTGACCTGTGAAAGATCGAGGCCATCGCTTTCAACGTGGGCCTCGTACGACCCTTCGAAGCCGATCCATCCCGTTCCCCTGACCTTCCCGCCTTTTTTATGAAGCACAACGCCCGGAAAAGAGACGCGATCGTTCGTGAGATCAACGGCCAGGGTCCCGCTGTCAAAGGCCTCCCCATAGGCAACGCCGGGCCCCAGTTCAAGGTGGGCATTGCCGGCGAAATCACGGCTCGAACCGGTGAACGTCATCTCACCGGACGCGATGATCTCAAGCGGAATACGCTGATAGAAGAGGGCTACGATGCTTGCGACGTCCGACCGGCTGACGCCGAGACGCGCTTGGTAAAAAGGCCCCGCTGCCTGAAAGCTGATGGAACCGTTAAAGTCATATCGGGAGATCCCCTGCCGGATCGTGGCCTCCGACAGAATAAGTTTCCTGTCGTCGAAGACCAGCTTGCCATCAATGCTGGTGAACAGGATGCCTCGAATAGTCACCGGACGAGCCGTCAGTTGACCGTCGAATCGGGGAGTTTCAGGCGGGCCGGACAGCGTTCCCCGAACAGCGACAGCACCCGACATCTCGACCCCGGAAAGGAATGAGAGTGATTTTCCTTTGTTCGAGGACTCAGCGGTAAGTGAAAGGGCATATCCTTCGGCGGGTCCGATCCTGCCAGAAACGTTGATTTCCGCGTCATCTGCGCGAAGAAGAGCATGATGGAGTGTTACCTGCATGTCTTGATAGGAAGCATCCAGGGCGACCTCATGGACGTTCAACTGCTCTTTACCTCGGGAAAACTTCCACTTTTCCCCTCGTACCGACAGCATCCTGCTCCGGTAGGAGAACCGGGCCCCCGCCTCCTGGAATTTTATCCCCTTGTACGTAATACCGGACAGATTAATGCTTCCCTCCATGACCGGATCGTGAAGTCGCCCCGTTATCCGTGCGGAGGCATCGATGACCGGGCCCTTCTCTCGTTTATCCCGGGCGAGGATATCGGTGATCTTATATAGGGAACGCTGGCCTATTCGTGATGTGATCTTCAGGTCCATATCGCCGCCGGTCAGAACGCCGATGGAACCCGACAGGGCGGTCCTCGTGTCCTCTTCGAAAAGCTCGCAGGAATCGAACGAGAGCCTGCCCTGGTCCAATCCGATGGTCCCTCGAGCATGCGCGGTGATATCACGGTATGCGGGTACTGATAACGTGATCTCGCTTGAAGCAAGCCGCATGGCCATGCTGTTACCGGGAAAGGTTGTCTTGACGCTGAAGTTGATCTTTTCCATGACGATCTTCAGCCGGGTGTCTGCGTCGAGGAGGACGATCCTGCCGTTCCTGACCGTTATGGTGCGTATCTGCACATCATAGGATGATTTCCCGGACCCGCCCAGCCGGTCGATATTGGCGCGGACCTCGCGAAGAAGACCGGCAAGGTCGATATCCCCCCCGGACGAACGGCCGGCAATGATCCGGGGGTCGAGCAGTGTTATGGACGGTATGGATATCGTTTTGTATATGAGAGGAAAAGGATTGAAGTAGAGCCTGATCCTGCGAATGGCGATCGCTTCAGAATTCCGGGAAGAAGGAATGGTGACATCCCTGACCTCAAGGTAGAGCGGCAGGAGGTTCGCCTTTATTCTGCCGAACCGGGCGCCGGGGCCAAGCACGTCCTGGACAGGACCGGCGATAAAGGGGCGGATCTTCAGCGTAAAGGCATCACTCTGGATGTAGATCCAGCAAGCCGTAAAGAGCATGAACGAGATGATCGTTATGATGAGGATCGTTCTTTTCATAAATCCAGGAGCGAGCGATTAGTCAGTTATAAATGAAATTCTTGCCAAAATGGCTGAATTTTTGGTAACGTC
>CAYILT010000176.1:0-7189 GCA_964364055.1 uncultured Nitrospiraceae bacterium | reverse complement strand
GTGAACCGGAATATCCAGGACGCGTTCTCGGCCAGCGTCACGTCCTTGGACAAGAGCTTCCTGACGTCCCGGTAGGGCTGGAACAGGCTCGGAGAAGTGCGGCCCTGGAACCAGCACTTCACCATCTTCACCCAGCCGGTAAACAGCGGGGCCACAAAAAGGAGGACGGCGATCTGGGCAAGCTCAACGATAAGCGGATGAATGTTCAACGAATAATCCCTAACCTCTTTTCAAACATAGATAGTCAGTCAAGATATTGATAACTCGTAAAAAGTCGTTCTCACACGAAGCTCACGAAGATCACAAAGAAATATAAAAAACATTTTCGCTCTTCTCTTCTTCGTGCCTTTGTGCCTTCGTGTGATAAATCGAATCTTATGCTTTTATCCGGTCAAATAATCTTGAATTCGTCATCTCGAAAATATCAGCAGTACCAGGATCGTCACGAACGAATAAATAAGATAGACCTGGATATGGCCATGCTGCATCCTCCCGACCCTGCGGGAAAGCCAGAAGCTTGCATCGACCACGGGCTGATAGATCCACATCCAGAAGCGGTCCCGTACGCGAAGATGATAGTGCAAACGTTCGGGAAAAGCCGGATGCGTTGCAGGAGGAAGCTGACGGACATGCTCCTTGATGCTGAAGAGATATCCGAAGATCCTCCGGAGCGGCATTGCAAAGGACGTGGCCGTATACTGCATCCGGCTGGTAACCTTCTCAAACCCGCAGTCCCAGAGCGGCACGCGGTGAATGGCGCCCGGCCGCGCGTGGAGCAGCAGATAGGTCACGATCACGACGGCCAGGATGCCGAGGAATGCGATCGGCGCTGAATAGGAGGCCCGTTCTGCCGCGATCGGGGTGAGCCACATCCAGCCGAAGCCCGATGCCGAAGCGGCTATCGTGCCGCCGACCAGTTCTTCGGCCAGCGGATCCATCCATTTGATAATGAGCGTCGGCATAACGCCGAGGCCCAGGCAGGTGAGCGCCGTCAGCAGCATGCCGGTCCTCATGGACCAGTCCGCTTCGTGAATGGGGCCGTGATGGTGTCCCCGCCGGTTCCCCAGAAAGGTCACTCCGAAGGCCTTCACGAAGCAGGCGGCCGCAAGCGCGCTCGTAAGCGCCAGGAGCGCGGCCCCCAGGGGGATCAGCAGGTTCAAAAGAGGACTGGGAAGCGCCGGCGAAAGAAGAAAGGCCTGGTAGGTCAGCCATTCCGACACGAACCCGTTAAAAGGCGGAAGCGCCGAGATCGAAACGCAGCCGACAAGAAAGAGAACTGCCGTCCACGGCATAAAGCGGATGAGCCCGCCCATCTCCTCCATGTTCCGCTCATGCGTGGCGTGCAGCACGGCGCCGGCGCCCATGAAGAGGAGTCCCTTGAACATAGCGTGGTTCAAGGTGTGGTACAGACCGGCGATCAGCGCAAGAGCGGCCAGGAGAGACATATCGAACGAGGTGAAGATCATGGCGAGTCCGATGCCGATGAGGATGATCCCGATGTTCTCCACGGAATGATACGCAAGGAGCCGTTTCAGATCGTGCTGCATCAGGGCATAGAGAACACCCATGACCGCGGACACGAGACCGAACACCAGCACCAGCGCGCCCCACCACCAGGGAAAATCGCCGATGAGATCGAAAACGATACGGACAATGCCGTAGATGGCCGTTTTGAGCATCACGCCGCTCATGAGCGCGGAAACATTCGAAGGCGCGACCGGATGCGCCTCGGGAAGCCAGACATGGAGCGGAACGACGCCTGCCTTGGCGGAGAACCCGGCAAAGGCGAGCAGGAACGCCGCCGTGGCCCAGTTCTCGGGCAGCGGCGTCTCCCGCATGGCGTCGAAGGTGTAGCCGCCGAATCCCGTGAATCCCGTGGCAAGCCCCGCCATAACGCCGAAGGACAGCAGGATCGAGATAGCGCCCACATGCGCGATGATCAGATAGAGAAAGGCCGCCCGCCGGTTCTCGACGCGCTCGTCCTCGAAGAGCACCAGGAAGTAGGACGAGGCCGCCATCATCTCCCAGGCAACCAGGAAAATGAACGCGTCGTCGGCCAGCACGACCAGGAACATCGCGCCGAGAAAGAGCGCCGAAAAGACGACCAGGCTGGTCACCGGCCGGAGGCCCAGGTACCCTTTCAGGTACCCAAGGGAATAGATGGAAACAAAGGTGGAAAGAAGCCCGATCACGACGAGAAAGAACCCGGACAGCTGGTCAAGGCGAATGTGGAACGGAAGGTCGGGCAGGCCCAGCGGAAGGATGACACGGCTCACCACGCCGTTCGATACGGTCCAGACACCGGCGGCAACAGCCGCAATCGACGAGAGCATCATCAGCATGGATCCGGTGAATATCAGCAGTTTCTGGTTGGAACGCAGGACCGGTGTGATAAGCAGGAGGAACGCCAGGAGAAGAAAGGAGAAGGATACCAGGAGAAAGGGCGACAGGCTCATGCTCTCTCCCTCCCGGCACGAGCCGCCCACAATTCCGGGAAGAGACCGCTGGGAGAACCATGTTGCGACGCACGGGAAATTCGCGCGACCACGCGGGGAAAGAAAGACCTTATGACTGAAGGTTGCATGCTTTCAACGCTCACCTTATAAAATATCGTAATTCGTGCAAAGAACGGCAGTGCGTTTTACAACAGTAAAAGGAATGTACTACAACCGCTCGACGAGAGTCAAGAGAAATTCAGGAGACAAGGAACGTCCGCAGGGTCCATCTGCTCCTGATGTCTTCGGTACCGTGCGATCCGCTTATGCTGTTTCGAGAAAGACTAATGCCGCATGCTCAGATCCTCGGCGGTGAAGGAGACAATACCATCATGATTTTTTCCTGGTCCCGCGGTCCCAGCCTACCTCCTGCTCAATGGGCGCCTGCTTGTCCGGTTCCGGCTGCGGCGCGCCGACAATGGCCCGTGCCCGTTTTAATGCATCGCCGACGTTCTCGAAGATGTTTTCCACACCCACTTTATCGAGAAATCCCGCCTTATCCATGGCGATCATGGGTTGTGCGTGGATCCCGGCAAGAATGAATACGGACCCGTCCCGCTTCGTCATATCGTACACCTCTTCGAGCGCGCGCAGCGCTGTTGCATCCATGGCCAGCACGGTGCGCGTCCGCAGGATCAATACTTTCGGCTTCTTCACGATCAAATTGAGCGTATGCTTGAAGCGTTCCGCCGCGCCGAAGAAGAACGGACCATTCACCTCGAAGACCTCGACCCCGTCGGGAACGGCGAATTTATTGATACTGTTCGGATCCGCCTTCGCATCCTCTTCGTCCTCCTCTTCGAAGCCAACCATCGAGGTAATATATCCCACCTGGGTCACATCGGACATGCGCTTCATGAAGAGCAGCGCGGCGAGGACCACCCCCGCCTGGATCGCGACCGTCAGGTCCACGAGGACGGTCAGGAAAAACGTGACCAGCAGCACGGCGATATCGCTCTTGGGGCTTTTGAGCAGTTTTACGAAATGATGCCATTCGCTCATGTTGTACGCGACCACGACAAGGATGCCCGCGAGGGTGGCCATGGGGATAAGCGCGGCCCATTTGCCTAAAAAGAGCATAATGAGCAACAGCACGACCGCGTGAATGATCCCGGCGATCGGCGTGAGTCCGCCGTTTTTGATGTTCGTGGCCGTCCGAGCAATAGCGCCCGTGGCCGGTATGCCTCCGAAGAGCGGTGAAGCGATGTGGGCCACGCCCTGGGCTATGAGTTCCATGTTCGACCGGTGCCTTCGGCCGGTCATACCGTCGGCGACGACCGCCGAAAGCAGCGACTCGATGCCGGCCAGCAACGCGATGGTGATGGCCGGAGAGACCAGCGCGGGCAACATGCGCCACTCGACATGCGGCAGCCGCAGAGAGGGTAGTGCGCCGGAAACGCTGCCGAACCGGCTCCCGATCGTCTCGACCGGCAGACTGAGGAGCTGTACGGCCGTCGTTGACAGGAGGATGGCCACCAGAGAACCGGGAACGCGCTGCGTCACCCGGGGCCAGAGGAACACGATTGCGATGGTCGCAATGCCGATCACCGTCGCGGCGGGCGAGATGGATCCAGCATGCTCAGAATAGGCAACGATCTTTTCGATGAATTCCGCGGGCACTTTCTCCATCGTGAGCCCCAGGAGGTCGCGGATCTGGCCCGCGGCGATGATCAGCGCGATCCCCGCTGTGAATCCCACGGTAACCGGATAGGGAATGTACTTGATGACGGCGCCGAGCTTGGCAAGCCCCATGATCACGAGCAGGATTCCCGCCATGATCGTGGCGATCACCAGGCCGTCGTACCCGAATTTCTGAACGATGCCGTAAATGATGACGATGAAAGCGCCCGTGGGCCCGCCGATCTGAACGCGGCTTCCGCTCAGCAGCGAGATAACGAAGCCAGCCACGATGGCGGTATACAGTCCCTGTTCGGGTTTCACGCCGGAGGCGATGGCAAAGGCAATGGCAAGAGGCAGGGCCACAATGCCGACGATAATGCCCGCGGTCAGGTCCTTGAAAAATACCGGGCTGGAATACCCTTGCTTGAAAACGGTGATGATCTTGGGTTTAAGTTTTTCGTGTGACACGTGCTGGTCCCTTTCGGAGAATGAGGATCGTTTCTATCGCTAAGCGGAATACCGTGCGGCGCTGTGAGGACGAGATGAAGCGGCCAGACCGTTCGTCAGCACGTCAATGCCATGAACGATACCGGATGCCGGAACCCGTGTAAATTGGCTTTACTGTTCGAAAGGAATGTCCGGGAAGGTACTGGAGTGAATAAAGGAAGGATATGCCCGTCAGTACATTGCTCGTTGCATTCATTATTCGTAAAAGCCGTTATAAAATATATTTTATAAATGGCAGAACGAAAAAACATTACAACAAATGAAGGTGTTCTGTCAATGATAAAAATGCCTGCCTGGCGAGGAAAACGCGGGTTGACCCGGCCCACCCCGCCCAGTCTCCCCTTTTATTAATCGTCTCAAAATAGAAACGACATGATCGAGAACAACCTCCCCGACCCCTCCTTGCCAAGGAGGGGCTATGGCATTTCCTCCCCTTTGTATAAGGGGAGGTGCGGAGGGGTTCGTTCAGAACGCCAAGGGGATGTGCAAAAAATAGATCACAACGTACTTCTTTTGAAGATGACCATTCCCAGCGGCGGAACGGTGATCGAGAGGGAATGCTCTTTCCCGTGCATGGGAACGGGCGTGGATCCGACGCCGCCGAAATTACCCTGTCCGCCGCCGCCGTACTCCCGCGAATCACTGTTCAGGACCTCACGCCAGTATCCGCCTGACGGAACGCCGACGCGATAATGGTGCCTCGGCACCGGCGTGAAATTGCTGACGACGAGCAGGACATCATCGCGGTCCTTCCCCTTCCGGAAATAGCTCACCACACTCTGTTCCCAGTCGCTGAGATCGCCCCATTCGAAGCCCTCGTTCACGAAATCGAGCTCATAGAGCGCCGGCTCGCCGCGATACAGGATGTTCAGGTGCTTTATCCACGTCTGGAGCGACCGGTGGGAGGGATACTGCAGAAGGTGCCAGTCGAGGCTCTTCTCGTGGTCCCACTCACTCCGTTGCCCGAACTCCGCACCCATGAACAGGAGCTTCTTGCCGGGGTGGGTATAGAGATAGCCCATCAGGAGCCGCAGGTTCGCGAACTTCTGCCAGTCATCGCCGGGCATCTTGTCCAGGAGCGAGCCCTTGCCGTGCACCACTTCGTCGTGGGACAGGGAGAGCATGAAGTTCTCGAAGAAGGCGTACCAGATGCTGAAGGTCAGCTGGTTGTGGTGATATTTCCGGAATACCGGGTCGGTCGAAAAATACGCAAGCGTGTCGTGCATCCAGCCCATGTTCCACTTCATCCCGAAGCCCAGCCCGCCGACATACACGGGCCGCGAGACCATGGGCCATGACGTGGACTCCTCGGCAATGGTCTGGACGTCGGGGAATCTGCGGTAGACCTCCTCGTTCAACCTCCGGAGAAACGTGATGGCCTCGATGTTCTCCTTGCCTCCGTACTGGTTGGGGATCCACTCGCCCTCCTTCCGCGAGTAATCGAGGTAGAGCATGGACGCAACACCGTCGATCCTGATGCCGTCAACGTGGTACCGTTCGAGCCAGAACAGGGCGCTGCTCACGAGGAAGGAGCGGACCTCGTGTCTGCCGTAGTTGAAGATATAGCTCTTCCAGTCGGGGTGAAAACCCTTTTGCGGGTCCGCATGCTCAAAGAGATGGGTCCCGTCGAAGTAAGCGAGGCCGTGCTCGTCGCTCGGGAAGTGGGACGGCACCCAGTCGAGGATCACGCCGATCCCGTTCTGATGCAGATGGTCAACGAGATACATCATGTCCTGCGGGCTTCCGTACCTGCTCGAAGGAGCAAAGTACCCCGTGGTCTGGTATCCCCAGGACCCGTAGAAGGGATGCTCCATCACGGGCATGAGCTGCACGTGGGTGAAGCCCATCTCCTTCATGTAGTCAGCCAGGGATTCCGCCATCTCCCGATAGGTGAGAAAGCCGTTGTTCCGCTCGACGGCCCTGCACCATGAGCCGGGGTGGACCTCATAGACCGACATCGGAGCAGGGAGGCCGTTCGCCCGGTGCCGGTCCTTCATCCACGCATCGTCCTCCCACTGATACTTGAGGTCGCAGACGATCGAGGCGGTCCGGGGCGGCGCCTCCCAGCAGAAGGCAAAGGGATCGCCCTTGTCCGCGCGATAGCCGGCATGGCGCGAGACAACGTGATATTTATAGAACGCCCCTGCTTCGATGCCCGGGATGAACCCTTCCCAGATGCCGGACCCGTCCCAGCGGGTGCTCAGGAGATGGGATTCCTTGTTCCATCCGTTGAACTCGCCGATGACCGAAACCCGTTCCGCTTCCGGCGCCCAGACAGCAAAGAGCGTGCCCTTCACGCCTTCATGCACCAGCGGATGGGCGCCAAGCTTATCATACAGGCTGAAGTGGCTCCCCTCCTTGAACAGATAGATGTCATGTTCCGTCAGAAGGCTCGGGCCGTGGACCGTAGGGACCTGTTTTTTTGTCTTTTTGCCTTGTGCACCCATAGGGACCACCTCTTCAGGAATTCACGTCGGGACGCATTTTCCACAGGCGTTTGCGTCTATTTAGTTCAATTGTAGGGCAAGGAGGAATAAATGACAAGGACTAATAGAACAGGATTAGTA
>CAYILT010000175.1:0-7212 GCA_964364055.1 uncultured Nitrospiraceae bacterium | reverse complement strand
ATCGATGGCGAAGACCTTCTGAAATTCCTCGAGGGACGACGAATTGTTCCCGACCCCCTGGAAAGCCAGGCCCAGGTCGTAGTGCATCCCGGTGCGCTCCTCGCTGGCTTCGGCGAAACTATAGGAATAACCGAGCGCGTTCTGTATCTCCAGGATCGCGGTCTCGTAGTCCCCCTTCTCCATATAGCAGAGGCCAAGCATATAGCGGCTCTGGATGAACTTGGGCTCACCCTCGTTGGTCATGTTGAACTCGGAGATGGCGTCGTCGAGGAGACCCATTTCACGGTAGGCCACGCCCAGGTTGTAATGGGTGTCCTCGTCCTCCATCTTCTCGTGGTCCTCGACGCCCTTCTTGAACTCCTCGAAGATCTCGTCGAGGCTCTGATCGTGGGACGTGGCCGGCGTCCTCTGAGCCGGAGCGGCGCTCAGTTCGTCCCGTAGTTCTGCTGCAAGATCGAAGAACTCGCTGGAATCTCCCGAGTCCTCCGGCTCCGCGGGCGGCGGCGGTGAAAAGGCCCCGGGGGCCGCGATGCTCTTGAGCTCCCGTGCAATATCGGCGAAGGATTCTTCGAACTCCGAGGTTTCGTCGGCCGGTTCCGGTTCCGGGGCCTTCACCGGCTTCTTTTCGGCAGGGGCGGCCTTCTTCCCCTTCCGCATCTCGGTGAGCTTCTGCATAAGGGACTTGACCGAGTCAACGTCGGTCGCGGTCACCGTGTCCTCGGCCGCCCCGGGTCCTGCCTCGACTATGCTTTCGAGACCTTCCACGGCATCGGCAAGACGGGAGAACTCCTGGTACTCTTCCTTCTCCCGGGTGATCTCGACGACACGGTCCATGGCGCGACGGTCTCCGGGTTTCAGCTCCAGGATCCTCTCATAGTGCTTCCGGGCCTCGTCGAACAGCCCCTGCTGGTAGTAGAATTCCGCTTCGGCCCAGAGCTCGACGGTGTCCGTTTCGGCGATAGACTCCCGGACAGGGATCGGGACCTCCTCCTCGGGCTCCTCAAAGAGCATTTCGTCCCCGAAGGAGATATCCTCGGCCTCGTCGGCCTCCACGGGGGCGCGGCGGGATCTGGTCGCTGCGGGAGGTTCAACGGCAGGCGGCGCCTCGAACGAAAGCCCTTCTTCATCGAGCCCCGTATCCGGTATCTGGAGCTCCTCGAAATCGCCCTCTGCCGGCGTTTCAAGCTCCAGGTCGGGAACACCGAGGTCCGCAACTTCCGGGATCGTCTCAATGGCCTCGGGCTCTTCGATCGTCTCTATGACCTCGGGTTCCTCGGCCTCGCCCATCCCCAGCTTGGCCATGATCTGAACATTCCCGGGCGCCAGCTGCAAGGCGGCCTGGAGCACGGACAGGCTCTCCTGCTGACGCCCTTGCTTTTCATAAAGCTCGGCGAGCATCAGAGCCTGGACCACGGCCTTCCCGGTGTTCTTCTGCTCCCGGTACAGCTCGAGAAGCTTGGCGCGTATCTTCGGATTTTCGGGATAGATCCGGATGACCCCTTCGAGCTGCTCTACCGCCTTGGCGCCGAGACCGTACTTGATGAGCACGTCCACTTCGGTGAGCGCCTCGATGATAGAATGGTCTTCCTCCTCGGGCGGCGCTTCGAGGACCTCTGCAGGCTCTTCCGTAGTGAATTCCTGTACCGGAGGTGTTCCGGACGCCTTTGTTGCCGCCGGTGTGGCCGATAGTTCTCTGAGTTTCTCCTTGACCTCGTACAGGTCCGGGGCCAGCATGCCGGCCTTTGCGAGCACCTCGCGGGCGTCGTCGGTGTTTCCGGCCGCAATGAGGGCATCCGCCGCCTGCACGAGTTCCCGTGCGCCCTCCGATGCGCGGCCGAGCCTTGAGAAGAGTTCGGCAAGGGCGGAGGCGCCTGCAACAGGATCATGCGCAACGGCAATGAAGCCCTTCAAAATATCGGCGGCTCCGCCGAAATCCACGATCTCCGCCTTGTGCTCGGCGAGGACGACGGCCTGTTTCAGCGCCTTGTCGTAGTCCTTCTTGGAGAGGTGGATCTGGTAAAGCTTCTCGCGAAGCTCAAGCCGCGACGGATCGAGCGCCAGGAGCTTCTTATAGACCTCTTCGGCGTCCCCCGCACGGCCGGCCTTCGTGAGGGCCTCCAGGTAGAGACTGATGATCTCCTGGTTCTCCGGATCGTTCTCGAAGGCCGGTTTGAGCGCCTTACAGGCCTCAACGAACTTCCCTTCCTTGAAGTAAACGATGCCGGCCTTGTGGTAGACCTCTTTATTGTTCGGCTCTACGGCCAGGACCTTCTCGAACATCTGGCGCGCGTCCTGGAACGCTTCCTTGGCTACATGATGATCGGCTGCATCAAGGTAGGCCTTGACCCCCTCCTTCTGCATGCCCTCCTTGAGATACATATCCGCAAGCTTCATGCGGAAGGCCACATTGGCGGGGCTCAGATCGGCCATCTTCTGGTAGATGCCCAGGGCCTTGGGCATATCGTTCTTCTTTTTATAGTGGTCGGCGACCTTCTTGTAGCTTTCGAGAGCGTTCCCGGTGAGGCCCTTGTCGGCGTTCATATCGCCGAGGGCGAGATGGACCTCGACCTTGTCGGGATCGATATTGAGGACCTTCTTATAGAGGGCTATGGCCTTGGAGGTGAAGCCGTCCTCGGCGAGAAGGTCGGCGGCGCGCTTGTACGCATCCACAGCCTCGGCCTTGGAGTTCTTCTTGAGGCACAGGTCGCCGATCGTATTGAAGAGGGTGGCGTCGTTCGGCGATTCCTTGACGAGCTTCCGCCATTCGGCAATGGCCTTGTCGAACTGGCCCTTGCTCGCGAACTTCTGCGCTTCTTTGATAACGGTATTTCTGTCAACGGCCATAGCGTAACAAAATACCATACTTCTCGGGAAACTGTCAACACTGATTCGAGCGAAAAAGCCATCTTTCCCTTGATTTTTCAATATAATCGTGGTAAACATGGAACCCATGGCGATTCGCGAGATAAAAAAGTTTCCCGACCCGGTCCTGCGTAAAAAAACAGCCTCCGTCGGGGCCATCGACGAGGACCTCTGCCGCCTGATCGACGACATGGTGGAAACCATGCACGCGGCGCCGGGCGTCGGCCTGGCGGCCAACCAGGTAGGAGTCCCCCTCCAGGTCGCGGTCATCGACATCGGCGATCACGAGGACGAGGGGAAGAAACGCCCCCTGGTGGTCCTGATCAATCCCGAGGTCGTTTCCGTGGAAGGCGCCGTCGTGGCCGAGGAGGGCTGTCTCAGCGTCCCGGATTTCACCGAGAAGGTGAAGCGCGCGGCGCGGATCAAGGTCCGGGCGAAGGACCGCACGGGCAAGACCTTCGAACTGGAAGCCGGCGGTCTCATGGCGAAGGCCCTCCAGCACGAGATCGATCACCTCAACGGCATTCTGTTCATAGACCGGTTAAGCCCCATCAAAAAGAGCATCTTCCGGCGAAGACTGAAAAAGGCCCTGGCGGAAACGGCCTGAACGGCAAGCTCCAAATCTCACATGACAAATCCCAAATAATGACCAATTTCAAATTTCCAATTTTCAAACACTTGGAATTTGGCGCTTGAGACTTGGAGATTATTTGGGATTTGGGATTTGCTATTTTGTATTTGGATCTTTCTTTATGAGAATCGTCTACATGGGCACACCGCCCTTCGCCGTTCCTCCGCTCCAGGCCCTGATCACGGCGGGCCACGAGGTGGCGGGCGTGATCACCCGGAGAGACAAACCGGCGGGGAGAGGGCGATCGTTGACACCGCCAGCGGTCAAGATCGCGGCAGAACAGGCGGGGATCACCGTTTTCCAGCCGAAGCGGATACGGGAGCCAGAAAGCGTCGCGGCTATCCGGGCGATGGCGCCTGAGGTCATCGTGGTCGCCGCTTACGGCCAGATCCTGCCCCGGGAGGTCCTGGCGTTGCCACGCCTTCAGCGTGGCTGCGTCAACATCCACGCATCGCTCCTCCCTGCGTACCGGGGCGCGGCGCCCATCAACTGGGCCATCATCAACGGCGAGACGCGGACAGGTATCACCATCATGCAGATGGACGAGGGCCTGGACACCGGCGCGATCCTCGCTCAGGAAAGCATTTCCATCGACCCCCGGGACACCACGGGCACCCTTACGAAGAAGCTTTCGCGGATCGGCAGCCGGCTCATCGTTGACTCGCTGTCGCGCATCGAAGCCGGAGAGATATCTCCCGTCCCCCAGGACCCCGGCAAGGCGACGCTTGCCCCGCTCCTTAAGAAAGAGGACGGTCTGATCAACTGGGAGCTGACCGCGGCGGTGATCCACAACCGGGTTCGGGGCCTTTCGCCCTGGCCGGGCGCCTTCAGTTTCCTGGACGGCGCTATGGTCAAGTTCCTCGAAACCGAGGTCGTCCCGGGCAGCGGTGAGCCGGGAACTCTCACGTCGCAGGGAAAGGACTCCCTGGCCGTCGGGACGGGAAAAGAGCTTCTTCGCATCGTGACCATCCAGCCCGAGGGAAAGAAACCCATGTCCGCCGCCGAGTTCCTGCGGGGACACCGGGGAGCAGTTGGGAAACAGCTTAAAAAAAAGCTGATTGCAGATTGGAAATTGTAAAATGCAAATTGAAAATTGAACGAGGCTACGGGACATCCTTTTTTCATTACAATTTACATTTTGCAATTTGCAATTTGATATTTACATTGCTCTTGTGACCTTATGCCTGAACCCAAGAAAAGAATCTTCATCGGCCTCATCGTCTTCACGGTCTTCCTCATCACGGCGATCACGGTGGGGCTCTATCTGATCCCCTACATCGGGCTCAGGAACATCCACCCCCTTGCGCCGGCGGTGGTGTGCGTCACGATGGGTCTGGTCATCGGAACGCTCATCGTGGGCGTGGCGCTCCTGATCACCACGCTCATGGCGGGAAAAGAGATATTCTTCGCGTCGAAGCTCCGGGGCGTCGTGGTCGAGGTGCTTTTCCCCATCATGATCGTGGTGGGCAAGCTCCTCGGCATATCCAAGGAAAAGATCCAGCAGTCCTTTGTGGAGGTGAACAACCTCCTCGTCAGGGCCAAATGCAACAGCTCCCGTCCCGAGCGCATCCTGCTCCTGATGCCTCACTGCCTCCAGTTCAGTGACTGCGGCATCAAGATCACCAGCGACGTCAACAAGTGCCAGGCCTGCGGCAAATGCAAGATCAAGGACCTCGTGGAGCTGGCGCACCGGTACAAGGTCCATCTCTCCGTCGCCACAGGCGGGACCCTGGCCCGGCGGCGCGTGGCGGAAGCAAAGCCCCAGGCGATCATCGCGGTGGCATGCGAACGCGACCTTACCAGCGGCATCCAGGACTCCTATCCCCTGCCGGTCATCGGCATTCTGAACGACCGGCCTTTCGGTCCGTGCTTCAACACCAGCGTGGACATTTCCAAGGTCGCCGAGGCCCTCGAATTCCTTGCCGCCGGGGGACGTGAGACCCGTGGCTCAAAAAGATAGGCCGCGGGAGCGGGCCCTCGCCGTCCTCTGCGGGGCGGAACGGGGCACCTTCGCCGACTCCCTGCTGGAGGCCGCCCGCAGGGAGTTTGACGGACGGGACAGCGCGTTTATCCTTGAACTGGTGTACGGCGTTCTCCGGCACCGTTCGTTGCTCGACTGGACCCTTGATCGCTTCTCGGCCAATCCCCTGGCAACGACCGATATCGAAACCCGGAACATCCTGCGCCTCGGCGCCTACCAGCTCCTGTTCCTTGACAAGGTGCCGGCCAGCGCAGCCGTAAACACCTCGACAGAGCTGGCCAAGGAGTACGGGAGAAAATCGGGCTATGTGAACGGCCTCCTCCGGAACCTGGAACGGAACAGGAACTCCCTGCCCCGTCCCGCCTATGACGAACCGGTCCGGCAGCTCAGCGTGCAGTACTCACACCCCGAGTGGCTGGTCCGGCGCTGGGTCGCGCGGTTCGGGCAGGAAAGAACAGAAAAGCTCCTCACCGCATGCAACCGGCCCGCACCCCTCGTCATCAGAGCGAACATCCTGAGAACGACCCGGGACGAGCTCAGGCAGGCGCTCGTCGCGGAAGGCGCGGAAACGCGGGAAACGCGGTATTCGCCCGCGGGTCTCGAGCTGCTGTCATCGCCGGGCCTGAAAAATCTCGCCGCTTTTCGTGGGGGCCGGTTCCTGGTCCAGGACGAGGCCGCGCAGCTCGTGGGGATGATGGTGGCGCCCGCGCCGGGGGACGCTGTTCTGGATGCCTGCGCGGCGCCCGGCGGCAAGGCGACCCACCTCGCCGAGCTCATGGGCAACCAGGGAAGCGTGGTCGCCCTGGACAGCGATGCAGGCAGGCTCAACCGGGTGGCTGAAAACAGCGCCCGGCTCGGGACGACCATCGTCCGGCCCGTGGTCGGAGATGCCGCGATATACCGGGAGGCCCTCTTTGACAAGGTGCTGGTGGACGCGCCCTGCTCCGGGCTGGGGGTCCTTCGGCGGCATCCGGACGGGAGATGGACCAAGAGCGAGAAGATCGTAGCGGAACGACAAGCGGTCCAGAGGAACATCCTGGCGAACTGCGCCACACTCCTGAAGCCGGGCGGTGCGCTGGTCTATGCGACCTGCACGACGGAGCCCGAGGAGAACGAGGACCTTATCAATGCATTCATCGTCTCAGGGCGCGGCGAATTTCGTATCGATGACCCCCGGCCGTACCTTCCTTCCCCAGCGGCTCCGCTTATCGGTCCCGAGGGGTTTTTCCGGACCTTTCCCGATGAGTTGTCCATGGACGGGTTCTTCGGCGCAAGACTGGTAAGGAATAAATAGTCGGTTAAGAATGAACTCCCCGCAGCAAGCTACGGGGTATCTTAACATCTCCCCTCCCTCGATGGGAGGGGTAAGGGGAGGGTGAAGCACCGACTGCTGTCACCCCCACCTAACCTCCCCCATCAAGGGGGAGGAATCTCTTTGGTGACCCTGTAGCGAGCTACAGGGAATTTCAAGTTAAAACTGATAAGAAGTAAAGGTTTTAATTTAACTCTGCGTCCTCCGCGTGAGAACAACCCTCACCCCTGCCCCTCCCCCTCAGGGGGAGGGGCAGGGATGAGGGTGCTGTATCAACGCGAGAGATGCCCTTTTGGTTTCGGCTTGTCCGGGTTAGGGCCGGGATGGTCCGGAGGGTGCTGCCCTGTTCCGTCCCCTGTCCTGTATCCGCCGGCTTCTGCCTGTTCTTCCTTGCATATTCTCTTGACTGTTGGTAAAATACGTGCT
>CAYILT010000174.1:0-7293 GCA_964364055.1 uncultured Nitrospiraceae bacterium | reverse complement strand
TGTTTACTGGACCCCGGTTTTCACCGGGGAGACGACTTTTTACGAATGCATCAAGCATTGAACTCGATGAAAAGACTGGATACCCCGGCTTCAATCATGCCGGGGCAGGCTCTTTTCGCCGGCCCCGTTAGACTTCCCGCTGTATTGCGGCAATTCTCCATCATTTCGATTTGCGTCCATTGTCCGAGAAATCTAACGGGGCCGGTATGACGAAACAGGGCGAATTCCGACTTTTTACGAATGCATCACCTTTGCGCCGATTTTTATCAGCCATTGGCGAGGAACAATTCTGTTGATAAGCAATATGATGCGGTTGCGAAAACCGGGGATAACGGTGGATTCCCCCCCAATATTTTTCAATGCAAGTTCGACTACAGGACCCGGCTCCATTCCCGTGTTTTTTGTGCCCGATACGTGAGAAAACCCCGTGCGCGTAGCGCCCGGGCATAATGCCAGCACATCCAAGCCTTTTTCTCTCAGCTCGAACCAGAGGCCTTCGGAAAGAAATACATCGTATGCTTTTGCGGCAGCATAATGCGTCCACAATGGCGCAGGCAAAAAAGCCATTGCCGAGGAGACGTTGATTATTCCGCCTCTTCCCCTTTTTACCATTCTCTTTCCAAACGCATGGGACAACATCAAAGGGGCGCGGCAATTTACATGCAACAGTGACAATTCCTCCTCAAGAGTATGATCCAGAAAATTACCCGTCAGGGCAAAACCGGCATTGTTCACCAGGAGACCGACATCAAGCGAATGAGTGGCGGCTTGCACCTGTTCCAGAAAATCAATATTTGCGATGTCTGCCGGCACGATTTTTACTTCAATAGCGTGCTTATGCGTCAATTCTTTTGAAAGCGATTCCAGTCGTTCTCTTCTGCGCGCAATGAGAACGAGATTGGGCCCGTGAGCGGTAAGCTGCCTGCTGAACTCTTCTCCGATTCCCGATGATGCGCCGGTAACTACGGCCCAGTGCCCGTATTTTTTTGTAAAATCATTCATAGGAAAGCGCCTCCCTCGTTGACACTTTGATCGCCTTGCGCGCCGGGATCCGGCTGGCCAGCCAACCAAAGGTCAACGTAACAGTTAGAGTGACCGCAAAGCCGAGATTACTGAATGCAAACCGGAGCGGGACCCCTGAACCTAAGATTAAATCTCCGAAGAACGCTGAAGCGACAACACTCAGCGGCCACGCAAGCAGCAGTCCCGACAGAATGCTGACGATGCTGATCACCATGCCCTCGGCAACGAACAAGCCGTAAATCATTTTCGGGGTCGCGCCGATGGCCCGTAGCACGCCGATTTCGCGTGTCCTCTCCATGATGTTGATGCCCGTCGCGGAAGCCATGCCCAGCGCGCTGACCACAAGGACCAGCAGCGCCAGAAACGCAATGATCGTCAGAATGATGTCCAAGTGATTGTAAATGATCTTAGCGCGTTCGGCTTGTGACAGCACGTACAGAATATCCAGGTCTGAGGATGCAATGGCCTTCTCGACCTCTTTTTTCAGCAAGATGATTTTGTCATAGTCCTTGTCTGCTGCCACAAACATCAAGCTATTCACCAAATGCTCCGGATTAACCAGTGCGTCGTATTTGTTCTTATCCATATATATTTTCGCCACTTCAAATTCTTTTACCACACCGACCAGTTTCGCCTTCACGATCTTCCCTTTAATGTCGATCGGGTAATACCCGCCCACCACGGGATATCCCAGGGTCTCCACGGCCTGTTGATTCATGACGACTTCAAGCTCATGGGACGCTTGGAGCCATCGGCCTTTGATGACATCCCAGGTAATGAGATCGGTATCGTACGGCAGAGCGACAATGCCGATGCCGCTTGTTGTTGAAATGCTTTTTGTCTGGAGACGGCCACGGCCGCCGTTCCACGTCTCAATGCGGCTGACGTTGCCGACGGATTGAAAGGGCGGCAGGGCTTGCTCCGGCGGCATCTGCTTTTTGAGCACCACCTGGACATCGTGCTTCATGGCATTTCTCGAGTCCGCTAAAAACACCACGAGAGCTTGCCGTACATTGAACCCGGTGCTGAAGATGGCGACGCCAAGCGCCATGGCAGCTACCGTGATTGCCAGCCGTTTTTTTCGCCGCAGGGTGTTTCGAAAGGCAAGCCGCATGCTTTGAGAGAGCGGCAGCTTGGCGGCTGCGTTCCTTTCGTGGCACGCATATTCGGGCGTATGCCGTAATCACTCAGCGCGTCATAAACGGACACGGAGATGCCTTTCAGCAGGGCCGGAAGCGACAGCAGGATCGGCAACAATAATCCGGCGGCAGCGAGATAAACATACAAGTGAAGCGGCAATTTGGTGGTGAGAACATTGAAATTGATTGTTTTTGAAACAAAGTCCGCAAATACATAACCCGACATCACCGCCAAGGGAACGGCAATAACACTCGATAGTGCGCCGAATATGAGCGCCATCAGCACATAGATTTTCAATACCTGCGCCCGCGACGCGCCGATGGCTTTGAGCACCCCGATTTGACGGACTTGTTGGGCAAGAATGGCGCCCACTAATCGGGAAACCAGGACCGCACCCATGAGGAATGCCAGCAGCCCGATGCCGCCCTGCAACGCGAGCAGCGTATTTAACTGAAACTGGTGGGGATGTTCATTGAGCTTCGGAATAGTTACGGTATCCACGGTAATACCGATGCGCTTGAAATCATCCAATACGAGAGCCGCGCGGTCTTGGATGTCTTGTTTTGTTCGCGCGTTTTTAAAACGAAAGATCAATCGTTGGTTGTCCGCTTCGCCGGTGAAGTCCCGATAGGTCTTTTTATCGACGTAGGCGTAGATATAGGCGTCTTGGGTCGCCGGCGCCTGGGCCGGATCAAAACTGATGCCGCTGATCGGCACTTCAAGTGCGTTGCTGCCGAAGCGAACCCTGGCTCGCGATCCAAGCTGCAAATCCGACACGTTTCGTCCGTCTCGCTCAATCAGCATGGTTCCCGGATCAGGAGCCTTCTTGCCCTCCTCGCGATAAATTTTTGCCAGATCGAAGTTGTTGAAATCTTCCACGCCGAAGAGCCACATGGCAATCCATTGATCCGGATGGACCTCGATCCGCTGAAGTGAAAGATCTCTGAACTCCGCGCTCTCTATGTCCGGCTGCTTTCTGAAGGCCGCCAGATTCAGGCGTTCGAAGTTTTTGGAGGTCATGATGACGTGCGCGGGATCGGTTTTCCTGTAGTTTTCGTTCAGGTCGTTTTTCAAAATGGCATAGGAAACGAGAATGGATCCGACGCTCCAAAGTCCGATGACCAATGCGAAAATAACGAGCGCGGTGCGGCCTGGATTTATCATCAAGTCGCCCAGGGATTTTTTTAATTTAGTGCTCATGCCGATCTCCTTTCATCGCCGGCAATTACGCCGTCGTTCAAGGTAATTACCCGGCCGTATCGGGCGTTGGATACATTTTCGTGGGTCACCACAATGACTGTTTTGCCGCCGCCGGCCAGTTGAATAAAGAGCTTTTGAATGGCTTCAGCGGTCCTGCTGTCCAGATTTCCCGTGGGTTCGTCCGCGACCAAAATGGGAGGATCGTTCGCCAGAGCGCGGGCGATGGCTGCCCGTTGCTGCTCGCCGCCTGACAATGCCGCGGGCAATTTGGCCGCGTGCTCAGAAATGCCGACCCGCGCAAGCAATGCCTCCGCTCGCTGTATACGCTCTTTTTTCGGAATAACATTCACGAAGTCCATCGCCAGCAGCAGGTTCTCCCGGATGCTGAGCGTTGGAATGAGCTGAAAGAACTGAAAAACGATGCCTATGTTGGCGCCGCGCCACGTCGCCAAACGGCTCTCGTTCAACGTGTGGACCTCGGTGGCATTGATGGTAACCGCGCCCCGGCTGGGGTGGTCAATGCCCGTCAGCATGTTCAATAACGTGGATTTGCCGCTGCCGGATTTTCCCACGATCGCCACACGCTCCCCCTGGCCAATCTTAAGATCAATATTTTTTAACGCATCAAAGCGGCCGGCGGCCGACTCAAACCATTTGAAAACCTGTTTGAATTGAATGAAGTTGTCTCTGTTGTTCATGTTTTCCATTTGCATATCCTGTCTCCTGTGATAAAATACACATGTCTGTTACTGAACATTGTGTTTGATATAATCGTAGCTCGTCACAGGGAATAGTTCAAGAACCAATGCGGCCCGGTTTGTTCAATAGCGAACAATTTCAGCGTATTTGTAGAGAAAAAAAGGAGTGTTGGAAATGAAAAAAATGAAGCAGGACCGCCGCGTAGGACGGACACGCAGGATTTTGTCGGAGGCCCTGATGTCCTTGATCATCGAAAAGGGGTATGAGAAGACCACGGTACAGGACATCATCGACCGGGCAAATGTGGGCCGTTCGACCTTTTATGCGCACTTTCTTGACAAAGACGCCTTACTGCGCAGCGGCTTTGATAATCTGCGCGACGCTCTTTCAAAAAAGGGGATTGGCAACAGGGACGGCTGGGATGTGGCGCTTGACTTGTTTCAACACGCCCAGAGCCACTATCCGTTGTACAGGGCAATGGTAGGAAAGCATAGCTGGGACATGATCCAGCAGTATGCCAATAAATTTCTTTTCAACCTTATACGGGAGTACCTCAAACCGAAGATGTCCGCCAAGAAAAAAACGTCCGTCCCGCTGGACATCGTGGCGCACTATACCGTGAGTTCTTTTCTGGCGCTGCTCACCTGGTGGCTTGAGCATAATATGCCCTATACCGCCGAACAGATGATGGAGCTGTTCAAAGGGCTTGCGAAACCCGGGGTTGATGCCGGACTCGGCTTCGAAACGTGAATTCGCCCTGGGGAGGCATCAGCAACTCTCTTCCACCATTCCGGCGGCGTCTTTCAGTCCACCAGCGGATTTTTACCGGGAGGAATGTTTTTTGAGGAGCCGCCCTCCGATTACGCGAAGGCCCGCACCAAGGAGAGAGGCCGAGAAAACCACCGGGAAAACGAACAGGACAAACGTGAAAATCAGCATAGGCCACCAGGGGAGCGCCTGAGGGTTTTTTGCGGCCGTCCAGATAAACCATCCGGCCAATTGAAAGACGGAAAAAAGCAGACCCGTGATCACCGCATGACGCGGGGAGAGAAACGCCAAAATAACCGGAACGCTGAACAAGAGCGGCGTATATATGCGTTCATCATCCCATGCTTCAAGCCGTCCCGTTGCAGCGGATACTCCGATGTAGACGCCGAGCGACAGAATCGCCGAGGCGCTCCAAAGGCAGGAGGCGATCTTAAAGGCTTGCAGTTTGGTTGGTCCTGTAATCATCTCCGTGTCCCGTAACGGATCAGGATCTATAATATTCGATTTTGGCACAAGAAACCTCTTACGATTAGTTCTTCTATCGTGCAATTGACTCTGCCGTGAGCATCAAATCGGATTATCTCGATATCTTCTTTCCTCCTCCATGCAGTGGTGTTATAATGAAGCGCCGTTGGCAGGCGCCACGAACCGGGGTCCAGTCGGGGTCGGGCTTGCGTTATTGAGGCAGTAATTTCCTATGTTCATCCTCATCTTCTACGGCAGCTACTTCCTTGTCGTCATCGCCGTTGCTGTCAGTATCTTCCGCTGGATGAAGAAGCGGGGCACGGGCGTGGCGCTGCTCGCGAGCGGTCTCAGTGTCGTGCTCCTCTCGCTCTTCTACCCCATTCCCATTCACGGCGGATTCACCTTCCTCGCCGAGATCATGCTGTCCGAGCTGCGAACCGGGCGGACCCGGATAGAACACAGGGTGAAGGAAGAGCGCAAAGAGGCGTTCCGGGAGAAGCTGGCGGCCAGGTTCAGGGGACCGCTCGCGTTCCCGGTCCGGGAGAAGGTGACAGAGCAGTGGTCCTCGTTCCGGACAGCAGGCGGCGCTCGGGGCTGGTATGACGCGCAGGCCGGGCTTGCCTGGACGGACATGCTTCCGCTGGAGCGCCACGGGGCGCCTCCTGATCTGGACCGGGCTAAGGTGTTCTGCGCCGCCCAGGAGCCGAGGGGCTCCTGGGCGCTGCCCACGGAGGCGGAACTGACGCTCTTCTGGAAGGCGGGGGGATACCGCCTCTCCCCCCTGGGCGGCTACGGAACAATCGGCCTGCTCGAGGACATCGATCTCCAGACCGAGATGCTGACCATACGGATCAGCAGGAACGGGACATACGCGGTCCGGTGCGTGGCCCTCGGCCCGGGGGCTCCGGCCGCGGGTTATTCGAAGAAGGACATCTCTCTGGAGGAGTGGAACGCCTACCAGATGCGGAAAACGATGCCGGGGTTTCCCGATGGGTGATGGAGCCTTTAGAGTCACCTCTGCTTTTTTGTCATTCTTCAAGCGATACTCCAGGCCGGCCTCGGGGCAGGTTTATGATGTTTGCCGCTGTTGCCGGCAACCTGCCTTCAATTCTATGCCGATAATCAGAGAAACCACCTATCGCGCCCCGCGCCTCCTGCGGAACGTCCCTGTGCAGACCGTCTATCCAACTTTCGCAGTTGTGTAGAAACGAACGTGACCATCTCCAAGGTCCGCATGGAAGCCAACGTTCAAGACCGTGCGAATTTCCAAGAGAAATCATTCACCCTTCCGCCCGCGCCTTGAGCGCACGGTTCATTTCCTCGAACCCGCGCCGCGTCTTCTTCTCCAGCAGTCGCATAAACAGCGGAACAAGCAAGCCCTTCACGATCTCCCGCTGGACAAAACGCACTCGGTTCGCCCCCATCGGCCCGATCGTGAAGATGTGCTCGCCGTCAAAAAGGCCGGGCACCAGAAGATGCCCCAGCCACCGCAGCTCACGGTTCGGCTCTGCCTTAAGAACGGCCGGCCGAAAGCTCATCCCTTTTGCACCAGAGGGCTGGAGGTATACCTTGAGCCGTGCCCCGGTCTCGGCTTCCCCGGTTACTCGACGGATGAACGGGTTCCACTGGGGGTAGGCAGCGAAGTCGGTGAGCAATTGCCACACCCGCTCAGCAGAGGCATTGATCTCTATAGTCAGTTATGATTTCTTTCATCTATATTAATCTCCTTATATCAGGACTGTTCCATAGCGCGGCCTCCGGCCGCTACCAAACGGTAACGTCAAACGGTTACGATGCCCGTATCGTGGTTCGATATTCGGCTACGTCTTGAAAACACGAACGACGAACCACGTGGCCGAAACGGGCCTCGCTACCGTAACCGAACAACGAAAACCATTCAAACATTCGCGCGAACATGTCAAGTGTTTATGAAAATTCATGCGAAGTTAAGTGGACCCCTCTGTCAAGACAATAAAGAGTCGAGTTTAAGAGGGTAAC
>CAYILT010000173.1:0-7342 GCA_964364055.1 uncultured Nitrospiraceae bacterium | reverse complement strand
GTGCGTTCAATGACTCGCTGTTCGAGTTCTTCGTTAAGCCTGCGGATTTCTTCCTCCGCCCTCTTGCGTTTCTCCACCATCTGGTCGAAGGCCCTTGAAAGCTGGCCGATCTCATCCTTTGCGGGTGTGCCGACCCTGTAATTCAGGTTGCCGGCGCCGATGATTTCGGTCCCCTCGTGGAGCTTCCTGATCGGCTTTGCAACGCTCCTGCTGAACATGAATGAAACCGCCGCCATAATTGCTATTATAAGGATGATAAAAACTGTGATGAGAGAAGTGGCCCTTTGTTGAGCAATCACTATCATTGCCTGGCTTTGCACAGATAATTGAAAGGCATCGGAAACCATAGTTTGAGACTTCACCAATAACTGGCCCGCAAATCTCTCTTCCAATTCAAGGGCGATTTCTTTCTTACTGTTCTTATGTCTTTCGTAATTCTCGACCAATTGGGAAAAGAGGGATTTAAGGCTCTCATGATTCTGCCGTATCCTGTCTAAAACAACCTGCCTCTCTGTCCCTTTGAATTCTATCTCTGACAGGAGCTTTGTTAAAGAGTCATGCCTTGATTGCCACTGTGCCTGCATCCGTTCTTCATGGTGCAATAAATATTCATAGGTTATGACATTCAGCTCAAACACCCCTTTGGCTGCCTCACCGGCTATTTTGTTTCTGTTAATCTCTTTATTCACTCTTTGAGCTGTCAAAAAAAGAACTAAGCCGATTACAAGGGCTATTGCTACAGAAAAGATTGTGATAAGTTGTAGTCTGGTCTTAATCTTCATAATATCACCTTATAATCGTCACCGCTTCAGGCTTCACGGCCTTCAGCCCATCAAGATAGATAAAATCAAGGTAGTTCGGAACCTTGGTTTCATCGGTTAACCTGTTCTTTATCGCCCAGCGCGCCTGATTTTCCAGGGTTATTAAGAGTGATTGATCCAGCGTTACCTTAAAGTGATAGATGCCCCATAATTCACCGATCATGGCTTCATCCATCTTGATGTAGTTCGAAATAATCCCGCGCGATTTATCCGGGTTCCCTCTGATAAATTCCACCGCCCTGATAAGGGAACGAAGAACTTTTTTTACAGTCTCCGGCTTCTTATGGACAAAATCCCGCGCAGCGGATATGTTGAATGTCTCCGTATATATCCCCTCACCGTAAAATGTGATCCCTTTAGCGCCGAGCTCTTTTTGCAGTCTGATCACATGGGGGTTCCAGGTTGATACAGCATCAACTTCGCCTTTTGTCAGCGCATCAATCATCTCCTTTGGACTCAGATTAACGACCTCAACCTCATTCCTTGATATTCCATGAGAAATCAAGAAGGCATCCATGAAAAACTCTCCATTTGTGCCGATAGATACCCCGATTTTTTTTCCCTTAAGGCCCCTCGGCCATGAAATCCCTCTGTCTTTTCTTGCGACAATCACTACGTCTTTATCTGTATCAACGAGTGTGGCTATTACATAAATCTTTTCTCCCCTCATAGCAGCCAGCATTATCGGGGTCTCTGCCGATGTTGACAGATCTGCCTTTCCCTTTATTACTGCATTGAGAGCCTCTTTCCCTGTGTTATATTCCTGAAGCGTGACATTCAACCCCTCGTTTTTGAAGTAACCCTTTTCAATTGCAATATACACAGGACCTCTATGCAGTCCGCTTCCTATAGCATAAGTTGCTTTTTCAACCGGCACAGCTGGTTTCTGCTGTTTCTGACTGGGCCAGTAGTAGCCACCAACTGCCACAGCTATGATGGCAAAAACAACTCCTGTCCAGATAAGGATTTTCTTCTTTCCTTGCATGTCCGATACCATGTAAGCCTCCTAATCACCTAACCCGGACAAGCCGGAATCAACAGGTTGCGGTAACGGTGACGACGCCCGTTTCGTCCAGCGGTTACGTCATTCGGTCTTTTTGCATTACCGTTACCCGAAAGACGTTTGACGATACGGGCTTCGTAACCATAAGACGTTACCAAAAATTCAGCCATTTTGGCAAGAATTTCATTTATAACTGACTAATGACCTTTACCGCCTCGGGCTTCACCGCTTCCAGAGCATCAGGATAAATAAAATTGAGGTAATTGGGCACTCTTTTCTCGGGGACCTCAGCCGTGATATCTCTCCAGTGTGGTCTTTACGGATCCCAGAAATGCATCGTTATCAATGGGCTTTGATATGTAATCGACAAACCCCTCGGACAGAAAGCGCTCCCGGTCGCCTTTCATGGCGTAGGACGTGACGGCGATCACGGGAATTTTGCCGGCAGCCTCTGCTTCCCGAATGGCCTTCAATGCGGCGATCCCGTCCATGTCGGGCATCTGAATGTCCATCAGGATCAGGTCCGGAATGATTTCCTTTGCCCGTTCAACCCCCTGTTTTCCGTCCTCGGCCTCGAACACGTCATATCCCGCTTTCTTGAGCAGGAATCCGAACAGCTTGCGGTTCAGTGCATTGTCGTCTATGATGAGTACTTTATCCGCCATATATTTTTTCTCTCTGCTGTTCATTCATAAATGAGTTCCCGTTTGCCGGCTTTATTCACCTCATCGTTGTCCTTTCACCAACCGGGATCACAAAGAGAAACTTGCATCCCTTCCCCACCTCACTCTCCACCCATATTTTGCCGCCATGCATCTCAACGAACTTTTTGCAGAGATTCAACCCGAGCCCGGTGCCCGGGATCTTCTTGGACAGCGTTGTTTCAAGCTGCTGGAACGGCTGAAACAGCTTCGGGACATCCTCGGCCCTGATGCCCGGGCCGGTGTCGGCGACGGATATTTCTATTGCGGAATGCGGAATGCGGAATGCGGAATCAAAAAGAACGTCAACTCCGACGGCGGACAGCCTGCCTTCTTTTTCCAAATCCGAAATCCGCAATCCGAAATCCGCAATCAAGCGTGCTCGCACGCTTACGCTCCCCCCGTCCGGCGTATATTTGAACGCATTGCTCAACAGGTTCACCAGCACCTGCTTCAGTTTCATCTCATCGGCTGTGATGTCCGTGATCCCGTCAGCAACCCGGTAATCGACGTTGATATTATGCCTCATCGCCTTTTCCTTGAACATCACGAGACTTCTCTCGAGCAGTTCCTGAACATGAACCGTACCGGGCTCCAACTCCATCTTCCCGGCCTCCACCTTCGACAAGTCGAGGATGTCGTTGATCAGGGTCAGGAGATGCTTCCCGCTCTTGCCGATGTCGCGTGTAAAATCCATCTGCTCGTCGGTCAGGGGACCGGTCATGCCGTTGATCATAATGTCGGAGAAACCGATGATTGCGTTCAGCGGTGTCCTGAGTTCGTGGGACATGTTGGCGAGGAAATCGGACTTCGCGCGGTTGGCGGATTCAGCCTCGGCTTTGGCTTCTTCCGCCTCCTGTTTCCGCAGGTCCAGCTCCCTGTTGATCAGCTGAAGCTCTTGGTTCGCATCCTCCAGTTCCCGCGTCCGCTCATTGACCTTGACCTCAAGGCCTTCCACCAACAAGACATTTTCTATGGCTGTGGCCGCCTGATTTGCAAAAACCTGGAAAAGTTTCTTGCGCTGAGGCGTGAAAAAATGAGCTTCTTCACTGTAAAGATTAATGGTCCCTATTACCTCGCTTTCCGAGGTGATCATCGGCGCAGCCAGTGATGAACGAAACCCCCTTTCCACGGCTTTTTCTCTCCACAGTGCGAACCGGGCGTCAGTTTGCATGTCATCCACCACATGAGCGGTCTTTGTCTTTATCGCCATTCCGGTAGGTCCCATGCCGGCCGGTGAATCATCCCAGGTAATCTTTATATTTTCCAAGTACCCCTCATCGAAACCATAATGCCCGGCGGCCTGCACATCATAGCTGTCTTTGACGACCAATCCCAGCCATGCCATTTTCAGGCTGAAGTTCCGTACGGCGATTTCACAGATCGTTTCGTACAGTTTTTTCGTAGTAGTAGCGACAAGCACGACATTCGAGGCGTCCGCAAGGGCCAATAATTCATCGTTGTATCGTTTTATTGTCTCTTCCGCCTGCTTGCGCTCAGTGATATCGCGGGCAATCCCTATCAGGGCAATGACGTCTCCGCTCTCTCCCCTGACCGGCGCTGCTGATAAAATCACCGGATATTCAGAACCGTCCTTTCTGATATAAATGACCTCTCCCTGCCACCCCCCTTCAAGCGTCTTTTGATAAATCTCCGCGCCAAGTCCCTGGCGGTTTCGGGGCGATTGTATTACAGAGACTTTTTTGCCCATGAGCTCTTGCTGCAGGTATCCGAGACAATGCTGAACTTGTGGATTGACATGGGTTATTGTGCCTTCCCGATCTGTTATGACAATCAAGTCACCGCTGCTGTCGAGGGACTGCGCGAGCACGGCAACCTGCTGGTGGCTGAGGGCATTCTGGATGGCAACGGAAATGATGTCCGCAATGGACGCATAGAGCCGCAGCTCCTCGTCATTGAGCTTCATTCCCGCCGACAGATAGATACACAGGACGCCGAGCAACTTGTCACGGAACTTGAGCGGAAGGATGACATGGCCGTGCTCTTTCGCATCGCGATATTCCTTGGAATGTCGTTTATCTTCCGTATTGCTGTTGGACAGGACCGTCCGTTCCTCCATCGCCGCGGTCCCGCACAGGCACACACCATGGGGCACTTTTCCGCAGCCCTCAACCTGCTCTTGTCCGAAATTCCGCGAGGAAACGAGCTTGAGCGTCTTCGTGTCCATATCATTAATAAAGATCGCGCCTTTTTTCTCCAGGGCCAGCGACTCCAGGCTCAGGACCGCATCCAGGATCCGGCCCGCAAGAACATCGAGGGGCAGGGACTCGCTTGATGCGCGGCTGATGATATTCAGCACGTCAAGTTCCCGAAGCCGTCTCGTCTTTTCGATGAAGAGCGCCGCCAGCCCCTGAGACATATCGTTGAACGCGCTGCCAAGGATGGCGAGCTCGTCGTGTCCTTGCACCGGAACGACGCCGCCGAAATCCCCCTGTTTCATCCTGAGTGATGCCTGGGTAAGCATCCGCACAGGACCGATGATGTTTCTGCGAAAATACCAGACGATGAAAATCGCGCCGAGGATGAAAGCTCCCAATATCATAATTCTGGCGCGGTCGAACCTCGCGAACTCCACTTCAGCGTGCGTTTGCAGGGACGTTACCAACCCGTCTATCATCAGCACATGACCGGATATCTTTTCGTCAAAGTCCATGAGCAGTTCCCGCGCCCGTCGTTCGGATACGGCCTGCGGAAGCCCCGCCGTTTTCAGGAGCACGGGCCTCAAGTCGCGTTTCCATTCCTGTACCACGTTGTCGAAGAGCGGCATTGCTTCACGGTAGTGGCGAATGGGCTTGATGTTACGCTCAGGAACACCGTTCACCAGTTCCTCAATGAGGCGGTCATAGCCCTGAATTTCCCGTCCGAGTTCGGTCTTCATGGCCCTTCTCCGCGGCTTGACAATGTTCTCCGCGATCTCCTGGGCATACCCGGCCATCTTGAATGAACGGTACCTCAACTGTCCCGCCTGGTTGATTTTCGCGGCTTCGCCCCGCATGTGATGGGTAAAATTGAAGCTGGCAAATACAAAGGCGCTGATAAGAAGGATGATGATGAGGCTTACAAAGGCGTATTTCGCGGTGAGAGACTTTAAGACTGGCATGCCTGCCCCCTGACTAATGATAACATCACCGATATACCGACAGGTTCGTCCTGACTTGCTTCAAAGAAAGCCGGATGGCTGACTTTTATGACACATCAAAACATATTCAAAATATAGCAAAATTTCTTATCCGCCGCAGCCTGAACGCCGCTATAAATAGCAGCAAATCAAATTATATTTTGTGGCGCATCCTGACGGCGTGTCGTCCGCTGTTGTCCGGCAAGGGAAGTCCCTCCCTATCATGAAAACCGTTTCTTGAACCTGAACGAACTGACCGTGATTACGACAACGCCAATGATGAGGAGCGCAACCATTTGCGGCCAGAGGATTTCGATGCCTATCCCCTTCAGGAACACACCGCGAATAATGACGAGGAAATAGCGAAGCGGGATGCCGTAGGTAAGGACCTGGAACAATTCCGGCATGTTCTTGATCGGGAAGACGAACCCCGACAGCAGGATGTTCGGCATATAGAACAGGATCGTGGTCATGAGGGCCTGCTGCTGGGTCCGGGCGAAGGTGGAGATGAACAGGCCGATCCCGAGAACGGACAGAAGATAGAGCGACGTGCCCAGGAACAGGACCAGCAGCGATCCCTTGATCGGGACCTCGAACCAGAACACGCCGATCAGCGTCACCAGGACCATGTCAACGATGCTGATGACCGCAAAAGGTATCGTCTTGCCGAGCATCAGTTCCGCCGGGCGGAGCGGGCTTACCATGAGCTGTTCCATCGTACCCATCTCACGCTCGCGCACCACGGACAGGGACGTCAGCATGAGGCAGACGAGGGTGATGACCGTCGACATCACGCCCGGTACGTTGTAGTTCTTGCTCCGCAGATCGGGATTGTACCAGGCGCGCAGACGCAGTTCCACCGGTATATGCCGGGCGGCGATGCGGGCCCCGGGCCGGTCAAGTGAGTACCGCTCGATGATCTGGTTCACGTAGCCCATCACCACGCTTGCGGTGTTCGAGTCCGTTCCATCCAGGACAATCTGCACCGAAGCCCGCTTCCCTTTGCTGAGATCGCGCTCGAACCCCCGGTTGATCTGGATTGCGCAGGCGGCCTCGCCGCGGTCCAGGACCTCCCGCACGCCCTGCTCGGTCACGGCCCTGGCCGTAAACACGAAGATGCCCGATGATCCGAAACGCCGCGCAAGCTCCCGGCTCGCCGCGGTCCGGTCATGGTCGACAAGGACCGCGGGCACGACGTTCACATCCATGGTGACCACATACCCGAACACGAGGAGCTGCACGAGCGGCGGGACAACGACGAAGAACCGGAGGCGCTTGTCGCGAAGCACCTGGATGAACTCCTTGCGGACCATGTGGCGGATGCGTTCAAACATGCTATTCGATCCTCTTATGGAAACGGCGATTGGCAAGCAGGAACATGACCGCGCCGAACACCGTGAGCAGCACGGTCTCCAGCACCAGCATCTTCATCGGAGTTCCCTTGAGAAAGATCCCCTTCAGGATCTTGACGAAATAGCGGCCGGGCACGGCGTAGGTGATGATCTGGAGCGGTTTGGGCATGTTGGGAATCGCAAAGATGAAGCCCGTCAGCAGGAACGACGGCAGGAAGGTGCTCAGGAGGGCCATCTGGCTGGACAGCAGCTGGTTCCGCGAAATGATGGAGATCATCATTCCCATGCAGAGTCCGCCGGCAAGGAAGATGCTTGACAGGGCAAGA
>CAYILT010000172.1:0-7343 GCA_964364055.1 uncultured Nitrospiraceae bacterium | reverse complement strand
GCGGGAGAAAAACCTTGTAGATCCTCCCGGGGAATGCTCTCGCGGTCGCAGAGGAGCTGGAACAGTTCCGCCTGCTTCGGCCCCCGGAGCAGGTTCACCTCGCGGTCCCCCGGGAGCAGCTGGAGGAACCTCTTTGTTTTGACCTTCGCGGTACCGAGCGCGCCGGGCACCATGGTCTCGATGGACAGGCCAAGGGGATGGAGGTAGTAGTCCGCCATCCAGCGGGCGAGCTTGATGAGGTCCGGCGAGAGCGGGTCTCCCAGGACCTCGATGACCGTCTTCAGACCTTCCTGAACGGACCTGGCGGGAAAGCCGACGACCGTTCCGGTCACGCGTCTGCTGCCGAAGGGCACGAGCACGCGCGAGCCGACGGCGACGGACGGGCCCAGTTCTTCGGGGACCGTATAGTGGAATGTCTTGTTCTGATAGATGGGAACTGCGATATCAGCGATGATAAGTGACATATGAAGCCTTGGACCGCAGAGGACGCGGAGGGAGGAATTCTATTCTGGCTTCTGGCTTCTGACTGCTGACTTCTGAGGGGTATGCGTTTCCTTCTCGCTCAGGATGTCCTTGAGCTCGCTCATGAACTCGTTGATGTCCTTGAAGGAACGGTAGACCGACGCGAACCGGACATAGGCGACCTCGTCGAGGTTGTGAAGGCGGTTCATCACTTCTTCGCCGATGGCCTTGCTCGGGATCTCCTTGTAACCCTTTTCCTGCAGGGACTTTTCGATGTCGTCCACGGACTTTTCGAGGACCTCAACGCTGATGGGGCGCTTCTCGCAAGCCTTGGTGAGCCCGTGAAGGATCTTCAGACGATCATAGGGTTCGCGGCGTCCGTCCTTCTTGATGACCGACGGCAGGATCTCCTCGACGCGCTCGTAGGTGGTGAAGCGGCCCTCGCACTTGAGGCACTCCCTTCTCCGGCGGATGGTCTCGCCTTCCTTCCCCATCCGGGAATCCACCACCTTGTTGTCGACACTGGAGCAGTACGGGCAGCGCATTAGGACCTGACCTCATTGCAAATATCAAATTGTAAATCGCAAATGGCAAGACTTCTTCTCGTCCGTAACATTTTACAATTTCCAATTTACAACTTGCACTTTACAATTTCTCTTTCAGCTTTTCTTATACTGCACGACCTCGAGTCCCGATTCCTTGATCATCTCCGCCGCAAGCTGGTCGGGGTACCCGTCATCGAAAATGAGCTTCTTGATGCCCGCGTTGATGATCATCTTGGCGCAGATGCCGCAGGGCTGGTTCGTACAGTAAAGGGTCGCGCCGTCGATGTTCGTACCGTGCTTCGCGGCCTGGATGATGGCGTTCTGCTCGGCGTGGAGGCCCCTGCAGATCTCATGGCGTTCGCCCGAGGGGATGCCCATCTGCTCACGAAGGCACCCGCGCGTGAAGCAGTGCTCGATGCCCGACGGCGTGCCGTTGTATCCCGTGGCCAGGATGTTCTTGTCCTTCACGAGCACCGCGCCCACCTGCCGCCGCAGGCACGTGGCGCGCTTCTTCACCAGGTGCGCGATCTCCATGAAGTATTCATCCCAGGCAGGTCTTGTCATAACGTTGAATTGGAAATTGGAAATTTCAAATTGCAAAATGAAAATTTGTTAACGGCCGTCAAATGCTCATACCTTTACAATTTGCTATTTACAATTTGCACTTTGCAATGATCTTAGAGCTTTCACCGCCGCCTTATCCATTGCGAACATGGGATACTTGGCACAGAATGCCTTCGTGCGCTCCTTGATCGCCGCGAGCTTCTCGGGTGAAGCGCCAGTGCTCAGGGCGTCGCAAATGAGGTCGCCGATGATCTTCATTTCCGGTTCGCGCATCCCGCGCGTGGTGACGATGGGGGTGCCCAGCCGGATGCCGCTCGTGGTCACCGGTGGTTTCTGGTCATAGGGGATGCTGTTCTTGTTCACCGTGATGCCGGCGGCATCGAGGGCCGTTTCCGCGTCACGCCCCGTGATGTTCTTGGGTGACAGGTCGACCAGCATGAGATGGTTGTCCGTGCCGCCGGAGACGATGCGGAAGCCGTCCTCGGTGAGGCGCTTCGCGAGGGCGCGGGCGTTCTTCACCACCTGGCGCTGATAGTCCTTGAACTCCGGCAGCAGCGCCTCTTTGA
The DNA here is from genome assembly GCA_964364055.1 of uncultured Nitrospiraceae bacterium. Lineage (GTDB taxonomy): Bacteria > Nitrospirota > UBA9217 > UBA9217 > UBA9217 > JAAXXJ01. The sequence continues at coordinate 5,206 of CAYILT010000172.1, read as the reverse complement.
ACGCGACGGCCTTGGCCGCGATGACATGGACCAGCGGCCCGCCCTGGATGCCCGGGAAAATCACTTTGTCCACGGCTTTGCCGAACTTCTCTTTGCACATGATCATCCCGCCGCGCGGTCCGCGCAGCGTCTTATGGGTCGTCGTCGTGACGAAGTCGGCATAGGGCACGGGGCTCGGGTGCACATCCGCGGCGACAAGTCCGGCGATATGGGCGATGTCGGCCATGAGGTAGGCGCCGACCTTGTCGGCGATCTTCCGGAACCGCGCGAAATCGAGCACGCGCGAATAGGCGCTGTACCCGGCAACGATCATCCTGGGCTTGTGCTCCACCGCGAGACGCTCGAGCTCATCGTAGTCGAGCAGCTCCGTTTTCTTGTCCACACCGTAGGAAACGGCCTTGTAAAGCTGGCCCGAGAAGCTCACGCTGGCGCCATGGGTCAGGTGGCCGCCGTGGGGAAGGGCCATGCCGAGGATGGTGTCCCCGGGCTGGAGCACGCTGAAATAGACGGCCATGTTCGCCGAGGAGCCGGAGTGGGGTTGCACGTTCACGTGCTCGCAGCCGAAAAGCTTCTTCGCGCGCTCGATGGCCAGGTTCTCGACCACGTCGGCGAATTCGCAGCCGCCGTAGTATCTCCTGTTCGGATAGCCCTCGGCGTACTTGTTGGTGAACACCGAGCCCTGCGCTTCCAGAACGGCGCGGCTCACGTAGTTTTCCGATGCGATCAGCACGATCTTGGATAGCTCGCGCTCTTCCTCGCCCTTGATCGCGTTGTAGACCTCAAGGTCAAAATCTTTCAGTTCCGACATGACGCTATCCCTTTGCTATGGTTTTTTCTATTTCCCGTATCTTGTCGAGCCGCCGCTGGTGCCGGCTTCCTTCGAACTCGGTCTCGAGCCAGGCCTTGACGATATCCAGGGCAACGCCCCTGCCGATGACCCGCTCGCCCATCACCAGGACATTGGCGTCATTATGCAGGCGGCTCATCCGCGCCGTGAAGTTGTCATGGCAGAGCGCGGCGCGCACCCGCGGAAAGCGGTTGGCCACGATGGACATGCCGATCCCCGTGCCGCAGATGAGAATGCCCCGGTCCACCGTGCCGTTCGATACGGCTTCGGACACCTTCCTGCCGTAGTCCGGGTAGTCCACGGACTCGGGACCGGAGGTGCCGTAGTCAGCGACCTCGATGTTCCCGATCTTGCTGAGAAAATCTACGATCTCTTTCTTCAATATATAGCCGCCGTGGTCGCAGCCGATCGCCAATTTCATGAAAAACCCCACCTTTCGTAGAGGGTGATATTAACATCTCAGCTGTTTTTGTGTCAAGGAAAATGCGGTTGACAAATGGATTTCCCCTTGTCCCCCCTCTCCGCTTTCTGGTATATTCCAGTAGCCGGTTTTAAATTTATCGGCAAAAGGAATCCATCCAATGTCCACTGCGAACAAAAGACCTGGTAGAACGAAATCTCAGCCCAAGCTGTCCCGGACCCACAAGCCCGACGAGCTCTCACTTGAAGAGTGGCAGCGGACCCTCAGAAGGCAGTTCGGCGAGCAGCAGCTCTACGTCCTGCGGAACAACGGCGACCATCCTCTCTTTTCCGAGTTTTCGCTCACCAACCCGGCATCGGGCAAAACGTATAAGATAGCCATACGCGGAGACGCCCCTGGAGAAAACTATTGCTCCTGCCCGGACTTCAGCATCAACAACCTCGGCACCTGCAAGCATCTCGAGTTCGCCCTCTCGAAGCTCCGGAAAAAGTCCGGCGCGAAAAAGGCCTTTAAGACGGTATTTACGCCGCCCTTTTCCGAAGTGTTTCTGCACTATGGCCTGAAGCGGGAGATCCGCTTCAAACCCGGCAAGGACGCTCCCGCTGAGCTGCTCTCCGCGGCAAAAAAGTTCTTCGACGCGCGGGGACGGATGAAGCAAGAGCGCCTTCTCGATTTTCATCAGTTTTTAAACGACGCACAGCGTCTGGCTGGTCACGAAGTGCGCTGTTACGACGACGTCATGGCCTGCGTGGCCGAGCATCAGGACGCTGAACATCGGCGCGGCATCATGGCAAAAGCGTTCAGCAGAGGGATCGACAGCCCCCTTTTCAAGAACCTCTTGAAGACCGATTTATATCCCTACCAGAAGGAAGGGGCGCTGTTCGCGTCGCAGGCAGGCCGCTGTTTGATCGGCGACGACATGGGACTCGGCAAGACCATACAGGCCCTCGCCGCCTCGGAGCTGTTGCACAAACTCTTTGACATTCGTAAGACGCTCATCGTAACGCCCACCTCGCTCAAGCACCAGTGGAGGACGGAGATTGAGAAGTTCACCAACAAAACAGTCGAAGTTGTCGAGGGTCCCAATGCCGAACGCGCCGGACTGTACCGGTCCAATACGTTTTACAAGGTCATCAATTACGAGCTGGTGCATCGCGATCTGTCGCACATCAAAGCCTGGGCCCCGGATCTGATCATCCTCGACGAGGCCCAGCGAATAAAGAACTGGAAAACCCGCACGGCCCAGACGGTCAAGCAGCTCGATTCAACCTTTGCCATGGTGCTCACCGGCACTCCCATTGAGAACAGGATTGAGGAGCTCCATTCTCTCGTGGAATTCATAGACCGGCGACACCTCGGGCCGTTGTACCGGTTCGTCCATATGCACCAGATTACCGACGTTGAAGGCAAAACAACCGGCTATCGGAACCTCCAGTCCATCAGGGAATCGCTCAAAAACATTATGATCCGGCGGACGAAGGCCGAGGTCCTGAAACAGCTTCCGGAACGCACGGACAAGAATTTTTTCGTACCGCTGACGCCGGAACAGTTCGCGATCCATGATGAGAACCGCGAAATCGTCGCGAGGCTGGTGAATAAATGGAAACGGTTCAAATTCCTGTGCGAGGCGGACCAGCGCAGGCTCAGGATCGCCCTGAACTATATGCGCATGGCAGCGGACAACACCTATCTGGTGGACAAAAAAACAGTCCATGGTCCTAAAATTGAAGAGCTGGAGATCATCCTGAAAGAACTTATCGTCGAAGGCAAGGAAAAGGTCGTCATCTTCAGCCAGTGGCTCAGGATGACGGAGTTGGTGGAAGCAATATTAAAACGCAACAATATTGGGTACGCCCACTTGAATGGAAGCATCCCCTCGAAACTGAGGCGCAGCTTGATGACGAAATTCAGGGAGGAGCAGGACTGCAAAGTTTTCCTGTCCACCGACGCCGGGGGAGTGGGCTTGAACCTGCAAAGCGGCTCCGTGGTCATCAACATGGACATCCCCTGGAACCCCGCTGTCCTCGAACAGCGGATCGGCCGGGTGCACCGGCTCGGTCAGAAGAAGCCGGTCCGCGTCATCAACTTCGTCACCTCCGCCTCCATCGAGGAGAGAATCCTCGAACTCCTGAAGTTCAAGAGAGCGCTCTTCGCCGGCGCGCTGGACAAGGACGGACAAGACACGGTCCTGGTGGGCGAGTCGCAGCTTAAAAAGTTCATGCAGTCCGTGGAGACGATGACGGATAATATCGAAAGGCAGGACCCCGTAGCGGAACAACGTCGGCAGCAAGAGGATGAACTGGCGGTTAAAGCGGATAACATGGATACGGCAGCCAGCGCAATAAAAACGGCATCAGCGGCCACGGGCAACGGACAAGGAGAAAAACACGATTCTCTCAACGATCTTCTCCAAAGCGGCGCCCGGTTCTTGAGCAGCCTCGGAGACATGATGGCGCGGCCCGGAGAACCGATGGAAAAACGTCTGCAAAAAATGATCGGGAGGGATGAGACAATGGGAGCGGCCTACCTGAAGATACCGCTGCCGGAAGCCGAGAACATAAAGACGGTCTTTGCCGCGCTCGGCGATTTGCTGTCGCAGGCGGCGGCTGTCGTCAAGGCGAAATGACCGGGATTTTAGCGAGCCGCTGACAGCTTTTCCTTGAGCCACAGATTGATGAGCGTCTCTGTTGACACATGTTGTTTCTTTGCCATTGAAAAAATCTTTTTCGCGATGTTTCCCTCCAACGCAACATACTTGGGCTCTTTCTTCAGAGTTGACATGAAACGTGTCTCCCGAGTCGCGTCCCAATAGTCGGACGCATCATGCGTATCCCAGAATTCCGATGCTTCCCGGAGGGTCTTAAACTCCGCAGGAATTGGTTCAACTTTTATTTTACTTTTTTGCATATCTTTTCCTTTCGCTTTCCGTCATATCCCGCGCTGTAACGATCAAGGCGTCCTTCGTTTTTTTGTATACAGAAAATATTGAGATTCCTTGCGGATTAGACCAACTGATTGGTCACAAATGGGTTGACGATGAGGACGCCTTCAATGGTTTGTCCGGAGTTTAGGTCTTCGGTAAGGATTTTATCCGCATTGGATTCTTGAGCGGCAACGACGATCAGCGCATCCCAAAAGGACATTTTATTCCGTTCGCTGATTTCCGATGCGCGTATGATGAATTGGGGATGTATTGCCGCAACGTACCATGCAAAATATGTTTGAATGAGCTCGCGAGCCGCCGGAGGGGAAAGAGGAAAAGTGATTTTTCTGGTGATATTGATGTAGAATTCCTGCAATACCTGGATGCTTACGGCTCCCGTCCTTTGCTCCCAAAGCTGTACGACGATTCTCCGGGCGATCTCGTATTTCGCGCCGGCATCCCGGTCATGTGCGTACACCAGGATATTGGTATCGACAAAAACCCTATCTTGCATGAAGTTCATCCCGCGTACAGGGGATTTTTCCGCCCCAATGAAAACCCTTCTTCAAAAGGCCCAGGGCCTTTTTCTTCGACTCCTCGTAAGCCTTTTCATCCTCGACGGTCTGCTTAAGATATTCGCCGACGAGCCGACTCAGGGTCGTTTCCTTTCTTGAAGCGATTTTTTTTCCCTGGCTGATGAGATTCTTTTCCAGGCTCAAGGTAACGTTTCTTTTCATCAGGGCACCTCCGCTTGCACGTTATTGTCAAGTTTAATATGCCTCAAATACGGAAACTTGTCAAAGGGAAATTGCGGAAAACGGGCGGCGTCGCGTATCTATATGCGCGGAATGAGAGAATGATCGAAAGGGTGATAATTTTCTCCAGCGGTTTCCATTAGCGGGAATGTTACATACAAAAAAGCAAGCTGTCAGTAATCAGATCCGCCGCGCATACATGATGCCCAAGAAAACACCACGGGCAGGCCTACTACCAGCCTGCCCGCGATGCGATCGTG
>CAYILT010000171.1:0-7354 GCA_964364055.1 uncultured Nitrospiraceae bacterium | reverse complement strand
AGTAGGTGAATTGGACCGACTGCTTCGGCGACAGCAGTTGGGTGGCGGACAGGTCCAGCGATCGCTCGCTGCGGCGGTCGGTCGGCAGCTGCCGGTCTGGAATCCAGTAATCGAACGACTTGGAGAAGGCTATGCCGAGGGCCGTGTTGTTCAGGTTCATGCGCCGCGTATAGGAGGCGAACAGGGTCCTGCCGATATACGTGTCCTCGTATGAATAGTAGCCCCCTGCGGTAAGGGTGTCGTCGTCCTTGTCGTAGGTGAGCGACAGGGATACGGGAACCCGATAGCTGAAATTGCCGGAATCGCCCTCGTCATCCTCGCCCGCGGCGGGTGGGGTCGGAGGGGCGTTCTTTGTGGCGGAGGTGATCGCATCCACGCCCACACTCGCCCCGAGATAGTACGTATCCGTCAGTTTCTTTGAGAGCGACACGGACGGGGCGATCACCATATTGTTGCCGTTGTCACCGTTTTTACGACAGCGCAGGGGCTTGACAAATGACGTATAATATTATATTATTTGTACGTCAAATAAGGAGGGCGCGCTTATGACCACGAAACTTACCCTGCGTTTGGACGGCACCGTCATCCGGAAGGCAAAAAAGTCTGCGAGCACGAGGGGTGTCAGCCTGTCGCGTATGGTCGAGGAATATTTCAAGGCCATTGCGGACCAGGAACGGCACGAGGTGCGGGAATCGCCGGTCCTGTACGAGGTTTCGGGTGTGCTTTCGGGCAAACACGACGCTGTGCAACTGCGCGCTGAATATCGGAAATATCTTGCGGAGAAGTACCGGTGAAGAGCGTTCTCTGCGACATCAACGTCATCCTCGACATCTTCCTCAAGCGAGCTCCTCATTACATCCCCGCCGCCCGGCTGTTCTCCATGATCGAAGAAAAGAAGCTTCAGGGGTATCTCTCAGCACAGAGCTTCCCGACGATATTTTATATTCTGTCGCGGGAATTGAAACGGGAGAAGGCAATGCGGGTCCTCGAAAAGCTCAGGATCGTCTTCCGGGTCGCAGCGGTTGATGAAAAGGTGATCGATCTCTCGCTCGCCTCGACCTTCAAGGACTTTGAGGACGCGGTGCAGTATTATTCAGCGCTTCACGTCCGAGCCGACTTCCTTATCACCCGGAACACGACGGATTATCGGGCGGACCGGCTCCCGGTCATGACGCCCGAGGAGTTCTTGGCGCTTGCTGAAGTATGAATCCAGGAGCGAGCGGGACGGTTGGGGGTTAGACGTCGGAATTGACATTGAAGTTCCCCGCAGCAAGCTACGGGATTAGCGCTCGCTCCTGGACTCATGATCCGGGTCTCGCGGAGCAAAATATTGATGATGGCAAAACCGTCAATAATTATGATATGATTCCCTCGGTATCTGGCCGTATCACCAACAGCATCTTAAATATCCGCACGGAGGCTACTTATGAAGACCTGGTCGAACATTCTTCTTGGCATCTGGCTGGTCCTGACGGGCCTGGTCCATCTCGGTGGTGTCTCTTTCTCGCAAAGCGGCATCATCCTCGCCGTACTCGGGATCGTGACCGGCATCCTGTTCTTCATCGCTGATAGAAGCGAAAAGATCGGTACGCAGATAGGAAGTATCCTTCTGGGGACCTGGCTGGTCGCGGGCGGCCTGATGACGATCTTTCACATCCACTTCACCGGGAGCGGCGTCATTTTCGCGGTCCTTGCCGCGGCAGCAGGCGTCATGGTTCTGATCACCCGCCGCTGAGCCCAGCCGTGGACATTCGCATGAATTTTTTTGCGGATAATCCGCTTCGACACAGAGTTGCATGAAGTTTCGATATGTAGCTTGTGCAGAAAAGCCGCAATCAGTGATGTACAGTCGGCTGCGATTTTGCTATAACTATCCTCGTTAGTATGTGCGTAGAAAGTCTGTTTACGAGGAGGCCCTCATGGTTTCGATCTGTCCGGTGTTCAAACGCATCATGTCAGCAGGCGTGCTCCTGCTGCTGGCCGCTTGCGGCGGTGGCGGCGGAGGTAACTCGCCTGGAACGGCTTCCGCCGACACAATGACGGTGACGGTCTGGTCCAAGGCCACCGGTTCCGTGACCACCACCTACATCGCCGACGGTACGATCCATCGAACACCCTGGGCGTATCGGGGACGTTCAGCATGAAGCGGTGGTTTTAGCCGCGACGAACCAGTCACGAGTATCGGATCAGGCTCGATCATGAGACCGTTGATGAGTTGTTGATTGTCATCGATGCCTGGCGGCATGGGTGGGATGTACTAGGAAGCGGTACTGTAACGAAACTATCGAAGGCCGGAGAGACAAACTCTCCGGCCTTTTTTATGGCAAAGCGCAAAGCGGAAATTGAAGAGGATGAATGGGGGCAGACGCCGATGAAAATAAGGCTTTTCTTATTTGCAGTAATGTGATAAATTGCAAATATAAATATTCTTATTTTCAGGTCCTGAACCATGAAAACCGTCTATAAATCGGGTACATACAAACAACAATATCAACATAAGAGTTTCAGCCCCTCCTTTGTCAATCAGGTGCTCGAATGGCGTGATCGAAAGATCAACGTGATGCTGGAGGATGCCATGAGGCTTGTCGGGGAATTGAACGCCTATTCCCTGCTCGTTCCCGATGTGGATTTTTTCATTAAAATGCATGTCGCCAAGGAAGCTACGACCTCCAGCCGGATCGAGGGTACGCAGACGGGCCTCGACGAGGCCATCCTGCCGAAGGAGGAGATCGACCCGGAGCGCAGGGACGATTGGCGCGAGGTACAGAACTACATCAAGGCAATGAACCATGCTATTGCGGAATTAAAGACCTTGCCGCTTTCCATGCGGCTGTTAAAGAACACTCACAAGACGCTGCTTGCCGGGGTCCGGGGGGGATACAAATTCCCCGGTGAAATACGCACTAGTCAGAACTGGATCGGGGGCTCTAATCTGCAGGACGCTTTCTTTGTCCCCCCGCATCCCGATGAACTGCCAGCGCTCTTAACGGACCTTGAGAAGTTTTGGCACAATGACAACCTCGACATGCCGTTTCTGATCAAGGTCGCCTTGAGCCACTGCCAGTTCGAAACGATCCATCCATTTCTTGACGGGAACGGCAGGATCGGGAGGCTGCTCATCGCCTTGCATCTTGTGGAGCGGAAGGTACTGCAGAAACCGACGTTGTATCTTTCGGCCTTCTTCGAGAAGCACAAGGGTTCGTATTACGATTCCTTGACGCTTGTGCGTTCGTCGAATGATATTGAACAATGGATAAAGTTCTTCCTGTCGGGCGTGATCGAAACGGCGCGGAACGGGATCGAGACGTTCGAGCGCATCATTAAACTTCGGCAGAAGTACGAGAAGAAGATCATGCAACTGGGCAGCCGAGCAGAGACGGGTCAACGTCTTCTCTTGGCGCTGTTCTCACAACCGATCATGAATGCGCACCGGATCGCCAAGGAACTCGATGTTTCATTCGCAACAAGCACACGGATCATCAAGGATTTTCAGCGGTTGGGGATCTTGAAGGAAATTACCGGCTTCTCGCGCAACCGCTTTTTCGCGTTGTCGGAGTATCTCGCGCTGTTCACGAAGTAGCGGAAAAGAGGGGGGATAACTTCCGAATCAAGTCTGCCCCCGAATGCCGGTCCCGGGAGATCCCATGCTCGAATATGAAGGCGTAGTCATACGGCCGCCCAGCGAGGCCGACAGCCTGATCCTCCAGTACGCCATCGGGTGTTCTCACAATCAGTGCATCTTCTGTCCCGCGTACAAACAGAAGCGTTTCCGCATCCGCAGCCTCGCCGAGATGGAGCAGGACATCCGCGGCTGCCTGCCGGCGTGCGCAGACACGCGGCGGATCTTCCTGGCCGACGGCGACGCGCTTGCTGCACCTTTCCCGGACCTGCTCGCGCTCTTCTCGCTCCTGCGCTCCTCGTTCCCCAAGCTCCAGCGGATCGGTATGTACGCGAACACAAAGAACATCCTGGGAAAATCGGCCGTGGAACTGAAGCAGCTCCGGGAAGCAGGGCTCGGTATTTTGTACCTCGGCATCGAGAGCGGGGACGACGAACTGCTCGCCTGGATGAAAAAGGGTGTGACAGCGGCAGAGATGGTTGAGGCAGGCCGACGCGCGAGATATGCGGGAAGCAAGCTCTCGGTTACGGTCCTGCTCGGGATCGGCGGGGACGACAGGAGCGGAGAACATGCCCGGTTGACCGGAAAGCTGCTTTCCGCCATCGATCCCGACTATGTGGGCGCCCTCACGACCATGGTGGTAAAAGGGACGCCGCTGTATGATCTTCAGCAGCAAGGCAGGTTCATGCTTCCCTCTGCTTTCGCTATCCTCTCGGAACTCGCAGAGATGCTCAGCCACACCAAGATGACCCGCGGTCTTTTCTTCGCGAACCATGCTTCAAACTATCTTCCCGTCCGAGTCCGCATGCCCTCGGAGCGCGACAAGACTGTAGAGATGATCCGGACGTTCGTGCGTGAGGGGGATGCATCGTTCCTGAAGCCGGAAGGGATGAGGAGGTTGTAAGAGGGAGGTTCTTTAGCAAAGATAGTTGTGGCGTTGTTTGACAGAATTGTCTGATTGTCTAGGGTCAGACTTTATTCTGTAGTTATTTGTTGACGGTAAAGATTTGACCCCGCCTGACCCTGGGAAAAATGCTGGGACTGCTCTATCAGGGAGCCTCTTAAGTGGCCCCGATCAGTTCTTCGTTGCTTCATAATTAAATGTTACCGGAAGATAGTAAGTAGGTATGGGTTCGGTTTTACGGTTTGAAGATCTTTTTAAGCTTTACCTCCAAGGCTGATGCAGTCGTAAAAAGTCGTTCACACACAAAGATCACGGAGGCCACAAAGAAAAACCTGAATGTTTTCAATTCGCCTTTCTTCGTGTCTTTGTGCCTTCGTGTGAAAAAGTGACTTCTTACGAGATCATCAAGGCTTTTCTCAACTCAAAAGGGTTTAGCGTTTTATATTGTTCTTTGAGTTTGCGCTTTATTTCATCGGAGACATCGGGAGACTCCAGGATTCTCCGGTAAGGGGTTTTGGGCTTATCATAGCGTTTCACGATCTTTGAAGCAACGCGTTTCTTTTCCAGCAGCTTCACCGAAGGACAGAAGAAGTTCAGAAACAGCCTCCACTCGGAGGTATAAAGCTCATTCATGAGAGGTACAGCCTCCGGAGAGTCCAGACGGTCGTAGCCAAGCCATTGTCTCACATGAGTCCAGTTTTTCTGCTCGATATGAGCATTGTCGTCTTTTTTATAGGCGCGGCTTCTAGTAAACTGAATCGGCCGGACCCTCTCGGTCAGATAGCGAAGCAGGTGATGGTTTAAGAACTCACTGCCGTTGTCCGAGTCAAAACCCAGGATCGGGAACGGCAGGGATCGTTCGATATCCTTGATCTGGTCAATGACACCCTGATAGTTTTTGCCCCAGACGGCGCGCTGTTCCGTCCATCCGGTTGCGATGTCCACGCAGTCGACGGTATTGGCAAACATGCCTTCTGTAGAGCTTCCGCAGTGGGCTACGGTATCGGCTTCCAGGAAGCCCGGCCGGGATTCATCCCATTGATTGGTTTTGACCTGGATATGCTTTCTTAAGAGCGTTCCCGGCTTGGTCGTGGCCCTGCCGTGCTTGGTATACTCTGCGCGGACCGGGTTTAGTATCCTGTCGATGCTCGACGGAGATATTCTGAGCAAGGCCGCTGCCGTCTTCTGAGAGATGGGGCCATAGGATTTGATATATCCCGGCAGCCACTCAGGGATGATGGCCTTCAGGCGCTTTGAGCACGGCAGATTTGCCGTCTTCCAGATACGCTTTAAGGGTATCAGGAGCGTCTCAGCATCATACACCGGCTTTCTGCCTCGTTTTGCCGGGGTCTTTTGAGTAAATCGCCGGAAGGTCCGCAGGAGCCTGAGAGCATGCTTTCGGTGATACCCGCAGGTTGAACAGAACTCGTTCAGGATCGCTGTTTTTATCTTCCGGGAGGCGGCCCGGTACCGTTTAACGATTGCAGCCAGATATTCCCGTTTGGATTGTGGACTCATCAGAACTAACCCTCCTTTTGGGGGTATAGTTCCGGTAACATGCATTATGAGTCAACGATACTTTTCAAAATGCGGTTGGGTAACATTTATTGTGAGTTCTTCGGGCAACAATAAACCTTGACATCGTGACGCAAAAGGTGGATACTAACATTCAGAAGTTCCGGATGTTCTTGCAGGGAGACCGCAAAGATCAATCAACTTTGCGGTATTTTTTTGTCCTTATCCGCAGCTTTAATACATCAAGAAGGAGGTAGATCACCATGGAACAAGGTACGGTTAAGTGGTTCAATGATGCCAAGGGTTTTGGTTTCATCACCCGCGAAACGGGCGCTGATGTGTTCGTGCATTTCGGCGACATTCAGGACAGCGGCTTCAAGTCCCTGGCAGAAGGCCAGCAGGTGCAGTTCGACGTTGTCGACTCGCCCAAGGGCGCCAAGGCAGCGAATGTTGTGAAGCTCTAAGCTCACGCTTACCTCATTGGAGCAGGTCCCGGTTCACCGGGGCCTGCTTTTTTATTTTCGCTGTTCCCCGTTCGATCAGTTCCTGGGGTTAGACCGCGGTATTGATATTCTAACCATCGAGAAACCGCCCGGGGAAAAGCTTGAGTTGATGAGCTGATGATCGTCCGCGATGCCCGGCGGCATGGGCGGGATGTACTAAGAAGCAGTATCGTAACGAGCGTTCATTGGAAGGCCGGAAAGAAATTCTCTCCGGCCTTTTTCATTTCATGATGCATTGACCGCAGGAACCGCGTGGGTTCAAGCCAGATCCTGGAGTTGTCGATGCTTCGTGAGGTCCGTCTCCTGTATTTGACTCCATCCTCGTTGTCTGATATATTCTTCACCATAGTGCACTGATGATGTATCGACTTCAGTGGCTCCGAAAAGCATGATTCCCCTCTGGATCAAGATTGCCTATACGCTCTTCGCGGTCATCACGGCCGCGGTCTACGCCGTCAAGTATCCGCCCGGGAACTTCCTGTGGTTCTCGGACATCGCGCTGGTGCTTACGGTGCCTGCGCTCTGGTCCGAGAGCAGCCTGCTCGCCAGCATGATGGCGGTCGGGGTGCTGCTCCCGGAAGTGTTCTGGAGCATCGGCTACTTCGGGCGGCTTCTTACGGGGAAACGGCTGTGGGGCCTGACGGACTACATGTTCGATGTGCACAAACCGCTGTACCTCCGGGCGCTCTCGCTGTTCCATGTGTTCCTGCCCGTCCTGCTGCTCTGGATGGTCGCCCGGCTCGGGTATGCGCCGCAGGCGCTGCCAGCGCAGACGGCCCTTGCCTGGATCGTGCTTCCGCTGACCTATTGGCT
>CAYILT010000170.1:0-7377 GCA_964364055.1 uncultured Nitrospiraceae bacterium | reverse complement strand
GTCGGTGCAACGACCCTCAACGAGTACCGGAAGTACATTGAAAAGGACCCGGCGCTGGAGCGGCGGTTCCAGCCGGTGCTTGTCCGCGAACCGTCGGTGGAGGACACGATCTCCATCCTGCGCGGCCTCAAGGAGCGGTACGAAGTGCACCACGGCGTCAAGATCAAGGATTCGGCGCTCGTCAACGCCGCGGTCCTTTCACACCGGTACATCGCCGACCGGTTCCTGCCGGACAAGGCCATCGATCTTATCGACGAGGCGGCGTCACACCTGCGCATGGAGATCGACAGTATGCCCACGGAGCTCGACGAGGTGGAGCGCCGGATACGGCAGCTCGAGATCGAACGTGAGGCGGTGAAGAAGGAACAGGACCCGGCGTCCGCGGAACGGCTCGCGAAGATCGAGAAGGAGATCGCCGAGCTCTCGGAAAAGCGGGGTGGGCTCAGGGCCCAGTGGCAGGCGGAAAAGAGCGGGATCCAGAAGATACGCGGCATCAAGGAGCAGATCGAGCATGCCGGAATCGATGCCGGAAAGGCGGAGCGCGAAGGGAACCTGGGGCGCGCAGCGGAGCTTCTCTATGGAAGGCTCCCGGAGCTCGGGAAACAGCTCGAGGCGGAATCGGCGGATCTGGCCGCGGTACAGTCGCAGGCAAAGATCCTGAAGGAAGAGGTTGATGACGAGGACGTGGCCGAGATCGTCTCAAAGTGGACCGGCATCCCGGTGAGCAGGATGCTGGAAGGCGAGAAGCAGAAGCTCCTTCATATGGAAGACCGTCTCCGGATGCGCGTGGTGGGACAGGACGAGGCCGTTGCCGTGGTCTCCGATGCCGTGCGGCGTGCCCGTGCCGGGATCCAGGAGCCGGACCGGCCCATCGGCAGCTTCATCTTCATGGGGCCCACGGGTGTGGGGAAGACCGAGCTTGCCCGCGCGCTCGCGGAGTTCCTCTTCGACGACGAACAGGCGATGGTACGGATCGACATGTCCGAATATCAGGAACGCCATACGGTATCACGGCTGATCGGAGCGCCTCCGGGATACGTGGGGTACGACGAGGGCGGACAGCTTACCGAGGCGGTCCGGAGGAAACCCTATGCGGTCATCCTCTTTGACGAGATCGAAAAGGCCCACCCCGAGGTCTTCAACGTGCTGCTGCAGCTCCTGGACGACGGCAGGCTCACCGATGGCCACGGAAGGACCGTGGACTTCAAAAACACCGTGGTCATCATGACCTCGAACATCGGAAGTCAGGACATCCAGGAATATCAGAACGATGAGGTTGAGATGCGACGGCGGGTGACGGAGGCCATGCGCCGGCACTTCAGGCCTGAGTTCCTGAACCGCGTGGATGATATGATCATTTTTCATCCTCTCGATGCGGTAGCGCTCAGGCGGATCGTGGGCATGCAAGTCGGCCTGGTCCAGAAGCGCCTTGCGGACCGGAAGATCGAGATCGAGCTGACCGAGGCCGCCAGGGAACTCCTGGCGGAAGAGGGGTTCGACCTGGTATACGGCGCCCGACCTCTCAAACGGGTGGTCCAGCGGGACATCCTGAACCCGCTGGCGTCCAGGATCCTTTCGGGCGAGGTCAAGGAAGGCTCTCGCGTCCGGGTGGATGTTGAGGGCAGGCACCTGGTATTCCGCTCGGAGGTCCGAGAACCCGCCTTTTTGGGGGAAGGCGGACGGGCAAGAAAATAATAATCTTTCATGTTGAAAACAATTAATCTGTGTTATAATAAATTCCGTTCCAAGGATGCGGTAATGTCATGAGTATCTGAGGCTGTTCATGCCTGGAAAAAAACAGAGATCGTCCAAAATCCGGAAGCCGGCGAAAACGAAGAAGACGGCGGCAAAGACCGCGCCGCGAAAAAAGAAGCCGGCTGTATCGGTGAAGGCAGTGACAAAGCGCGATTACAAGGCGCTCTTTCACCGGAAGCTGACCGAGAACCACCTGTTCTATGAGGTGGGGAGGATCATCGCATCAGAGACCGAACCCTACGAGCTCATCAAAAAGATCGTCTCTGTCATCAATAAGGAAGTTCCCTTCGAAGACGCCACCGTTTACACCGTTAAGAAGGACATGACCGGTCTCGAACCGTTCTATTACAGCGGCCCGCTCTTCCGGAATGCCACCCTCGACACCATCTATTACGACATCGGAGCGCCCGGCAACATCGCGGCAACGGGAGATTCTGTTTTTCTGCAGGACGCAGCCCTCTACGAGGGCTTCCTCCAGTATCCCGAGGAGCGGCGCAAGCCGGGGAGCTACCTGGGCATCGCCCTCAAGAACGAAAGCCGGGTCATCGGCGTCATGGGATTCAGCAGCGGCAATCCCGAAGCCTTTCGGGTGGAAGATCTCGACACCATCCGGACCCTGTCCCCGCTCATTTCCGCGGGGTTCGAAAAGGCAGAGCTTTTCCGGAAGACGCTGGAACTGTCCCGTGTGGACGAGCTCACCGGCCTCCTGAACTACCGCGTCCTGATGGAAAAACTGGCGGAGGAAGTGCGAAGGAAGATACGTACGGGCAGGGAATTCGCGTTCGTCATGATCGACATCGACGACTTCAAACGGGTCAACGACCGGTATGGCCACCTGGAGGGGAGCAGGTTGATCGCCCAGATGGGGCCGCTGCTCCGGACGGCGTGCCGCACCGACAGCACCGATATCTGCTTCCGCTACGGCGGAGAGGAATTCTCGATCCTGCTCACCGAGACCACGATGGAGGAGGCCCGGGCCGTTGCGGAACGCCTTCGTCAGTCGGTCGACGAGTATCCGTTCACGGTCAAGGTGAGCCACCCCCAGGAGACGATAACCATCAGCCTCGGGGTCTCCAGCATGGCGGGCGACAAGCAGAAGTCCATCACGGAACTGATCAACGAGGCGGACATCGCCCTGTACCACGCCAAGGCGGCCGGCAAGAACCGGGTGATCTGCTATAGTGAAGGCTGCGGGATGCCCGCCGCGAGCAGTGCGGAGCGCAAGGGGCTGCCTTAGGCCGTCAGAAACAGCCGAGCTGGCAGTCCTTGATCCTGATGTTCAGCTCATTGCAGACCGCACCGAGCTCCTTCAGCGGAACATCCAGTTCCTTCCCCAGTTCATGGGCCTTCTCGCACGTCAGGCGGCCATCGCCTGACGCTTTTGTTGCTGCCGCAATGAGCTTTTCCTTCGATACCGGCATATGCCCCTCCTCGTGATGCGTTCCTCATCATACCCGACACAAGCTTCCGATGCAACCACCCGGGCCCCGTTTGAGCGCAAAGGCCCTTTACTTTTTATCGTCGATGACCGATAATACCGCTCACGCTCACGGAAAAAGCGGCGGGAGCCGCGACAGGTCCCCTCCGGCATAGGCAGGGGACGCAGGGAACGAGGAGAGTAAAGATGACGAACGGGTCCCGCAACGATAAGCTGAATGCATGGGTGAAGGAGGTTGCCGGCCTCTGCAAACCCGATGATATCCAGTGGTGCGACGGATCAAAGGCCGAGTACGGCCGGATGATGGCGCTTCTCAGGGAGCGCGGCATGGCGGTCCCGCTTGCCAGGCGGCCGAACAGCTTTCTCTTCCGCACCGATCCGAGCGACGTGGCCCGCGTGGAGGACCGCACGTACATCAGCACGTGTTCGCAGGAGGAGGCGGGCCCCACGAACAACTGGGTACATCCCGACGAGCTCAAGAGGACCATGCGGGGTCTGTACGACGGCTGCATGAAGGGCAGGACGATGTATGTCATCCCCTTTTCCATGGGGCCCGTCGGCTCGCCGATCTCGAAGATCGGGGTGGAACTGTCCGACAGCCCCTATGTGGTCTGCAACATGCACATCATGACCCGGGTCGGCAGGGCGGTGATGGAGGCGCTGGGTCCGGACGGGGAGTTCATCCCCTGCCTGCACTCCATCGGCGCGCCGCTCGAGAAGGGCCAGAAGGACGCGCTCTGGCCCTGCGCCCCGATCGAGAAGAAGTACATCAGCCATTTCCCCGAAGAGAACCTGATCTGGTCCTACGGCTCGGGCTACGGCGGCAACGCCCTGCTCGGGAAAAAATGCCTCGCGCTCCGGATCGCCTCGAACATGGCGCGGAAGGAAGGCTGGATGGCCGAGCACATGCTGATCCTGCGGCTTACCAACCCCGAGGGAAAGCGCTACCATATCGCCGCGGCTTTTCCGTCGGCCTGCGGCAAGACGAACCTCGCCATGATGCAGCCGTCGATCAAGGGCTGGAAGTGCGAGTGCATCGGCGACGACATCGCCTGGATGAAGGTCCGGGGCGACGGCAGGCTCCACGCCATCAATCCCGAAAGCGGCTTCTTCGGCGTGGCGCCCGGCACGTCCTACGATACGAACCCCATGGCCATGGATACGCTGAAAGAGAACGTGATCTTCACGAACTGCGCCCTGACCGATGGCGGCGATGTGTGGTGGGAAGGCATGGACGACGCTCCGTCCCACGCCATCGACTGGAAGGGCCGGGACTGGACCCCGGCAAGCCGCGAGGACGCGGCCCATCCCAACGCGCGCTTCACCGCGCCGGCATCACAGTGCCCGGTCATCTGCCCGGACTGGGAGGACCCCGAGGGCGTGCCCATCGATATTTTCATCTTCGGCGGCAGGAGGAGCAGCGTCGTGCCGCTCGTGACCGAGGCCTTTTCGTGGGACCACGGCGTGTTCATGGGAGCGACGGCAGCCTCGGAAACCACCTCGGCGAACATCGGCGCCGTCGGAAATCTACGTAGGGACCCCTTCGCCATGAAGCCTTTTCTGGGATACCACATGGGCGACTATTTTCAGCACTGGCTCGCCATGGGCGACCGCCTGGGGCCGAAGGCGCCGCGCATCTTCTACGTCAACTGGTTCCGCAAGAGCGCGGAAGGCCGGTTCCTGTGGCCGGGCTTCAGAGACAACAGCCGGGCGCTCAAGTGGATGTGCGAGCGCGTGGACGGCAAGATCGGCGCCCGGGAAACGCCCATCGGCTTGATGCCCAAGGACGGCGACCTGGACCTCTCGGGCCTCGACATCGAGAAAGAGAACATGAAGGCGCTTATGGATGTGGACCTCAAGGAATGGAAGGCCGAGGTCCCGGACATCGAGAAGCACTTCGCGCTCTTCGGCAACCGTCTGCCCGCGCGGCTCAAGAAGCAGCTTGAGGAGATGAAGAAGCGTCTGGGGTAACTTTCCGGGATATCGAGCGCCCGACAGGACGCAGAAGTCCGGCTTACTCTTGTGCTGTCACATTGGATAAGCAAAATGACAGCACACTACGGATTTATCGGGGGGATCCGTCATGAAGACAATCTCGATACGCGGTATTGATCCAGAACTGGACCGGGCCATCAAATCGCGGGCACAGCAGAACAATATGAGCGCAAACGAATGGGTCCTGCAGGTCTTGAGGAAGGCCGCGGGAACGGGCAAGGATCTGATCCTCAAGAAATACCACGACTTGGACGCGCTCGCCGGCGGCTGGAGCAAAGATGAAACAGCAGCGTTCAAAAAGAACACGATGATTTTCGAACGGATCGATGCGGGCCCCTGGAAGTGAGCCGCCTGGACATCGAACGGTGTCTATATCGCGTTCAGGAACAACAACGCGAAAACCATCGAAGTGGTCAGGACTTGCGATATCGCAGGTGTGGATATCGCAGTCTTGAAGAAAGTTGAAGCGAACCTATTTGCTGTCATCCTGCTCGGTCCTGCTATGTTTCCGTTGTGAAAACACACCCGACAGCTTTTTATCCAGCTCTTTAGAAACCGGCTCTGCTTCAGACGCAAGATAAAGCAGCTCTTTCATCTCGGTCAGTTGGCCGAGGCAATAGAGGCAGGACTGAATATGAGCTTCCGCCATATTCATTGCCTTGTCCGCTAGTTTATTTTCCGCAAACATGCCGATGGTTTTGGCGTCGAGGCAGGCGGGCGTCTTTAGCTCGTCAAAATTATTGAAGGCATCGGTTATTTTCGCTTTCAACTCGTCCATAGCCTCCTCTTCCCTCTTATTAAGACCGTCCAATCAGGCGTTTTCTTTCAATGGTCAGAACCATGGTCATCAAATTTCTCTCTTAACCTGCTCTTGATTCTCGTATATTTGACAGCAACTGTTCCCATCGGGATATCCAGTATAGCGGATATTTCCCTGTCCCTGTAGCCTCGTTTTTTCAACAAAAAGACTTCCTGATCGACCAATGCATACTCCTTCAAGGTTGCGGCAATCAAGGCCAGCAGCTCCTGCGCTTCCGCTCTCCGGTCAGGCCGGGAACCAACGTGCGGATCAGGGATATCCGTCATCGGAGAACCGTCTTCATTTTCTGAGTTTTCATTATGAAGCGAAACGGTCTTTCTTCTTTTCCTCTCCTCTATGGAACGCAATGCCTCGTTCTTCACAATGGTTTTGAAATACGGGAGAAATTCGTACTTCGTTGTTCCTTTGAAACTCTTCAAACCGGCGGATAGCAGCCTGGTAAATACCTTTTGGATTATATCGTCGTGATCGTTGACAACATCGGGGAATTTCCAGCGGAGAAATGCCATGGCGATCCAGGAATACTCGCGGTGAAGCGCATTCCAGGCATCTTCATCGCCCGCAAGGCATCTCTGAATGGTAAGGACAATATCTTCAGCCACAGCCGCAATTATAACCCAAACGTCATGTTTATCAATATTTTATCCCTCTCCCCCTATCCGTCATTCCGGCAAGACTCCAGCCGGAATCCAGTGTTTTGCTTTTTAATCGCAGTAAGTAAACTGGATTCCCGATAGAGGCTTTCGGGAATGACAAAAGGGCTCTTGCACAACAGAGGAAAAAAATTCTTTTTATGCCGTGAAAGAAAACTACTCCTTAGTCGGTCTTTATTGTAAAGGCAACAATATGTTGAAGATCGATATCCCATTAATAACAAGGTCAATGTGGCTGCGCACACGCAAACAATTGGCGGTTAAAATAATCGTCTTGTTTTGCGCCCTCTTAGTGCCGTTTATTCCGCTCCCGTGGACGACCGCGCAAGCCCATGAAGTATCGCTCAATACTGTCGCCGAAGTTTATTTTAGTCCGAAGGGCGGCTGCACAGAAGCGATCGTTTCAGAAATCAACCGGGCGAAGTCGGAAATACTGGTCCAGGCCTATTCATTCACGAGCAAAGAGATCGCCAAAGCCCTGGCTGATGCGCATACAAAAGGCGTACCTATTCAAATCATTCTCGACAAGTCACAGATGACGGCCAGACTCTCCGCTGCTGCCTGCACATCGCATGTTGGAATCCCGACTTTTATAGACCGTAATCATGCTATTGCACACAACAAGGTCATGATAATCGATAAGCTGATAGTCATCACGGGCTCTATAGTGGACCCCTATTTTCGGACAATAGTTTAAGATGGTAACCTGCCATTAA
>CAYILT010000169.1:0-7390 GCA_964364055.1 uncultured Nitrospiraceae bacterium | reverse complement strand
AAGGAAACCGATGGCAAGGTGTAGAATAGGGTCGTCTTCAAATGCCCGCGGCGTAGGGGGCAAGGTGGTTTATCGGGGTCGGAGGGGGTTCATCGGGACGTGTCACAGGGGTCGTGGCGCAAGAGAGTGGGGGGAGGGTGGAGGGGGTCTTTTGGTCTGAGGTTGTGTGCTCCTACCTCCGCCACAAATTCCCATTTTTTTTGGAACACTTCTCCGTGAATGTCCCAAGTTCTCGTCGATCTCGATCAAGGCAAAAGAGCGCGGGGTTGCTTTCTTTTTTCTCATGACGTATAATCGGCATGCCTGAGACCGAACGGTCTTGGAGCTCGGAGGACCAGATGGTTGACACGATCCTTCGTCCCGCAGAGTTGACCCGCCGCCTGAAAGAGGTCATGGATTCCAACCTCCGTCCTTCCGGGGCGCTGACTTCCCTCGAGGCGCTCCTGTCCGAAGCGAACTGTGCTCAGGTCTACGTCGGGCAACATCCTGAGTTCATGGGTGTCTTAGAGGTGCGAGACCTGGTCGACGTCGCCTACAAGATCCAGTGTTCCATAACCCGTAGACGATTCATGCTGGGAATCCAGAGGACCAAATGACTCTCTCGGCTTCCCAGAAGCCGAAGACCGTCGAGACAGAGCAGCATCTCCGCGTTCAGATTCTGGTCAAACAACTCGTGGAGACGATGAAGCAGATGACTCTCGAGGACCTGGCCGAGCACGTGGCCCGGCTGGACAAGGCCAAGACGCTTGGCCCCGTCTTTGATCCGGTCCTGTGGGCTGCGAACAAGAACGCCGTCTTGTTTGAGGGCTACGTCTGCGAGCGTGTGATCGCCTTCTTGGCTGAGGTGACTGCGGAGGCCGCAAGGCTTGGATCGGAGCCGGAGATCAAGGTATGAACCTCCCGACCCCGAAGCAGGTGAAGGACGCCGTGCTCCTGTTGAAGCAGGCGTCAATCTTCGTGGCGGAGTGCGACGGGAAGGACCTTGAAAGCATGACCCTCCCGAGGTCTTTCCTTCGATCGAAGCGCGTCGCGCTCGTGATAATAGAGACCGGGCGTGGGTAGACGCGAGTCTCCGTCCTTCACCGGCAGGGACCCAAAGGTCCAGGCCGCGATAGACGAGGCGATCCTGGAGAACTTGCAGGCCCTAGGTCAAGCAATCCGGGAAAAGGTGGCCCTCGGCGGGCTGAAGAGGCTGGAGGTGGAGAAGTTGCTTGACCGCTTCACGAAGCTGGTGAACGCGGCGAAGGCTCCCAACAACATCATCATGGCCCAGGTAGCCCCGCCGGCACAGCAGCTTCCCGTTGGCCGGCGGGACAAGATCATCGAGGCCGACGTTCAGGACCCTGACAAGAAGTACCGCCTCCTCGACGCGCAGGAGAGACTTCTCAACAAGATAGACGGCACATGAGACGACTCCAGCCGCAAGACCTCGTTGACCTCGGTCGGGCCGATCTCACCGCCTTCACACGATGGCCGCTCGGGATGCGCGGCGACTACGATCTCTGGTGGTGCCAGAAGGATTGGCAGCGCAGGATTCAGGAGGCGTACTTCGCGAAGCTGAAGGAAGCTGCCCTCCCGCTGGATCATCCCGACCGCGGGAAGGCGCGGCATCTGTGCATCCTTGCCCCCTCGGAGCACGGCAAGACCACGGCCATGTCCGTGCCGTTCGCGCTCTGGCTCCTGGCTCGGAACCGGAACCTGCGGATCATCATCGCCGGGTCGAAGGACGACCTGGCCGGGAACGTCGGCCAGGGAATGGACCGGCACTTCGCGAACAAGTCCGAGGAGTTGGGGCAGTTCGGGCTTCTGCGCGGCTACCCGTGGAACAGCCTGGAGAAGTTCGTCCGAAGGGAGAATGACAACCTGATCCATCCCTCGATCCTCTGCGTCGGCCCGGAGACCGAATTCCAGGGCAAGCGCGCGGATGTGATCATCATGACGGACATCGCCACCTTCAAGAACCAGCGATCTCCAGAGGCCCGCCAGAAGCTCTCGGACTGGATCAACCAGACCCTCTTCCCCAGGCTTGAGCCGAACGGTTTCGTCCTGGCCGAGGGCCATCACGTCCACTTCGAAGACTTTTACACCGAGCTGGAGGAGGACGCGGACTGGAAGGTGGAGAAGTTCAAGGCGATCCTCTCTGAGCCCGACAACTCCACGGACGGCCGGGCGTCCGTCCTCGCCCCGGAACAGTGGACCTACAAGCAGCTCGCGGCGAAGCGGGAAAAGAAACCGGCGCTCTTCCAGCTCATGTTCCAGAACCTCCCGGTTGAAATCCGCGGGCTGGTGAACCGGGAGATTTGCGAGCGTGCCTTCGATCGCTCCCGGCCCCTGCTCTACACCCTTCCAAAAGACGTACGGGATGTTTACGATAAGATCGAGATGGGCGTGGACCCTGCCTTTTCCATCAAGCGCTGGTCTGCCTTTTCCGCCTGCTGGGTGCGCGGCGTCACCAAATCCGGGCAGAAGGACATGTTGTCGGGATGGCGCTTGCGCCTTCTGCCGCATCAGCTGCGCGCGAAGATCATCGCCACGATCATGACCTTCCGCCCGGACGACGTGTTCATCGAGGCCAACGCCGCTCAAATCTTTCTGGTTGAGGATGTGAGGAAAGCTCTTGGCGGACTGGCCACCGTGGTCAAGCCTGTCTGGACGCTGGGTGGAACAACCGACGACACGGTGGAGGAAGCTGTCTCCGAGCAGGTGACGCTCATCGAGACCGGTCAGCAGACCTTCCCCTACTCCGGTCAACCGGCTCAGGAATTGACCGAGCAGTACATGACCGAGCTCGTGAACTTCCCCACCGGCCGCTTCACCGATCTGATGATGGCCGCGCAGATCATGGAGCGGGGCCACAAGAAGATCGCGAACATGGAGCGCAGGACGATCCGCTTCGCCGGGATCGCCCGCTCCGTGTCGGGCTACCGCCGCGGTGTCTCGAATGTGAATATTGAGTCGATCAGGCGCGCGGCACAGGGGCCGCTCCCGCTGTGAGAGGCCACTGCTGCACCTGTATGCTCTGGGTCCCAACCGCGATTCGCTGCGCCATCTGCGGCGAAGAGCATTGCGCCGCCCACATCGGCTCGCACGTAGATTCGCACCACCAGAAGGTCCATCTGTTCCTTGCGGCGCATGCCGCGAACAACAAGAACATCCAAGAGGCCGCGGCCGAGCGGAAAGAAAATGGCTGAAGCGAGCATGCCCCCCGTCCACACAAGGACTGCGCCCGTGGATTATCAGACCAAGACGAATCCCTCCGCGCCCGACGCCGCGCCCTATGACGGTCCGACCACGCTGGAGAACATCAAGGAATGGCACACGAAGATGCGCCGGCTGTTCTCCCAGCGCAACGCCGAGTATCGGACCATGCGCCAGGTGTTCGATGGGCAGTACGTCTCCCGCCAGTCATCGAACGCTCTTGGCATCGGCGAGCTCCAGGACCGCAAGCTCCTGATGTACAACATGATTAACACCGCTGTGCGCCGCTACATGGATGAGATGAGCGCCCCGGTGGAGATGCAGGCGATCGGGAAGGGAATCGACAACGAGGACCTGCACCAGGCCGAGTCCCGCCAGAAGCTTCTGATGGACTGGCTCGAGTCCGAGCACGCTACGGTGAAGATTTGCATGGCCGCGTTCTACCAGGCCCTGTTAGACAAGGCCATCCTCCACGTGAGGCCGGACCCGAAGCGGAAATTCAAGCTCGCGCTCGACCTGATCGTTCCTGAGTACTACCTCCCGATCCCGCTCACCGGCCATTGGTTTGAGAAGAAGTCCGTGATCCTAACCAAGGTGCCGTTCCGGATCAACGAGGAGGGCCGCAACGACCCGGACGGCCGGCACTACTACACCGAGGACTACCGCGAGGACTTGGAGTTCTGGTCCGACGAGGAGTACGTCCTGGTCGAGAAGGGCATCGAGGCGATCCGGATCAAGCATAAGTGGGGGCGCCTCCCATTCGAGGAAGTCCACAACATCCCGATCCCCCACCGCCAGCGCGGGCAGGGCGACGGGGATCAGAGCGTCGGGTTGCAGGAGTACCTGGTTCAGGCGATCTCCGACCAGGCCGACGTGCTCGCTTACCTGGCGAATCCGATCGTCGTGGTCCGCGGCTCGAAGATGGGCGCGGGGAACCTGATCTTTGCCCCGCGCGCAGTATGGGAGCTGGAGCGCGACGGGAGCGCGGAGATTCTGTCCTGGATGGGAAGTCCGCCGTCCCTGGAGACCCAAATCCTCCGGATCATGCAGGGGATCGAGGACTCCACCGGCATGTCCGCCCCGGCCTTCGGGCGCGAGATTCCTTCCGGCGTGTCCGGCGAGGCTATCCGTTCGATCCTGGCCGGTTTCAACACGCGCATCGGCGCGAAGCAGACCTTCATGGGCGTGGCCCTGGTCGGCATTTGCGAGATTGCGCAGATGATCTGGGAGAAGGAGTTCCCGAATGAGACCTTCGCCGTGGCCGGCGAGAGTGGGGGAGGCGATGAAGACACCCCCGACGCTAAGTCCCCTTCCCCAATCTACTTGAAGCCGAAGGAGTTCAAGGGTTGGTACAAGGTGAAGGCGATCTTCCAGCCTCAGAACGAGACCGTCCGCGTCTTCACCGAGATCGAGAAGATGAAGGGCGGGGTCCAGTCCCGCCTCTCCACCATGCGGCGACTCGGCGTCCCGAACCCGCACGAGGAGTACGACCGGATCATGATTGAAAAGATTCAGGATGCGAAGATCGCGCAGATGATGCAGGGCCTCATACCGCAGCCACAACTCGGCGGGATGCCCGGCGGGGACCGCCCGATCGTGATGGGACCGGATGGCAGGCCCATGACCATGCCGCAGGGCAAGGCTCCGCGCCAGCCGATCCGGGACCGGAACATCTCCGACATTGCCGCCGAGCTCAAGGGTGCGAACCCCGGGAACCTGAACGATCTCCTCGGCCTCCCGAACCAGGGCAAGCCGATGCCGGACCACGTGACTCCGGCGGACGTCATGGATCACCTGGATGAGCTCCGCCACGCCGGGGCGCTGGCCGGCAACGTGTTCCTCGAAGGCAAAATCTTGGAGGAGGGCGGGACGGACGAAGGCTTCAACCTCCGGGTGGAGAAGGAGGAGGACATCCCCGCTGTGCGCGAGGCCCTTGGGCCGCTGGCCGACCGCGCCACGATCCGCACCGCAAAGGAAGCGCCGTACGGCGAGCAGCGTCTGCGGCTCGCGGGACCACGAAGATGAGCGATCCGGTCTCCGTGTCGTTCACGGCAGAGGTGTTCTGCAACTCGTGCTTCGCGCTCAACTCGATCATGTGCCTGGACGGAATCGAGAACCTGGGCAATCGCGTGGAATGCCCCCAATGCGGGAACAAAGACGCCGACATCCTGCGCCCGCGATGGCTCACGCAGGAAGAGGTTAGGCATCATCGGCGCGAACGCACCCTGGAGAACAGCGATGAAACGTACGATTAGCCTTCTGCTTTGCGCCGCAATCGGAACGATCCTCGGCGTCCTGTTGGCGAATGCCGGGACCGTGATTTGCAGCACCGTCACCTACAACGGCGCCGACGAGGCGGGCTTCGCCGCGGCCGCACTCCCGGAGGCCGGGGTGTGGGCCTTCGACGCGGTGGTGATCTCTACCCCGTTGACCACCTCGAGGCTGGACAGCTTCAAAATACACCTCGATCAGATGGGCGCGGACGGCTACTCGCGCTACACGATTCCGAACTCCACCTTTACCGCCAGCTCGTACTGCACTCTGCTCACCGGCGGGAAGTGCCTCTACTCCATCTTCCCCGGCGTGTACGAGGGCGGGAATGTCCGGTGTTCCTGGGAGATCACGACCGGAAGCGCCACTGTCAAGGTCACTGCGCGGAAGGTGGCTCCGTGATCGACGAGAAGCCGTCCTGGCTCAAGGGGCGGCAGAAGGGTTGCGTCACGCCTGCCGCCGCGCCCGCGGACTACGACCCCGCAGCCACCTACGACCCATGGGCGCTGGTGAAGATCGGGGACTTCGTCGCCATCCCACTCACCGAGACCTGGGCCGGACGAACCCCCGAAAGGATGATGTGGATTTACACCGCGTATGGGACGCGGATGACCCACACCTCGTTCGCGATGAGCCTGAACACGATCAACACCCTGGCGATCACAAGTGCGGCTGCGCTCACCGTGAAGTTCGCCAAAGCCTCCGGCGGGGAGAACTACGCTGGGAAGGTCGCGTTGAATGCCACCTTCGCGGCCACGAACCTGGAAGTGATGAGTAACTTGGCCTGGGTCCTTGACCCGCCGAGCAACGGGAATCTCACTTACCCATGGGCGGAGAACTTTACGCCGGAGACCGGAGATCGCATTTTTAGGTGTCTGAAGCGCACGGTGGGAGCTTCCTCGCTCACTGGTTACACGACGCCCGGGAACTTCGGCGTCTTCCCGCGCGAACACTCGAATGCTCCATCTGACACCGGGTACTGGGAGGAACTGGTCGGCTACTCTCCCGAGGATGTGTCAGTCGCGCGCACGGACTGTCAGACGATCAATCCCTTCGAAGCACGCACCTGTGGACGGTGTGGAAGGCCAATGTAATGTCGAAGAAACTTTGCAATAGATGTGGTTGTAAAAAAGAACGTCGCCATTTCTATCGTGGCGTTAGAATGAAAGATGGCCTTCGAGGGCATTGTAAGCTATGCCATCGAAAGTATTTAAAATCTCCAGCAGGGGTCGCTGCTAGGAAAAAATACGAGTCCTCAAACCTTGGGAGAAAAAAGTGGCTAAGACGCTACAGCATCACTCCCGAAATTTATGAGACGATGTTTTCCAAGCAAAATGGTCGATGTGCAATCTGCGGAGAAACTGAAATTTCTGGAAAACGCCTTGCGATAGATCACGATCACGACACAGGCAAGATACGATCTCTGTTGTGTAGTTTATGCAACTCAGTCATTGGCCATAGCAGAGAAAATGAGACTGTATTATTTGCTGCGATCTCTTATCTCGAACTCCATCGGAGACCGCTGTGACCAAGACTCTTGAACGCAAGGACGAACTTGAGGCGATGATCCAGTCCGCGGTCGGCGCGCGTCCTTTCGTGCGCGGCTATGCGATGGGCGAGAAGCCGAAGCACTTCGTCGTCGGCGACTTCCCCACCACCCGCGACCTCGTGCTCGGTCGCCCGTTCTCCGGCCAGCTTGCCGACATTCTCTCGATGGTCTTCCAGTCTCTGAAGTGTGAGCCGATGGACTGCTACGCGACCTATCTCGTGAAGGTGCGCATAGAGCTCGGCCACCTGACCGAGAAGCAGATCGTGGACACCTGGCTCCCGATCATCCATCGCGAGTACCAACTCTCCGGCTGCGAGGACGTGGTCGCGGTCGGGAAGGTGGCGAAGATGTTCGCGGCGTACATGAACGTGG
>CAYILT010000168.1:0-7393 GCA_964364055.1 uncultured Nitrospiraceae bacterium | reverse complement strand
GCCCCATCGTAAGGGGGCAGATCACTGTCGCATGAGACACCCTCGTTCCCGGCTCCAGCATGAGACACGCAACCCCGCCCACGGGAATGTGAGTCCGCACGCCGTTCTTGTCCACGATTACGAACGCCCCGTCGAGAACGTCGAGATTCCCCTTTTCCACGAAAAGGACCGAGACTCGGTCTTTCATCGGGATGGGTTTGAGAGGTGGAAGAATGGGTTCGGTCATGGCAATACCTCGTGGTAACGTGCAACCCGTTCAAACTGTTTCAACAGTGCCAGCCCTTGACTTTCACGTTTTCTACGCATATAATAACCGCATATTCTGGAGGTGCATGATATGCGTGCAACATTGAACATACCCGATGAACTGATTTCCGAGGTGCAGAAGCTGTCCGGAGAAAAATCCAAAACCAAGGCCATCGTTACCGCCATGCAGGAGTTCGTCAGAGAGAAAAAACTCCGAAAGATCCTTGAGTTGAGGGGGAAAATCAAGATCGATGACATTACCAGGGAACTTGATGAACTCGAAATAAAGGAGCGCGAGGAAAATGACAAGAGATGGCGTGATCGTTGACACATCGATTCTGATCGATTTTCTGAAGAACAAGGCGCCGTATGCCGCGGCAGTCGCGGCGCTCATCACGTCGAAACGAATACGCACGACCGGTGTCATCATGGCGGAACTCCTCCAGGGCGCGAGAACCGCAACGGAAGAGGCGTATGTCGTCGAGCTTCTGGAAGGAATCCCCGCCATTGAAGTGACGTCAGCCCTCTGGATGAACGCGGGCAGACTGTCCTGCTCCTTGCGAAGAAAAGGCATAACCCTTCCGCTCTCCGATATTGCCATCGCCGCCCTGGCCATTGAGCACAACCTTTCCCTATTCACCCTCGACAGGCACTTCACGCAGATACCAGGGGTGAAGCTCCATAAAAGCACATAGCCATCCTCATCTCAATAACTCGGTTTAAATCAGGGTCCTGTCATTGTTCGAGAAAACATATCGATAACAAATCCTTTTTTTGCATATCAACATCTCTATCCGTCATTCCGGCTTGTCCGGAATCATTCCCTTGTTTTTCAGAAGGATTCCCGGCGCGCTTCGCTTGCGGGAATGACGCTACCGTGGGTTTACGAACGACTTTGACGTGACCGTGGTTTAAATCATGTGGTTCACCTCATACTGAAAGCAGCTTGACAGTCCGATGCATTTGCGTTATCATAGTCCTACTTAAATCTTACCTGTCGGAGACACGCCATGTTGACCACGAAACTCTCGAGCAAAGGCCAAGTCATCATTCCCAAGGAGATCCGAAGCCGTCACCATTGGGAGCCGGGACAGGAGCTTCAAGCCATTGACACGGACGACGGCATCCTGCTCAGACCCGCGTCCCCCTTCCCTGAAACGACCCTGAAAGAGGTGGCCTCCTGCCTTTCCTACTCCGGCAAGCCAAAAACGCCCGAAGATATGGAAGAGGCCATCAAGAAAGGCGCACGGAGCATGAAGCATGACCGGCGTTGACACCAATATCCTTGTCCGGTTCCTGACCGGAGATGGTCCCGGACAGTCGGAGAAGGCCCGCGCCATACTTAAAAAGCCTGAGATATTTATGCCCGAAACCGTCATGCTGGAAGCAGAGTGGGTCCTGCGCCACGCATACAGCTTCGAGACAACGGCGATCCATGACGCCTTCGTAAAATTGTGCGGCCTGCCCAATGTTATCCTCCCGAATCCTCACCGCATTCAAACAGCCCTGCAATGGTACGCGGATGGCATGGATTTCGGTGACGCCCTTCATCTGGCGGCCAGCCAGGCCTGCGGAACGTTCTTTTCCTTTGATCGCAAGCTCCTTCGCAAGGCCGAGGGACGGGGCCAATGTAAAGTGAAGGAACCATAGGCGTCACCTGTCCTTGCACTCAAACAACTCCTGCGCCGCCTTTTTGTTCTTCGATAAATTCCCCGCAACATGAGGCAAACAAGCTTCCCGGAGCGAACAGTCATCGCACCGTTTATCATTGACAGGCGGTGACACACGGCGCTCGGCAATCATCTCGCGCGCAGCACCGACGACCTCCTCAAGCTGTCTTCGCATCGCATCAGTAATGATAACTTCCTGGCGCTCCCGCGAACCATGCCAGTACAGCGCACCCTTATCCACAGCCACACCCAACATCTCCTCAAGACAGACAGCCTGAGCGCAGAGCTGGGTATAATCATTCTTGAATTTCTTGCGCCGCCCGGATTTATACTCAACCGGATAGGGTGTCTCATTGTGAAATTCGGCCAAGACGGTCTTCCCTGTCAGCCCGGGCCTTTTCGACCAAGCCGATAAATTCCGGAGCGAGCGAATTCCCCGTCCCGCCGGTGCGGGACTGCAGGGAACTTCAATACGATTATACTATACTTTGAACCGGGGGACGGGTAAATGCCCGGCTGGGTTCGGGCTTTGAGGACGCGGCAGGGCCGCGTTCCCGATGAGCTTCCGTGCATTACGGAATAACAAAGATGAAGGAAGCAAGGCGGGACATATCAACTTCTATACGTCGGTCGTGACGCGGTTCTTGCCGTCGGCCTTGCTCTTGTACATGAACCGGTCCGCCCGTTCCAGCACCGTCGCTTCGGTGTCGTCGCTGCGGGCGAGGGTCGCGCCGACGGAGATCGTGACCTGTTGAACGGGGCCGGGGACGCGGCTGGACTGTTCCACGAGGGTGCGGAACCGGTTGGCGGTGGCGATCAGCTGCTCCTTTTCGACGTTCGCGATCACCGCGATGAACTCGTCGCCGCCCCATCGGGCGACCACGTCGAAGGAACGAGCGCTGTTCATAAGCGTTTTCGCCACCATCTTCAGGACCTCGTCGCCGGCGGCGTGCCCGCACTCGTCGTTGATGCACTTGAAGCGGTCGATGTCGATGAAGACCACGCCGAAAGGCCAGCCGTAGCGCTGGAACTCTTCATGCCGCGCATGGAGAGTGATCTCGGCGTACCTCCGGTTGGCGGTGCCGGTGAGAGGATCCAGATAGGCAAGTTTTTCGAACGCCTCCATCCGGGCGATGGCGGAAAGCTTCAGGGAGTTGTCGGTGAACACTTCGACCCCTCCCGTGATCTCGCCGCGTTCGTTCCGGAGAGGGGTGATGCGGATGTTGACGGAAACGCGGTGGCCGTCCTTGTGCCGGAGATACACATCGGAGGTCCGCTCGACGCCGTCCAGCATCGTCGCGGCAAGCGGGCACAGGTCCCTGCACAGGAGGGTGCCCTGGCCGTCGACATGCATCAGGACATTGTCGGAGCAGCGGCGGCCGACGACCTCGGCGGCAGGGTACCCCGTGATCCGCTCTGCCCCCTTGTTCCAGTAGGTGATCTTCCGGTCACGGTCGACGAAATAGACGCCGTCGTAAAGGTTGTCCAGGATCGTGTGATAAAAATTGTCGCTGTCCGCCATGCCTTTGCCCGCCAAATTGATCTACGATGACCGCTCGGAACCCTGCAGGTCCTCTTCCTTTTCCTTTTCCCTGGTCTCCATCGCTTCCAGGACACGGAGAAGCCGTTTCAGCCTGTCCCGTACCTGCTCCTTCCTGGCGCGAAGGGTCTCCGCCTCCCGTGCGCCCTCGCTCGCCCTGCCCAGGTCTTCTTCGAGCTCACGGACCCTGTCGCGGAGATGGCCGTTCTCCGCGGCCAGCGCACGCACTCTTTTTTCCACCTCGGCGAAACGCGCAACCAGCTCTTTCACATTCCCTCCGCCGGCCGTCCGGTCATGGACAGCGCTCCGTGGAACCGCACAGTCGAACATCACCGGTCCTCGCTCCCCCGGCGCCCTGGTTGGCCGGGCCGGACAGGTGAAGCGGCGCGGCAAGGTCCGTCCCGCCGTAGATCCGCCTGTACTCCGCGTAGTTCCTGAGCACCTTTTTCACATACCCCCGGGTCTCCCGGTAGGGAATGGCCTCCACGAACATATCGGGGTCCACTGCTCCCCCGTTCATGCCGGCCCAGGCCGCCACGACCTCCGGCCCGGCGTTGTATGCGGCGCTCACGAGATACAGGTCGTTCTTGAACCGCTTCAACAGGTAGCTCAGGTACCAGGTCCCGATGGTGATGTTCATGTCCACATCATAGAGCTTCGCCCGGTCGAAATCGCGCATCCCGGTCATCTTCGCGATCCACGCTCCCGTGGCAGGCATGACCTGCATCACGCCCCGGGCCCCCGCCGGCGAGAGGGCCTCGGAACGGAACTGGCTCTCTTCGCGGATGATGGCGGCAACGAAGTACGGGTCAAGCCCGTAGCGTCTCGCCGCGGAAACGATGCTCTGCCAGTATCCCTGCGGATAGGCGAGGAGCCACAGGTCCCCGGGCATCCGGGGGGAAGGCCGCTCCAGGTGGCGGTCGAAGCTCCGGAGCACGATGATAAGCGAGCTGTGGTAATCGCCCAGTTCGAAGAAGGCCTTGGAGAGACCGATGAGCGCCCCGTACCGTCCGGGCAGCAGTTCCTGGAGCGACCAGAGCTCCGTAGCCGCCTCTTTCTTCATGCCGAGATACATGAGCTCCAGGGTCTTCCCATATGCAGGATAGGTGGACAGCGCGACAACGGCCTCATCGGTCCAGACCGGCGGGCCGTCAAGATCGGACAGGTCCGCTCCCTCCTCCCGCGTGAGATCACTGTCCTCGGGGACCGGCTCGTTCATGATCGGTTCATCGGCGACGGAAAGGACCGGAAGATCATTGCCGGCAAGCCTCTCCGCGGCGAGGTACCCGTAATAGGTATAGGGCCCCCGGATCACGGCCCGCCGGTAATATCGCCTTGCCTTGTCCCGGTCACCCGACTTCTCCGCGCCCCTCCCCTGCCAGTACAGCGCCTGGTTCACGAGGAACGACCGCGGGTATCCGCTGACCAGTTCCTGAAAGGTCTGTCCGGCCTTCCGGTAGTCGCCGGCGTTGTAAGAGGCCCATCCCTGCCACCAGATCGCGCTGTCCGCCAGGGAGCTCTCCGGATACTCCGCGACAAGCTGACGGTAGTATTTGAGCGCCTTCTTCATGTCGTTGGCATCGCGGTACACATTGCCGGTGTGGTAGAGCGCGTCGTCGGACCAGTCGCTTTCGGGATACAGGCGGACCAGCTTCAGATAGGTCTCGACGGCCTCTTCGCGCAGACCGAGCCTGCTGTACGATTTGCCCAGCCAGTTCAGCGCCTCGGCGCACCGGCAGTCGGGAAGCCCGGCCTTGAGCAGGCGCTCCAGCGTCGACGCCGCCTCGGGGCGCCTGCCGAGGTTATACAAGGCGATCCCGCTGCGGAGAAGGATGTCCGCCCGCTGGGGATGGGAAGGGTCCGCTTCAAGGGCGCCGCGGAAGGATTCCGAGGCCTTGTCGTACTGCATGGCCCTGAACAGGTTCTTTCCCCGTTCGTAATGCTCGTCAGCGGTGAGCTTCGGGACCTGTGCGCCCCGGACCGCAAGCGCCGCCAGGGCCTTCTCCACCTCGGCATCGTTCCCGTTCCCGGGATACCTGACACGCACATCGAGGAACGCCCTCACCGAGCCGGGCAGATCGCCCGCATCGGCGCGCGCCCTGCCGAGACCCAGGCCGGCTTCAGGCGCCTGTTCGGAACGGGGGAAATCATACAGCGTCCGTTCATAGGCCGTTGCCGCGTCCCTGAACAAGCCGGCGTCATGGAGCGCCTGCGCCTTCCTGAGGGAAGCCCGCGCGAGCAGCGAACTGGACTGATAGTTGCCGATCAGCCGCTGGTATAGGCCAATCGCATCGGTATATTTTTTTCCTGAATAATAATGCTCGGCGAGATGGAACAATGCATAATCGGCCAGATCGGGATACTCGGTCGGGATGCGAAGCATGACCTTCTCCGCATCAGCGGTCATGTCCCGGGCGATGAACGTCCTGCCCATCAGGAACAGGGAACGCTTGTGGCAGGGTGTGGCGGGATAACGTTCCATCACGCTTTCCGCATAGAGCGCCGCAGTTTCCATATCCCCGATCTTGAAGGCCTCAAGGGCGACACGGAAACCCTCTTCCGGTGATGCTATGAGGGGGAGCGGCTTCTTCGATTGAGAAGATACGGCGACCGTGGAAGCAGACAACGAGACAAGCGTTGAGGCGGCCATAGTCGAGGGTTGAGGTGTTGCGCAGCCGGCGAGATCGAACAGGAAAGCCGCAACGATCACCGGTACCGTTGCATGCGCCATGAACTCAATCGTTCTACGTGATTCAAACATGTTTCTATATTATAGTCGTGCGGACTGCATGTCAATAGAAGTTCTTGAGGTATACCCTGACAAGGTATTGATAAAGGCGGGGTTTCTCCGGGGAGCGAGCTGTCACGGGGACTGCTTTGCCTGACCCGGACAAGCCCCGTTAGAGGCGGATGCCTCTAAAGCGGGGCAAGCCGGGACCAAAAGATACTTTGACAGAATCATTCGACGGGCTCATGATGGTGAGCTTGCCGAACCATTACAGGATAAAATCGGATAAAAGCTTTGGGGCTTTCGTATTTTAGTTGAAAAAACCGTACAAACCAGAAACCGAGAAAGGCTAAGATTCGTCCGCAGATTCCAAAAGTAGGCGCTTCTAAGCGACACAGATTTCCACGGATTCAAATAGACCGTCCTGGATCGTGTTTTAAAGATTTAATCTGCGACAATCTGCGAAATCTGTGGATAAGTTTTTCCTCCGAGCCTTTGTTTCTGTGGTCATATCTTGCCTTTTCAACTTTATTACGAATGAACTGGCTAACGCGACCTCAGAAATTCAGGAAGCTTCTGGCGGGCCGTTTCCATGCGGAGGAGGAACTGCTCCTCGGGAGATCCCGGAGCGTGGGCAGGATCGGATGATGGCGGAGTCTCGGGGCTGTACACCAGCAGGTGAAAGGCAACGGAGGTGACGGGTTTATCGGGAAGGTCCAACTCCTCCATTTCCGTGACGAACTCGATCCAGACGTCGGCCATGCGGATCTGCGTCTCCGTATCCTGCTCGCGGAGATAGTCGGCGAGGGTCCGGGCAGGCGCGGAGACAAGCCCCGTGCACAGGTTGCGGTCCGGGAGAACGATATACGACCGTCCGTTCTCAAACACTCTGCCGAGCGGGAAGAGCCTGCACGCCAGGGGCCGGGCCCCGTAGATGCGGCACCCCCGGTCCGTCCAGAAATGGCACGCCGGGTCCCGGGGCAGCATGACCAGCGGGAAACCGTTCACCCGTTCCGTCTCGACGATGTCGAGCAGGTCCTCGTAGGACATGCCGCTCGCCTTGCACATGCGGTCTATCTCGTAGGGATTCAGGATGATGTGCGGGCCGTTCTTGCAGCAGTTGGAACTGCAGCCCGCGGTTCCGCAGGTGAGCTGAACGGGATCGGAGCCGGACAGCGGAACAGCGTCGCTCCCGGCGATACGGATGGT
>CAYILT010000167.1:0-7448 GCA_964364055.1 uncultured Nitrospiraceae bacterium | reverse complement strand
GTGTCATTTTTCACGAGCATTCACCCACCCCGTTTTCACGACCATTCACCCACCTGCGGCGCTTAATCGTTATTTTTCAAACCGGGGTTACTATACCACACTTTTTTATCCCCCGAGCCCCTTCTTTCTCCTGTAGCTTTCCCCCTCAATGACAAGCTGGTGCGCGTTGTGCGCCAGGCGGTCCAGGGTCGAGTTGGCGAGGATGGTGTCGTCGAAGAGGGCCGTCCATTCATCCACGTGACGGTTGCTCGTGATGATGGTCGAGCTGCGTTCGTAGCGTTCACTCACGAGCTCGTAGAAGTCGTGCGCCTGTTCCTGCGTCAGCCGCTCAAGGCCGAAGTCATCGATCACGAGAAGATCCGGGGACACGAGCCGCATCAGCTCCCGGTCGAGGGTGTTGTCGGCCCGGGCCGCATAAAGGTCCTTGAACATCTTCGCGGCCTTCTTGACGATCACGTTTTTCTCTCTGCGGCAGGCCGCGTGGGCCAGGGCGTTGGCGAGGTAGGTCTTGCCCACACCCACGGGGCCGGTGAGGATGACATTCTCCTTGCGGTCGATAAATTCAAGACCTATAAGGCCCTTGAGCCGCTCCCGGTCCACGGTCACTTTGGCGTCCCAATCAAACCGTTCCATGACCTGGTCAACGCTGACCCTGGCATTGTGGAGTCTTCGTTCCAGCGCGCCCTGCCGCCTTCTCTCCAGTTCATCGGACAGAACCAGTTCCAGGAACTCCTGGTGGGTGAGTTTGTTTCCGGCTGCATAGGATACCCTGTCCGGAAGCGTGGACAGGATGCCGGAAAGCCGCAGTTGCTTGAGCAGGTGCTTCACTTCAGGTGTTGTGTTCATGACTGTTCTCCTTTTCGTTTTGAGTTGTGTGTCGGAAGTAGCTTGCATTACGTTCGAACCGTGCGAACAAGGGGCTTGGCGCGGGCGCGGCTCCTGTGCGGGGAACGGCGATTCCCGCCTTGAGGATCATTCCTTCCACGCGATGGATGTTGATGAGACCGAAGGACAGCGCCCGGTTACAGGCTGCTTCGACTCGTGATACGCCGTAGCGTTCGGCAATCCTGATGAGCTTCTGGGCCTCTCTGATCCACGCCCACGGGAAGTCTCCGACAAAAAGCGCCTCCATGAACCTGCCCTGCGCAAGACCGTTTTCACCTCCTTTCCGGATGTAATAGTCGCAGTCGCGCATGGCATAGGCGCTCTTCTCCGGCGGATAATCGGCATAGTCCGTGGAGCGCTTGCCCTTGGCCATTTTGGGGTGGACTTTGATGATCTGATTGTCGAAGTAGATCCGCACCAGTCGGCTGTCACCCCGCACTGACACGGTTTTCCTGAGATAGGGATGCGGCACGGAGTAGAGGGCCAGGCCGAAGCGGATGTGATGATCGGGATGGACCTTGCATTCCGCCCAGACCGGGACGTCGAAACGTTCCGCCGAAAGCGGCAGGAGATGCTGTTTTTCCTCT
Source organism: uncultured Nitrospiraceae bacterium (assembly GCA_964364055.1). Taxonomy (GTDB): domain Bacteria; phylum Nitrospirota; class UBA9217; order UBA9217; family UBA9217; genus JAAXXJ01. Next base: position 5,976 of record CAYILT010000167.1, on the reverse strand, counting down.
TCCTCAAACACGATGAGCGGCCTTTTCCGGGTCGTGCCGTGGATGCGAAGGCCCGCGGTATTCCGGCACCATTTCTCGGCCTCCCTTTGCGCATGGTCCCGGTTGGTGAACGCCTCGCCCGCAAAGAAGTTCTCGCGGACGTAGGGCACCTGGCGCTCCACAGTGGGTTTTGCCGTAGGAGTCCGAACGGGCGCCGCATCGATGATGAAGCCCCGGTGCTCCGAGTATTCCAGAAAGATCCGGTTGAAGATAGGCTCATACCGGTCCGCCTTCACCACGGCGGCCTTCATGTTGTCGATAATGACTCTTCTGGTGACGCCGCCGAAGAATTCCCAGGCCGCTTCGATGCCCGCGATCAACGCCTCCGCGGTTTGCCGGTAGGTGGTGTACACGTACTGATGCCGGCTCCTGACCAAAGTGACGATCAGCGCGTGGAGGACCCGGTTTTTGCCGACTACAGGGTCGTACACGAGACCGAGCCGTCCGAAGTCCACCTCGGCCACCTCGCCCGGAGCTGTCTCCGCCATGCGCACGGTGCACTCTTTACCGCCGAAGTCCAGATGCTTTTTGGAGAAGCGATAAAGAGCGTTGTAATCGACCGCTACGCCCATGCGCTTCAGCTTGATGTGGACCTTCGTAAGGGTCAGCTCATCCTTCTGAAGCCAGTCCCTGATGGTTTCTTTGTGAGGTGTAAGAAGCTCTTCGTTTGCGCTTGGCTCCTGCTCGCTGGAAAGATGAACGTTCCGGAAGACCGCTACGGCAATCTCGTGGAGTGTTTCAGCACCCGACAACTGGGTGAATCCGCATGCTTCGGCGATCTTCAGATATTTGCGGATAGTGTTGCGATCTATACCCGTGGCCTTGGCAATCCGGCGCTTCCCGTCGCCTGCTTGTGTCCTTCGTAGAATGTCGAGAATCTCGGTCACGTTGTGCTCCTTGTAGGCCATGCATCCCTCCTGAAAGTCAAAATGAGGGGCATGATACCGTATTTTGGAGCGCCGCGCAGAAGGTTCCCTGGGGTGGGTGAATGCTCATGAAAAAAACCGTCCAGGGCGGGTGAATGCTTCTGAAAATGGGGTGGGTGAATGGTAGTGAAAAACTATGCCTTCAGGTGGGTGAATGCTCGCGAAAAATCACATTTGAGTCATGATCTGCCCGGAGATCATCCAAACTTGGATAAAGCCCTTGCGGATTATAACAAGGCTTTAGATATAAACAGAAAACTTCTTGAAGGATATAAAAAACGTGGAATGCTTTATGTTTTATTAGACAAAAGAGATAAGGCTATAGAAGACTTTACGAAGGCAATTTCCCTTAACCCGGATGATGCTCTGGTATATGCGTTGCGCGGGAGAATGTACGAAAATGGAGGCCGATACGACAGGGCGCTTGAGGATTATAACAAAGCAATAGTACTGAATCCAAAACTTGCTGAGATCTATGCTGGACGTGGAGAACTCTATCAAAAAATTGGCGATAACGCAAAGGCTCTTGCTGATTTCAAAAAAGCTTGTAATATAGGCAATGAGTATGGATGTAAGTTGTTACAGGATAGCATTGAAAAATAGATTGGTATATGGGTAGGCAATACTTGACTTTTGACGAAAGAAAATGATGTAGCAAAAAACAGAAGAAGAATGGATAAGGAACGAAGGAGGCTATCGTTGTCATGATCTATGTAAGAGGAACAATTGTTGCCCCGGATGGTAATAATGAAAATCGAAGAGAAATTCTAGTTGAAGATAGAAATGAATATAATAAATTACCTCTTGATTTATACCCAATAACACATATTAGTACGCCGCAGGGGATAGGTGTAAAACCTGTGCATGGCGATGATCAATGCGAAGCGTCTCTTCACCGTTACAAAAAGAGTAGCCATTATATTTATATAGGCAGTGCTATGAAAAGATTGGGATCAAGAGACTATACAAAGAAATTCAGGGAGTTTCTTGAAAAAGTCGGAATTGTTGAGGCTGGAACATCTGTTAAGTTGGAGTTTAATAGAGATAAGATCAATATATCTAAAATCTAATGGATGACCTGTAAGGTTTACACTGAATGGTTATTAAAAACACATGCGCATGGCCTTGCGGCTTTCGGCAAAGGCCGGGGGCCGGACAAGCCCGAACCCCGTGATCAGCGAGGTGGAGGGGAATGCCGTGAGGTCATCAGCCGAGTGTAATCCCCGTAACCTAAGGTATTGATGAGACGTACGGCGTGCTTTCGATGATACCCGCAGGTGGAACAGAACTCGCTCAAAATCGAGGTTTTGGATTTCCGTGACGCATTTCGGTAACGGGGAACAATGGCTTCCAGGTACTCCCGTTTGGATTGTGGACTCATACCGGCCCCTCCTTGTAGGGGTAATCTTCCGGTAACATGATTTATGAGTCAACGAATCCAACGGTGTTTCCGTTGGGTAACATTTATTATGAGTCAATTCGCCGGTATGCGTCAATTGTCACACCACCCGCGGCGCGGGCTCCAACGCCGCGATCGCCTGGCTGGGGGATGATGCCACAGCGGCTACGTTCCAGGGCACGACCCACAAGGCCCGCTACCAGGCAGCACTCGAGGCGTTAAGGTTGCAGCTTGCTGCCAAGGGCTTCAATTTCACAGCGCACAGCGGGTTACCCCTATTTTGCCAACAGGTACTGGGTTACAGCGGCGGATTCCACCGGGAAGCTTAACATGGGCGCGGCCTTCAACTACAACCTGCTGATCCATGATCCGGGCGGGGTTGCTCACAACCGCCGCTACACCCGGCGCATGATCCATGACTCCATCGATTATCTGGACGACGGCATTCTCAACTACTCGGTGTATGCGACTCTGAATGCCCTCGACGATGCGACGGTGTACAAGGCCAGCGCCATCGCCTACCTGATCAATAATGGCCCTGTCAATGGAGGAACGGCGGCCGAGCGGTTCTGACATGCATCCTTATGGATCACCCGCAGGGAGGGCCCCATATCCCTTCTTGCGGGGATCTTTTGCAACGCAAAAGCCCCGGAGATTTATCTCCGGGGCTTTCTTTTAAGCGGAACTAAACGTGCGACATGCGTGTGGCGTGGTCGGGCTACCGCCTTATCTCCGTTCACACACGTTCCTTCGTGAATATCTCGAGCAGCAGGGTATGGGGAATGCGGCCGTCAATGATGCGGTCTGTTTTACTATCAGGAGGGCTGCAGGGGCCGGAAGGAGAACGACGTGACGACGATTATCGATATTCTCCGGGGAACGCAGGCACAGGACGGACAACGGCGGATTGCCGCCGCCGCGGTCTCTTGTTCATCAAGACATATTTTATCATTCCGATTCAAAAACCTCACTCAATTGAATTTCTATTCCATCCAGGCTGTGAAGCGGCAGCACGTCCTGCATTCCGAATATTTCCGGTGCGTTGTAACGTCCGTTCATTAGTATATGGCGTTCAACTGTTTTGCCCATTGGATCAATGATAAGATATTCCAGGACCCCGTGCTTTTCATAAAGCGCTTTCTTTTCACGTCTGTCTTTCAGCGTCGTCGCCGTTGAGAGCACTTCGAGGATAAGGTTCGGCGCACCCTGGATGTTGGCTTCCGTGATCTTTTTTTGTCGCGGACTACGAACACATCGGGCTGAACTACGTCAGGCTCGGAAAGCACGACGTCTGTCGGCGCAATAAACAGTCTGCATGGCCCGCCGGATAACTTATTTCCCAATACCCGTGAAAACAAGACGACAACGTTCTGATGCCGGGTGCTCGGCGCCGGGGTCATGTTGTACGGTACGCCGTCTATCAGCTCCCACCGCTCCTCGTCCGGCCAGGTGATATAATCGGCGCAGGTGTATTTCTTGTCGCTTTGTTTTGCCAGGGTCATAGGTCGTTCCTTATTCATCTCCCTGTGTGGGCGCAACTCATGGAAAATTCTTTTTGTTTGGCGTTCACTATTTTGAAACTATCAACATCGCCACTATTTGTCAACTATATAAAAAAATGGATAAAGTATATTGTTTCTTCCGTTGTCAAAGTCATCTCGTGATCTCCGTACCGATGCCTTCCCTGGTGAAGATCTTAAGCAGCAGGGCATGGGGGATGCGGCCGTCGATGATATTGACCTTCACGCAGCACGCCTCGACTTTACGCATGCTTTTTCTTCTTCGGGTGGTCTTCCCTGTACGAAATGATGATAGCAAAGAGGGCCATAACTAGAACCGCAGCAAGTATAATGTAAAGTGACATTTTAAGTTCTCTCTTTCTTAGGCGGAATGGTATGAAAACCGATAGTGTACGCGTTTCCTCGCGATGAGATACAGGTATTATTCAAGTAAAAATCTACAAGGTTATTTCCGTGCCCACGCCCTCCTTGGTGAATATCTCCAAAAGCAGGGCATGGGGGATGCGGCCGTCGATGATGTGGACCTTGGCGCAGCCGGACTCGAGGGCGTCGAAGCAGGATTTGGTCTTGGGCAGCATGCCGCCGCCGATGGTGCCTTTGTGGACCAGGTCCTCGACCTTCTTTTTGTTGAGCGTTGGAATGAGGTTCTTGTCCTTGTCCAGGATGCCCGCCTGGTCGGTCAGCAGGATGAGCTTCTCGGCTTTGAGCGCTCCGGCTACTGCGCCGGCCACGAGGTCCGCGTTGATGTTGTAGGTTTCGCCGTGAGCGCCCACACCCACCGGTGCGATGACGGGGATGAACCCTCCCTGGTCAAGCGCCTCCAATGCCCCCGGCCGCACCTCGGTAACTTCGCCCACCAGGCCGATGTCGATGATCTCGGTCTCCCCGGTCTCCTCTGATCTCTTTGTCATTTTCAGCTTCTTCGCCTGGAGGAGTCCGCCGTCCTTGCCGGTGAGGCCAACGGCCTTGCCGCCCGCCTGATTGATAAGGCTCACGATCTCCTTGTTCACCTTGCCGCCGAGCACCATCTCCACGATATCCATGGTTTCCTGGTCGGTCACCCGCTGGCCGGACACGAAAGAGGGCTTCTTGCCCATCCGCTCCATGGTCTTTCCTATCTGGGGACCACCTCCATGGACGATGACGGGATTGATGCCGATGAACCGCATCAGCACTACATCCTGGGCAAACCCCTGCTTAAGGTTCTCATCGATCATGGCGTTTCCGCCGTACTTGATGACGAACGTCTTGCCCCGGAAGGTCTGCATGTAGGGCAGGGCCTCGATGAGGGTCTTCGCTTTTTCGATCAGTTTTTCCATGAACGACCTCTTAATAAATTTTGCCACGAAGACACCAAGCCACTAAGGTTTTCTTCGAGTCTTTGTGCCTTTGTGGCAACAACGCAGTTATCACAAAATATATCTGCTCAGGTCCTCGCTCTTTGCGATGTCCGCCAGCCGGTCCCGGACGTACTTCGCGTCGATCGAGACCTTTGTTCCTTTCTTATCCGGCGCGTCGAAGGAAATCTCGTCCAGCAGCTTTTCGATGATGGTGTGGAGCCGCCGCGCGCCGATGTTTTCGGTGAGATCGTTCACGCTCGCCGCCGTCGCGGCGATCTCCTCGATGGAGTCCTTCGCGAAGTAAAGCGTGATCTCCTCAGTCGCCAGAAGCGCCACCTGCTGCTTGATCAGGGCGTTCTGCGGCTCCGTCAGGATGCGCACGAACTCGTCCTTGCCCAGGGCGTCGAGCTCGACCCGGATGGGGAAGCGTCCCTGGAGTTCGGGAATGAGGTCCGAGGGCTTGGACATGTGGAACGCCCCCGCTGCGATGAACAGCACGTGGTCCGTTTTGACCGGGCCGTACTTGGTCGTGACCGTGGACCCCTCCACGATGGGCAGGAGGTCGCGCTGCACGCCCTGCCGGGAAACATCGGGACCGTGGGTCTCGCGGCCGGCGATCTTGTCGATCTCGTCGAGGAACACGATGCCCGACTGCTCGACACGCTGGAGCGCTTCGCGGATGACCTTGTCCATATCGATGAGCTTTGCCGCCTCTTCCTGAAGAACTTGGTCATTGAGCATATCTTGAGAAT
>CAYILT010000166.1:0-7730 GCA_964364055.1 uncultured Nitrospiraceae bacterium | reverse complement strand
AGCCTCCCCTTAACAAGGGGAGGTGCGGAGGGGTCCGTTCAGGACGCGAAGGGGAGGTGCAAAAAGAAATCACAACGATTGTTGACCGCCGCCGGAACGGTCCTTCTTGGCGCGGCGGTTGATGTATGGTATAGTGAACGAACGATCGCGGCGGAAGGAGCACCGGCCCGCGGTCCGTGGTGCGGAAGATCGTGAAACTGCTCCATTGATGATCGCTTTACCGATGCGTGTACTGACCCGTTGAAAGAGGACGAACACGCTGCATGGACAGACCTATGCATAACAAGATAACGTGTATGGAATTTCCCTGCTCCTTTCCGCTCAAGGTGATGGGGCTGAATGGCGGTCCATTCGAATCCGTAGTGCAGGCCGTGATCAAGAAGCACCTGCAGGATGCACCGGTCATATACGAGAGCCGGCTTAGCGGCAGCGGCAAATACCTTTCTATTACTGCGACCTTCACGGCAACGAGTCGGGAACAGCTGGACGCTCTCTACCGGGAGCTCAACGCTCACGAGTTGGTTGTGATGACGCTTTAACGAGTCGGCGCTGTCACCACGCTCTGGCCGGATCGTCGAAAGAACATCCCGGCTTACGTACGTCATTGGCGCGGCGATCCTGAGCGGGAATCCGTCTTGATACAGTTGTAAGAAGCCGTCATACCCGTCCCCGCTTTCGCGGGGATAAACTTGCCCCCGTGAAAACGGGGGGCGGGTATCCAGGACCCAAGGAAGCGGCTGAAAAAACTGGATTCCCGTTTCCACGGGAATGACGGACGAGTGCTGTTACAGACTTATTACGAGACCATCCGTCTTGTCTCCCGCAGTACTGGTTCCTTGTTATGAAAAAAGTATTGATCGCCCATGAGCTCCACGCCTTGCTGGAACAGGACCGTTCCTTTCTGGACCGGACGGACCTGCGGGTGTTCGTTGCCGCAACGAACGACGAGGCGCTGAATATCCATCGCGCCGAGCGGGTGGACCTCATCATATCGAAGCTCGACCTGCCGGGCATGGCCAGCGAGAAGCTGTATGGCCTGATCCGGGAGGATGCCGCACTCCGCACGGTCTCGACGATCTTGTGCTGCGCGAACACTCCCGAGGCGATCAAGAAAAGTTCGCAATGCAGGGTGAATGCGGTGCTCCTGGAACCGCTGCATTCCGTCTTGCTTATGGCAAAGGCACAGCAGCTCCTCGATATTGCCGCCCGGGAAATGATCCGCGTGCTTCTGGGCGTGATCATAGATGGTCGTTTCGGGGATGAGGCGTTCTACTGCCGTACGAAGAACATCAGCGCCACGGGAATGATGATCGAGACCCGGAAGCGTCTTGTTGAAGGCGCCCGGCTGACGTGTCAATTCTATCTTCCTGATGCAACAAGAATTCAGGCGTCAGGCAAGATCGTCAGGATCATTCAACAGACGTCCGGAGATGAAGACCATCAATACGGACTCATGTTCACGGACATCGCCCCCGAGATCAAACAGCTGCTTGCCGACTTTATCGAAAGCTCCCGGCACGGATCGAAACCGGGCGGTCCATGATCCTCCCGGGACAAGAGGGGTCGCCATCATCGTGCCCCCCCGTCTGTTCTATCGTCGCCTCGTCCGCTTCACGCGCCCGGCGACCCTTGACACCCGCTCAAAATCCCGTTGTGCAAGCCTGAAAAATAGTATAGAATAACCGCACTTTCGCACCCGGTCCCTTATATCAGAGATCGCAGGAGGATGCAATGAAACAGACCAAGATCATGCTTTCAGACAAAGAGATCCCCACCAAGTGGTACAACATCATGGCCGACATGCCGAACAAGCCGAAACCGCCGCTCCATCCCGGCACCAGGCAGCCCGTCGGTCCTGACGACCTCAAGCCCATCTTTCCCATGGACCTGATCCTGCAGGAAGTAAGCACCGAGCGCTGGATCGACATCCCCGAAGAAGTGCTGGACATCTATTCCCTCTGGCGGCCGTCGCCGCTCTTCCGGGCGCATCGTCTCGAAGCGGCCCTCGGCACCCCGGCGAAGATCTACTATAAATATGAAGGCGTGAGCCCCACCGGCAGCCACAAGCCGAACACCGCAATCCCCCAGGCCTTCTATAATAAGAAGGCCGGCATGAAGCGCATCGCCACCGAGACCGGCGCGGGCCAGTGGGGCTCGTCCATGGCCCTCGCGGGCAAGCTCTTCGGCCTCGACGTCACCGTGTACATGGTGAAGGTGAGCTACGGCCAGAAGCCTTATCGCCGCATTATGATGGAGACCTGGGGAGCCACGGTCCACGCCAGTCCGTCCAAGCTGACGAATTCGGGCAGAAAGGTCCTGGAGCTGGACCCGAACAGCCAGGGCAGTCTCGGCATCGCGATCTCCGAGGCCGTGGAGGACGCCGCCACGCACAATGATACGAACTACGCGCTCGGCTCGGTGCTGAACCACGTCTGCCTGCACCAGACCGTCATCGGCCTCGAGGCCAAAAAGCAAATGGAGATCGCCGGCGATTATCCCGATGTCGTGATCGGGTGCTGCGGCGGCGGAAGCAACCTCGCCGGCATCGGCTTTCCCTTCCTGCACGACAAGATCGGCGGCAAGAACGTCCGCGTGATGGCCGTGGAGCCCGCGTCGTGCCCCACGCTCACCAAGGGCGAGTTCCGCTATGACTTCGGCGATGTCGCCGGGCTCACGCCCCTCATGACGATGTACACCCTCGGCCATGACTTCATGCCGCCGGGCATCCACGCGGGCGGGCTCCGGTATCACGGCGATTCGCCGCTGATCTCCCAGCTCTACCACGACAAGCTTATCGAGGCCCGGGCCTACAATCAGGTGCCGGTGTTCGAAGCCGCGCTGCAGTTCGCGAACACCGAGGCCATCATCCCGGCCCCCGAGAGCGCCCATGCGATACGGGCCGTCATCGACGAGGCGCTTCTGGCGAAAGAGGAAGGGAAGAAGAAGACCATCCTCTTCAACCTGAGCGGCCATGGGTACATGGACCTCCAGGCCTATGCCGACTATCACGACGGCAAGCTCAAGGATTTCGAGTATCCCTCCGAAGAGATCAAAAAGTCCCTCGCAAAACTCCCCAAGATATAAATAAAACGGGGGAGCCGGTTATCCGGCTCCCCCGAACTGTTCTCGCCTGCTTCACTCCCGTTTAGATTATCCGAACAAGATCATTTGGACACTGAAGAAGCGGATTGGCTTCGCTATAAAGTTGAAAAGGTAAGGTTTGACCACAGGAACAGAGGCTCGGAGAAAAAACGTATCCGCAGATTTCGCAGATTGACGCAGATTTTAAAAAAATAGATCAGGTTTGGTTTTAATCGGCGAAATCGGCGTAATCTGCGGAGAGTAAGTTGACGTGAGTAGTTGCTTTTGGCTTTTCAAGAACGTGACTCAAACGTCAAGAGGATACAACGTAAAGAGTGATAATCCGGGTCATATCGAGGGGCGGTGCTTGAGCTGGTCCAGGGCGTTCTCGGCGATGAGGAAGTGACCGTCCGATTCCCTGACGATGCCGCTGGTGGCCAGCAGCTTCATGCATTTCGACACGGCCTCGCGGGACGAGCCGATAATGCCGGAGAGCTCTTTGTGGGTCAGCTTGCCGCGTTTGAGGAATCCCTTGCCGCCGCTGTCATCGCGCTTCGCACCCTCGAGGAGCGCCCTGATGAGCCGCTCACTGACCTCCTGGAACGCAAGCGACTCGATCTTTTCGTCAGCTTTCCTCAGCCGCTCGACGAGGGTGGTCATGAGCGCGATGGCGATCTTGGGGTCCTTGTTCAACAGCCCCAGGAAATCGGCTTGGTTCAGGACCGACAGTTCCGAATCTGAGTCCGCCACGATCGTTGCCGACCTCCCTTTTCCGTCAAGCAGGCTCAGTTCGCCGAAGAACGCGCCCTTATCGAAGTGGGCGAGGACGATCTCGTCCCCCTCGTCGTCTGACAGCATGGCCTTCAGGATTCCGGCGTCCACGATGTACAGGTCGGTGCTCATGTCCGTTCTGTGAAAGATGACCGATCCTTTCTTGAACAGGACCTTTTTGCATTGCGAGGCGATCGCCTTGAGCTGGGCGTCCTTGAGGTGGGCAAAGAGCGGTATCTGTTTGAGATAATTGATCAGCATGACTTACCCTGAGAGGCGGCACCGTGTCACCGGAGCGCGTCCCTGTCCCTTTCGGAGAGGATCGAAATTCAATAACTAACTATACCATAGACCGTCCGGAAAAGAAATATCAGCTTGACAGAGGGTCCGGAAATCGGTACTATTATTAGCGTCCGCAGCAAATGCGGATAAATAAACATGAAAGGTTGAGGTAACAGAAATGGCAGAAGGTGAAGTGAAGTGGTTCAATGACAGCAAGGGGTTTGGTTTCTTGAAGCAGGAGAACGGCGAAGATGTATTCGTACATTTTTCCGCGATCCAGACGGAGGGTTTCAAGTCGCTCAAGGAAGGCGAGCGCGTCTCCTTCGACGTTGTGCAGGGTCCCAAGGGACTGCAGGCCGCCAATGTCCAAAAGATCTAAAACATAAGCGACAACAACCTCGAGCCCCGGAGCGATCCGGGGCTTTTTCATTTTCAGCTCTTTCCCGCGTATGCCCCCCCTCTGTCTGCAGCCGCACCGATCCAAGGGATAGCCTGCTACGAATGCCGATGACCGGCGAATCTTCCGTGATACACCGAACTGATCATCTGGTGCGCCCGGGCCGCCAGATCCTTTCTTGACTGGTGCTGGTGCGTTGCGATGGGCCTCAGGATCACGCATTCCACGTCAATGGACCGGAGCGCCAGCAACCTCGACAGGTGGCGGAAGAACGTTGTCCCACCGTAGTAATAAAGAGAATCGCGATTTGTCGGGTCCACCGGGCGTCCATTGGCCGCCCGGTAGCGGATGCAGACCGGGAGGAGGCTGGCGCCGGCCGTGATGGCCGCGGTAATGAGCGAGTTCTTGAAGGGCCGCACCGTGTCGCCGTTCGAGGTCGTGCCTTCCGGGAACAACGCGACCGAGGTCCCCTGGGCGAGCACCTTCGCGATCTCCTCGATCTCCCGCTTCAGTCCCGCGGGGCTCCGGCGCTCCACAAAGAGGCACCCGCCGAGCCACGCGAACAGGCCGAGCGGGAAGGTCTGCTTCAGCTCCACGGACGTGATGAACACCGAGGGCATGAGGGAGGCAACAACGAGGATGTCCACGTACGTGAGATGGTTCGAGATGATGAGGTAGTTCGTGCGGCGCTGCCGGATGCCCTTTCGCTTCAGACGGCGGGCGTGCACACGGACGCCCAACACCCGGAGGCACAGGCGCGCGAAGAACGAGGAATTCCCGGTGAGGCGCGCCAGTCTGCGAGCGCGGCTCGCAGGCAGCGCCATGATGCCGAGCGCTACCAGCGCGTACAGGATGAGGAGCAGGAAGAGAGTAATGGCTTTTAGGAGTATTCGCATGAAGGAATGCTATGTATCCGATATAAGTGATATAAGGATGCGCAATAAACAAAAAGGACGCACCTGCTAGACTGCTATGGTGGCCGCTAAACGAGAGGTGCGATAAACCGGTGATACTTGCACATGAACATGCCGATCACTCGCCGCAAGGCGAGTCGATGTGGACCGGCTGGTTGGTAATTCTGAACGCACTATTGTCTTATGATACCGAGTCCGATGATACATGCGACAAACAGTAAAAGAGCATCTATCCCGAACATGGTATGAAGAAAGAAGTTTTGCCGTTTAAACTTATCATCCTTGATTTTACACACCAAATATGCCGGCGTTCTTATGACTAGCCATGGCACACATACCATCAGCAAAATGATCGGCGTAATGTTCAGGTCATCGACTATGAGGGGGGTCACTGACAGCTTGATGATAGCAATAATAGGCAAGATCCCAATGACAAGAGAAGCGATCATCAAGGGTTTCGATCTCATTATTTTAGAGATTATTAATAGAATCGTAGGGAGCAGGGGTAGAACATAGCCAGTGATCACTAAAGCAACAAGAGCAGGTCCGGTTAAATTTTTATAGAAGTAGCGGATCGAATACTCCTTAGCGCCTGCCTTTTGCAATAGATCGGCAATTTCGGCATCCTTCCGATATTTTGCAAGGGCCAGAGGCGTTCGTCTCATGGTCTTCTCCGGATGGTTGAGATCAATGCCTTTTGTCGTAACCAGCAGCTTGACCATTTCTATCCTGCTGTGATCGATATTATATATTAGGGGAGTATCTCCATAGACGTTTTCAACTTCGAGGTTCGGGTTTCGAGCAAGTATCTTTTTCGCTATCTCAACGTCGGTTGCGCTGTTTCCGAAATACCAAGACATGTGGACCGCGGTGTTGCCATTATGATCATAGGGCGTATTTACATCAACGTCCTGCCGGTCCAAGAGCATAATTGCCATTTCGTATGCGTAGCGCAGGTTTGGAAGTCCGATCACCTGGTGGAAATAGCGACCTCCGCCCGGCGTCGGTTTGTTCACGTCGAGATCCGGGCGAGAAAGGAGGAGCTTAACAAGGTCGGGACGGTCCTGGCGAATGGCCAAGTAAAGGATCGTGTTTCCCTTGTCGTCCGCTTTATTGATATCGATATCCCTGTACTCGAACAGGAGCTTAGCGTCTTCGATGTTGGTCGATTCAGGCGCCAAATACCACGTCGCCGGCCCGAATGCGGCATGAAGAAGTGTTTTACCGTCTTTCGTGACCGTGTTCGTTTTTGCCTTTCGATCGAGAAGCGTCTTTACGGTTGCCCGATTTCGCATGGCGACAGTATGATAAAGCGCGCTCCTGCCCTGCTCATCGACCGCATCTATATTCAGGCCCTGCGATCCGAGCAAGTGACCGATCATGTTATTCCGGTTATACCGGATGGCGAGCATGAGAGGGGTTGAACCCTCCTTTCCGGACATGTTCACGTCGATCTTTTCGATCCCGAGGAGGACGTTCATCATGTCGGTACGGTTGAGCGCTATGGAGTCAAGCAGCGGCGTCATTCCTTCCTTGTCCACATTGTTGACGTTGACGCCGGGAACAGCGGCGAAAAGTTTCACCATTTCGAGTTCACTCTGGGGAAGGCCGGCGAACCCGCCCCTGATTGCCCAGTGCAGTGCGTTCCTGCCGAATCCGTCAATAAGATCGACACGAGCGCCGCGCGACAGGAGAAAACGCACTGTCTCGTTATAACCCATATAAGCGGCGAAGAAACAAATCGGGTCAAAACAAATCGAACAAATCGCGAACAAATCGGGTCACGAACAAATCGGGTCACGCGAACAAATCGCAAACAAATCGGGTCAGGTCTTGAATTATCACTTTTCGTCAAAACGCTTCACTGCTTTGCTAACCGTAGTATAGTGTGTTCCCACATGATCAGCAATCTCTTTCAGAGTATATCCGTATTTCACATGGGCAGCATGTATATGCCGGTTTCGTTTCGCTATTTTCTCTCCTTTGGAAAACAGTCTGGACAATCCGGGTCTGCTCACATATCTCTGCGCCCTCGGAATTTCTTTTATCTTATCCTTGTCGGTCAAATGCTCTTTGAACTTGTCTATAAACCCCTCTTCGCCCAGCAATATCTGTCCCTGAAGGTCTTCCCACGGCGAGCCCTTTTGTATCCCTTCACGTACGAATTTTCGATATCGTTTCCGAGCTTCTTGTTTGTTGCTGCTGAAGAGCCTGAGAATCCAGTTTGCTGTGAGGTAATCAGGCACATTCTTGAGACCTGCCGTGGCTCCATAGCTGCTCCACTT
>CAYILT010000165.1:0-7798 GCA_964364055.1 uncultured Nitrospiraceae bacterium | reverse complement strand
CTCCTTTATCGGGGTCGGGATATAGGCAACCTGGAGCTCGAACAGGGGTTTCAGCGGGTCCTGGGGAAACGGGAAGCTTCCCGGAGCGACCTTTGTTCCCGTCGTGTAAAGATAGGTGTCGTCTTTCTGTTTGAGGCTCTGGAGCGGGACATGCGCGCCATAAAGTTCTCTCCCCTGTTTGTCAAAGAGCGCTAACAGAAGCGAGTAGCCTTCTCTGTCGTTAAAGTAGCGGAAACCGTTATGGTCCATGCTATGGGTGATATAGATGATTCCCTGCTTTTGACGGCCCGCTTCGCCGACCGCCACCTCGTACGCCGCCCGCTTGTCATCCTCTCCTACCCGGTAGCCAGTATGCATTCTTATAAGCGTCGTATCGCCTTTCAGTTTCGAGAAGGCGAAGAAACGTCCCTGATCGAACGCGTCATAGCTCCTGGGATCGCCGCTCGGGAGCGTCTCCCCTTCCGTAAGCCTGATTACGCCCCTGAAATAGAACATGCTGTTGTATATGGCCCCTCCCAGCATTGCGACGAAGCTCAGATGGAACAGGATCATGCCGAATGAAATAAGCGTAACCTTCCTGCCCCATATCCTGCCGAAAAAGCTAAATGCCACGTTTACAACCAGAAGCACCAAAATACCATTGAACCAGATCGTTGAAAAGATAAACTCCCACGCCCGTTCTCCACGAATGATCGTGACGCCGATCACGCAGCAGGCGAGAATGGCGATCAGCAAAGCTAAGGCAAGTCTCACGGAAGACAATAAATTATATATCGTCCGCAAGCCCCTGAATAGCCGTCCTTTTGGCGCATTCGGGTAGTCGTTTTTATCCGCGACAAGCGGGGAATTCTTGAATTCAGTCATATCTCTTTCTGTATTATGAGGGAAAAAGGCGGAATCCGGCCTGTTCGAAGTGTTTGTCAAAAGCCAGATAGTGTGGAAGTTTCATCTCTTTCATGAGAACAAAACTGGTGCAGTCGGTGAAAGAATACCCTTTGTCCGCATGCGTGGTAAAATGCTCCCAAGCCTTGAGTATTATATCCTGATCGAGCCAGATCAATTCTATAATCTTGCTGTTCAGGATAAAAGCGCCGGCCTTCACCGCAGTGCCATGGTCGGCGCGGGAGTTTACTGTTGTAACACACTCATCGAAAATATAATCGCTTATTACCACGCATAGTTTCCGCGCCATGGCCTCATCAAAAAGCCGCATTGCCTCATCATGCCTGTGATCATCTTCCTCGAAAATGGACACAAGAAAACTCGTGTCAATAAAGGCCTTTTTCATTTTGACTCGTTGTCGGTCCTTTTCTTAATGCCATAAATGTAATGATCATGATTTACCGACAAATCCGTTGCGCCGGTTTTCATAATTCCCACAAGCTTAAAAATCGAATCCGTCTTCCAATCAATCTCCTTTTCCACAAGATGCTTCCGGACTGCTTCCCGGACAACTGCGGCAACTGATTTTGATTCGGCCTTGGCCCGTTTTTGGACATCACGATAGAGCTTTTCTGGAAAATAGACCTGCGTTCTTTTCTCGGCGACAGAACTCTTCATACAAACCTCCGATGATACTGCTGTATACAATATACAGCACACAAACACCTTAGTCAAACAGATATATCTTCTAAACTCCTGATTTCTGACTGCTGACCGCTATTTTCCCATCTTCTCCACCTTCCAGATGAGCTTATTGCCGTCCTTCACCCCATAGGCGACCGACTTACCGTCACTGGTAAATGTAACCGGAAACACCTGCTCATAAGCCTGATGCCGCCTGACGGTCTTACCGCCTGCATCCGCAACCACCACAAATCGTCTGCCGTCCTTCCGCGCGCAGCAGACAAGCAGTGTGCCGTCCGGACTGAACAACGGCGTAACCACCCGGTCGAATACCGGGCCTTCCTTGCCGTTCGCCACAATGAACCAGTTGTTACCCGTTCGCGCTGCAAAAGCATATCCATCGCCATCGTCACTCTGCGGATTTTCCAGGGATAGTTGTCAAAACTTAAAGAAGTCCCCAGTGTCACCGGACGGATTTTTTTTGAGCCAATTTTCTCGGAGCAAGTCGAACAACTTTACGACCCGAAGCGCGCTGTATGGATCGGAGATCCGCGCAGATTGCCAGGAGATCCCCCTTGAATCTCCGCGTATGCTCCATCCTATGCTGACGCACTTCCTCGACGATATGGTCCTTCATGGATTTCCCTCCAGTACTTCCTCCGGCGAACATATTTCCGGGCACTGATAACCTTCATTTTCCACAATTTGCCGCACCATGACGCGGGTAAATGGATTGTTGAGATGAGCGAAATTCCACGTAATGATCACATCAATACCGTTCACCGCGGCCAGCGCAATATGCAGGGCATCTTCCGGATACTCCACGGGAATGCCCCTCCCAACAATAATCTTCTCGGCCAACGTACGGGCCTCATCGTCAACATCGAGCATGACAAAGGGTTTGAGCGCCTCCAGGCGCTTTTCCGCGAGTGCGGCATCACCCCTTCCGGCTTCTTCAAATACGAGCGCGGAAATGAAGCTTTCATACTCACCGGATAGCTCGGGCCAAAGCTCGCGCGTTGCCTCCTGATGTCCGGCAATGATAAGGTCTCTACTGGGTCGGGCGGTAAGATAACTCACCACCGTTGTTTCAACATAAAGTCTCTTTTTCATTAATGGTATTATATCTTCGTGAGTATGATAATGCAAGCGGACTGTCCAGCCAGCGGAATTGCTGATAACTGACTACTTCCGGACTGCCGGCTCCTGCCCCCTGACCGCTATTTTCCCATCTTCTCCACCTTCCAGACAAGCTTCTGCCCGTCCTTCACCCCATAGGCGACCGACTTCCCGTCAGCGGTGAAAACCACCGGAAATACCTGCTCATAAGTCTGATGCCGCCTGACGGTCTTACCGCCTGCATCCGCAACCACAACAAAGCGCTTACCATCCTTTCGCGCCCGGTAAATGAGGAATTTCCCATCGGGGCTGAACACCGGCGCAACCACCCGGTCAAACACCGGTCCCTCCTTGCCGTTCGCCACAATAAGCCAATTATTTCCTTTCCGAGCGCTATAGGCATGCATAGTACCGTCCTTGCTATAGACCAGATCAGCAGCCTCGTCGTATTTATTCCCCTTTGTGCCGTCGTGAAAAAACGCCTGATGCAGGAAGTACCCCCCTTTACAGACATAAGAGCGCCAACTCCCTTGTTATCGGGACGGACCACGGGTGGGCTCGTTAGATCGCCATCGATCAGACGCTCCTCCTTGCCGTTCAGTACCAGTAAACGCGTTCCTCCCCGCTCCGCGACGTATGCCAGCGAAACGCCATCGGATCCGAATACAAGACGACTGACTGCCTCATAGTACAGTGGTTCCTTCACGGCATCCGGCCTGTCAAAACTGAACTCGATAACACTCTGCTTTTTGCCGGTTATCTTTACAGCGGCGATTCTGGTCTTGTCGGCATTCGCAATGAGTTGGCCGCCCGTGAATTTTTTCTTGCTCTGAGTTTTAAATGCCAGATCGCTGACAATCAGTTGCATTTGTCCTTTATCATCATTTTTTTCAACATAGACGATCTTCGTGGAATCTGCGCTGAATTGGGGATTGCCGAGATAAGACAGACATCCGGGACTCATCGTGTCATCCACGACCATATGCCACTTTTCGGCGATCCTTGCCTGATAGGCAACATGCCGGCTGTCAGGACTAAAGACGGGGTCGTTTACCTCATCAGACAAAACGCCGACCTTGTCATCTAGCACCATTCGCCACTTGCCTTCAATCTGGGAACTGTAGGCAATTCTTTTACCGTCAGGACTTATTGACAATTGATCGACGGCTGCCACCAACCTGCCTGCCTTGCCGTTATGCACAATATGGAGCGTGCCCTCCTTCCGAGCAACGTATGCCACTCCCCTTCCCCGATCGTTGAACACCACAACGAGCGGCGAATTATTTCCCGAGGAAGGATCAAACCCTTCAGGTTTCTCACGGGCTTCAATCGTGGAAAGCAGGGTTGTCACCGCTAAAACCTCGTCCCCCGCGAGTGACGGAGGCATCTGTGTTTTTGGCCGCTCTTTTTCACAACCGAGCACAGATAAAAATATCAGAGCACATATAACTATCCGAACGTGCGGCAATTTACGGAAAACTTCCATAGTCACATCACTCCCACATAAAATTTGCTAAAAAAATCCCGCCCTCCCGGGCGGGGCCTCTATTCACACTTGTCCTCTAATCATTTTTAATAGGTGCCGCCAGCTGTGTAGTTTTGAAAGGATCGCGAGCAATTTGGCGTACTATTACCCATAGTACAGCCTGGTGTATATGTACTACCGCCTATTTTCAAGGGATTATGCTCGGTCAATATCTCTGTGTTACGTATGAACCCATAAGGTTTTGCATTGACCTGGGCAGGGGAGCCGTAGGAAGTTCCGGCCCATCTGTTGACCTTTGTAAGACCACCAGTGGGCAGCACGTTGACCCCGTGAACATCCTGAGCGCGGATAGGCCGAACAACGGCAGTATTATAACCGCTGGAATGGCAGACATTGCAGCCGTAATTCAGATAAATCGTCATATTATTGTTCGTGGCGCTGGACAGCGCCGAGCCCGCAGCATGAGTATTTGACCCGGTTACATAACCGGCATGGCAGACCTTGCAGAAGGTCACGTCATTAGTTGCGGATGGAGCAGTGCCGGTGACTGTCAAAACACCCGGAATGGTGACTGCATTACCATGTGCCGCGACTGTTCGGGTAGTAAGCGGCGTCGGTGCATTATGACAGTCAAAGCAGTTCATGACAACACCCTGGCTGAGGGTCCCAGACGTCCCGCGAGTACCTGTCGGTTTATAGGGATCATTCATCCTGGCAGCAGTCGGGAAATCCTTATTCCTCGGTCCTAAAACAGGATGGGCAGAAGAATTCGTTGTCGTAAATTGAGTCTTGGCATCAATAAGCCCGCCGGCAACAGTAGCGCCATTGACCACGGTATAGTTTGCGCCCAGATTTACACCACCCCAAGGCATGGTCGCGGTACCCCCCGTAGTGCGAGCGGTGGTATTGGTCGCCCCATCGCTGTCATGGCAGGCCAGACAGAACTTCTGGGTCAAGACGTTATCAACATTATTTGATGTGTTGCCGGTAGATGTTCTCGCTCCAGCCGCATACGATGTTGCAAACCTGGCGAAGCTGAATGTTGCACTACTCATGTCTGTAATAGCTGTTTCAGCAGCAACAGCATCCGGGTCGCGCAAGTTTATATATCCGTCGGCATGATAGACGGATGTCTTTTGCGTCGTATAATTCCCTTCCAGGTGACAGACGATGCAGTCAGCATCGGTAACTGCTCCACGACCTGTTTTTTTATGCCCCCACGCCAAACCAAATTCTGTAGTCACAGCAGCACGATTAGTTACTGTGCCGCCGGTAGCAATTGACGCGTTCGCCGCGGTGACTATTCCACTATGGCAACTAATGCAGCCTGCGGTTCCGACGCCCCACTGGGGTGTCGGATTATTACCGCCATGGCATGAGATGTTCCGGCAGGACGACGTCGTCACCGTGTTCGTCTGGGACCATGTTTCGTCAGTTACCGCGTCGTACGCGGCGTTATTGTTTTTGTCGTAATAGCCGTTGCTTATCGCGGTCGCTCCCGCCTGCATCTGAATGTTTCCGGTTCTATGCTTAAAATCGGCGCTCGTCTCAGTCGCCGGAGTCACATGGCAGGTCGAGCATACAGTCTTAATCTTCACTACGTGGGCGTTATGGTCACCGACAAATGCTCCCGCGGGATTGTTCCGCGCCGTGCCGTCGGTGAATGCCGATGTATACCCATGGCAGTCCGCACAGGAGGTGATGGTGCTCGGTAGCAGAGCCTTTGCCTCCTTCGGCTTGTACCAGCCCTGATACATGAAGGCGCTGCAAAGCATGGTGAAAATCAGTACTCGACTGACCTTCGCCAGCCATCTGGAGGATTCTTGACTTAGCATAAATTTCATAGCATACCTTTCATTTTTTGGAAAAGAAAACAGTATACATGAGCACACTGTAGCAAGATAATTGCCATATTCTTAAGTGCTTGAAAAGCATAGGGTTAATTCCCGATGGGGAATGATTTCACAATAAATTTGCGCGCGTTTTTGCGCAATAACGTGAGGACTTAAGCATTTTCCATCAATGGGAACTTGTGGGAACTTGTGGGGAACTTGGGGACGTTGGTTCACAGGATGCTTTCATCTTTTACCGACAACCTTGTCTTCCCTTGCCAGCGCCCGATTAATGCTCGAAGTGTTCACGCCGAGATGACGCGCAATCTCAGCGCCTGACAGGCCAAGCTCGCTCCGACTTTGACGCGCGATGGTCATTCTGGATTCACTCACTTTGCGACGCCTGTTTCCCCTTTTTAGTTCCTCGACACTGACCTTGTTTCGCTTGCATTCTTCCCGGATTATATCGGCGATCGTGCGGCCGCTGCGCCGGAGTTTCAGTTGTCGTATCTGCTTTTCCTCGGCTTCTTTCAGGATTTCCTGGACAAAATCTCCTCCTCCCAGGATCCGCTGATCGTATTCCTCTTTCCGGCCCTTACTCTGCATGGCAAGCACCTGAGACCAGCCGCCTTGGCTTCGGATCAGACCGCCTCCGATCAGTTCCGGCTGATGTCCCAAGCCGGTCCCCTCTTGCACGAATCGTCGGTATGCGTTCCGCGCTCTTCGCGTCGTGTCGTTGAATTGTAGCAGTACATAGTCGGTGTCCATCCATGGGCATTCCCTCTCGTTCATCACGGCGCTGTGGCCGCTCCAGGGATAGCGGTCCAGTTCTTCTATGGTCTTTACCATCCCGGCCCGCATGGGATTGAGATGGATATACCGGATTAAGGCCAGAAGATAGTTATCCTCATCACAAAGGATGGATTTGTAGCGGTTCTCAAAGAGATGGCCGGTGCGGCGATGGCGGCGATTAAAATACAGGGCATACCAGGTGAGGAGTTTTCGCATGACGGTGGAGATGCCCGCTTTGCCGCTCTTGAAAAGGATATGAATGTGATTGTCCATAAGAACCCAGGCGTAGACTGTGCACTTCCCCTCCAGAACGGTCTGGCCGAGTCTTTCGAGGAACCGGGTCTTATCGTCGTCGTCTCGGAAGATGTTCGTCTTGTCGATCCCCCGGATCATGATGTGGTGCAGGGCGCCGGGGACGTCCAATCGTGCTTGACGTGGCATGTCTGGATTTTATCGAAAACTCTCTGTATTGTCAAACTGAAAGCGCTCTATGAACCAACGTCCCCAAGTTTTCCCCAAGTTTTCCTCCCAAGTTTTCTGGATAAAGTATGCTTGGCGGCCAAACCGAAAGCGCGGCACGCCGTATAACTATAACGATGAGAGCTGTCGTTCGCCTGTATGCGAGAAACTCGCCGATACAAGCTATAGCGGCAATAATGCCGGAAGGAGCACCGCGTCTTCAGTTGACGCTAAAAAAATCTTATTGATAATTTTGAAAATAAAAGAATCTTGACAGGAGCGATATAGTATGTCCCCAAGTTTCAAAAACTGCTCGCTTATGTCGAGCGAATCAAAGTTCAATACAGCCTGACGACGGTTGTTTTCGGCATCGAGCCGACGGCGAACTACCACAAGCCCCTGGCGGAGCATCTGATCAAGTGCGGGCACATGGTTGTTCTCGTGGGAGGCGTCGCGGTCAAGAACAACCGGCAGCTCCTGGATGGCCGATGGGACAAGCATGACGTCAAGGACGCGGCAAATGTCGCCGATCTCATCTCCCAGG
>CAYILT010000164.1:0-7808 GCA_964364055.1 uncultured Nitrospiraceae bacterium | reverse complement strand
GCCATGCGCGGCGCTGCCCGCAGGATGGGCAAAGACCCCCGTATCATCGAGCCCCTCGTTCCCGTCGACCTTGTCGTTGACCATTCGGTCCAGATCGACAGCTACGGCAAACCCGATGCCCTCCTGATCAACATGGAAAAGGAATTCACCCGCAACCGGGAACGCTACGAGTTCTTAAAATGGGGCATGAACGCATTTAAGACCTTCCGGGTGATCCCGCCGGGCATCGGCATTGTCCACCAGGTCAATCTGGAATACCTGGCGCGGGGCGTTCATCGCAAACATGACCTCTATTACCCCGATACCCTCGTCGGCACCGACAGCCATACCACCATGATTAACGGCATCGGCGTCGTAGGCTGGGGGGTGGGCGGGATCGAGGCCGAGGCCGGCATGCTCGGCCAGCCCCTCTATTTTCTCACCCCCGATGTGGTGGGCGTGAACCTCACGGGAAAACTGAAAGAAGGCGTAACGGCCACGGACCTCGTGCTGACGATCACCGAACTGCTGCGGCAGCAGAAGGTCGTCGGCTCCTTCGTGGAGTTCTTCGGGACCGGCGCCTCTTGCCTCAGTGTGCCGGACCGGGCCACCGTCGCGAACATGGCGCCCGAGTACGGCGCGACCATGGGCTTCTTCCCCATAGATGAGGTGACCTTGGAGTATTTCCGCCGGACCGGACGAACGGACGACGAGCTCGCGGCGTTCGCAGCCTATTTCAAAGCCCAGGGCCTCTTCGGCATGCCGAAGGCCGGTGCAATCGACTATACACGCGTACTGGATTTCGACCTTTCCTCGGTCGTCCCCTCCGTTGCCGGCCCCCGGCGTCCCCAGGACCGCATTGAACTACCCCGGCTGAAAGAAAGATTCGCCGAACTGTACGTCAAACCTGCAGCTGAGAACGGCTTTGCGAAAAAAGCTTCCGACCTGGGAAAACGTTTCAACATACGGGAAGGTCGTGATGTCGGTTCAGGAGACGTCATCATCGCGGCCATCACATCCTGCACCAACACCTCCAATCCGTCAGTGCTGATCGCCGCCGGTCTGCTCGCGAAGAAGGCCGTCGAAAAAGGCCTTGCCGTAAAAAAGGGCGTAAAGACGTCGCTCGCGCCGGGTTCACGCGTCGTGACGGCGTACCTCGAGAAGGCCGGCCTGCTCTCCTTCCTGGAACGATTGGGGTTCACTGTTGCCGCCTATGGCTGTACCACCTGCATCGGCAACTCCGGTCCCCTCGATGAAGAGCTCGAGCGGTCCATCGTTCAGAACGATCTCGTCTGCGCGGCCGTGCTTTCGGGCAACCGGAACTTCGAAGCGAGGATCCATCCGAACCTCCGTGCGAACTTCCTGATGAGCCCGCCGCTCGTCGTGGCCTTCGCCCTTGCCGGTACGGTGCTCTGGGATCCTGACAGCGACCCCCTCGGTACGGCAAAGGACGGCGGCAAGGTCTACCTCCGCGATATCTGGCCGGGCAGCGCTGAAGTGGATGCGCTCCTGAAGCACGCCACTGACCCCGAAACGTACCGGCGACTCTACGCGGACCCTACAAAGGACCATGTTTTATGGAACAGTGTAACGTCGGTGGCGGAACAGGTCTACGCCTGGCCAGGCTCCACCTATATCGCCGAGCCGCCCTTCTTCAAGGATTTCTCGCTGACCCCAGCAGCGGCCGCCACTATCACCGGCGCTCGCAGCCTCGGCATTTTCGGCGACTCGCTCACGACCGACCATATCAGTCCCGCCGGCTCCATCAAGGAGACCACGCCGGCAGGAAGGTACCTGCTCGAAAAGGGCGTATCGAAGGCCGACTTCCAGAGCTACGGCACCCGGCGGGGGAATCACGATGTCATGGTCCGGGGCGCCTTTGCCAACGTGCGCATCAAAAATCTAATGATGCCATCAAATACAGATGGCTCGGCCGTGGAGGGAGGCGTCACGCTATACCGTCCTTCCGGAGAACAGATGTCGATCTTTGATGCCGCGGAGCGGTACCGGGCACAGGGTACGCCGACGATCGTGTTCGGCGGCGAGGAATACGGCACCGGCTCATCGAGGGACTGGGCGGCCAAAGGGACCCGGCTTCTCGGCGTTCGTGCCGTTATCGCAAGGAGCTTCGAACGCATCCACCGTTCCAACCTCGTGGGCATGGGCATCCTCCCCCTCCAGTTCAAGGGCGAAGATTCCGTTCAATCGCTCCCTATCCGCGGCGATGAAGAGTTCGACATCCTCGGGGCGGATGACCTCAGGCCGCAGCAGGATATCACCCTGGTGATACGGCGCGGAGACGGAAGCCGGCGGGAGGTGGTACTCCTTTCGCGGATCGATACGCCGATCGAGGTGGATTATTATCTCCATGGAGGAATTCTTCCCTGCGTGCTGCGGGAATTGATGGCATCTGTTTAACAGGCTGTTGAATTTGGCCGCGTAACGTCAAAACGCACCCTAAAAGGGTGCGGCTACCAATGATAAAAAAATCAATGCATAATGACTTGGTAGCCGCAGGCTTTAGCCTGCGTAAATTAATGCAAACGCATTAATTCATGTTACATAAATCTCCCCCAACCCCTCTTTGCCAAAGAGGGGAATAAAGAGGATCTCCCCCTTTGAAAAAGGGGGATTAAGGGGGATTTAAAACGAATTGACCCTCAGAACGTGTATCAATATTAAATGCGTTTGCTATAGATAAACACGAAATAGCTCGCCGCACTCATACGGAGGCCGCATATTTTCACAAACTCCAATTTGAGTTGTCAAGAGAGCCTTTAACATGTGTACAGACCGCTCATTATAGTAGTGAGCGGTTGCGACGGAAACTCATTTCGTTCACAACACAGCGGACGGGCCGTTCAGGGAGACCCGGTCCTGCTTAGACATATTGCTACAGGGGAGGAACAGAATGGGAAAGTACCAGGACGTTTTTCAAAGAAGCATTCAAGACCCCTCGGGATTCTGGGGAGAGGCCGCGCAGGCGATCACCTGGGACAAGAAGTGGGACAAGGTCCTCGATGATACCAACAAGCCTTTCTACCGCTGGTTCACCGGCGGTGAGATGAACACCTGCTTCAACGCCGTCGACCGCCATGTGAACAGCGGCAGAGGCGACCAGACGGCGCTCATCTACGACAGCCCGGTGACCAATACGATCCAGAAGTTCACCTACCGGGAGCTGCTTGACCAGGTCTCCAGGTTCGCCGGCGTCCTGAAGGACCAGGGCGTCTCGAAGGGTACGACCGTCATCATCTACATGCCCATGATCCCGCAGGCTGCGGTGGCCATGCTTGCCTGCGCGCGGCTGGGCGCCGTCCACTCCGTGGTCTTCGGCGGTTTCGCGCCCCACGAGCTCGCCATCAGGATCAATGACGCAAAGCCCAGGGTCATGATCACCGCATCCGGCGCTCTCGAAGGAAAGAAGCTCCTTGAATACAAGCCCCTGCTCGACAAGGCCATCCAGGAGGCCGGGCACAAACCGGAGAAATGCATCATCTTCCAGCGGCAGATCGTCAAAGCCCCCCTGATCGCCGGTCGCGACCTGGACTGGGACGAGCTCATGACCAAGGCAAAGCCCGTGGGCTGCACGCCCGTCAAGGCGACGGACCCTCTGTATATACTCTACACCTCGGGCACGACCGGAAAACCCAAGGGCGTGGTGCGGGACAACGGCGGTCATGCCGTAGCGCTCAACTGGAGCATGGAGAACATCTACGGCGTGAAGCCGGGCGACGTCTACTGGGCCGCGTCCGACGTTGGATGGGTCGTGGGTCACTCCTATATCGTCTACGCCCCGCTGCTCGCGGGCTGCACCACGGTCCTGTACGAGGGAAAGCCCGTCGGGACGCCCGATGCAGGCGCTTTCTGGAGGGTAATTTCCCAGCACGGGGTCAAGGTCATGTTCACCGCGCCCACGGCATTCCGCGCCATCAAGAAAGAAGACCCCAAGGGCGAATTCATAAAAAAGTATGACCTTTCCGGATTCAAGTATCTTTTCCTCGCCGGCGAGCGTCTCGACCCCGACACCTACCACTGGGCGCATAAACTTCTGAAGAAACCGGTCATCGACCACTGGTGGCAGACCGAGACAGGATGGCCGATCACCGCGAACTGCATGGGCATCGAGGCGTTCCCCATCAAGCCGGGCTCGTCCACCAAGCCGGTGCCGGGGTTCAACGTGCAGATCCTGGACACGAACGGCAAGCAGGCCGCCCCTAAAGAGACAGGCCTGGTCACCATCAAGCTGCCCCTTCCGCCCGGAACGCTCCCGACCTTATGGCAGGCGGACGATCGTTTCCTCGACTCCTACCTCAAGGTATACCCCGGTTATTACTTTACCAGCGACGGAGGATACGTCGATGAGGACGGCTACGTCTTCATTATGGGCCGCGTGGACGATGTGATAAACGTTGCCGGCCACCGGCTCTCCACGGGAGAGATGGAAGAGGTCGTCTCGACGCACCAGGATGTGGCGGAATGCGCGGTCATCGGGGTCCACGACAGCCTTAAGGGGCAGGTCCCCCTGGGGCTCTGCGTCCTGAAGGCCGGCGTTACCAAGAGCGAGGAGGATATCCGGAAAGAGCTTTCTTCAATGATCCGGAACACCATCGGCGCCATCGCATCCTACAAGGAGACCTGCGTGGTGAAGCGTCTGCCGAAAACGCGTTCAGGCAAGATCCTGCGCGGCACCATGCGGAAGATCGCCGACAGCGAGCCCTACGTCGCGCCGTCCACCATCGACGATCCGGTGACCCTCGGCGAGATCGAGGAAGCGTTGAAGAAGGTAGGATACGCGAAGTAAGGAGCGATAAACCTAGAAGTTGGGAGGTTGGGAAAATAGGAAGTTGGGAAAAGACTCTCAGCTTAACTTCTTAACTTCTCATCTTCGCAACTTCACAAGTTGTAATATATGCGGCCTTCGGGCCGCTTTCTTTTTCAGGAGCCCTGATGAAAGATGGGTTCAAGATAGGCGATTTCGAGCTTACCTGGCTGAACGGCGGAACGTTCGAGCTGGACGGCGGCGCCATGTTCGGCGTCGTGCCGAAGGTGCTGTGGCAGAATAAGTACCCTCCTTCTGAAGATAACTACATTCCCCTGGCCGCCTGGCCCATCATGGTGAAGACACCGCAGGCGCTCGTGCTTATCGAATCGGGCATCGGAAACAAGCTCACGGACAAGCAGAAAAAGATATATCGGATCAAGCAGGAGTGGTCAGTCCTCGAAGAGCTCAAACAGTTAGGCATCTCCCGTGAAGACATCGACTTCGTTATCCTGACCCACTACGACTTCGACCATGCCGGCGGGGTCGTCATGCAGGACGATGCGGATAACCTTTCCCTCACCTTTCCGAAAGCAAAACACATCATCCAGAAGAAAGAATGGGAGGACGTACTGAAGCCGAACATACGGTCCGTCAATACGTACTGGCAAGTGAATATCGAGACAATGAACGGCAGCGACCGACTCCATCTGCTCGACGGGACGGCGGAGGTCGTTCCCGGCATCTCGGTCGTCCATACAGGCGGACATAACGGAGGTCACCAGATCGTCACGATAGAGTCAGACGGTGAGAAGGCTCTGCATCTGGGAGACCTTCTGCCGACCCATGCCCATGCCAATCCCCTCTGGGTCATGGCCTACGACAATTTTCCCATGGAGTCCATCGCGCTCAAGGAAAAGTGGATAAAGCAAGGCGTGGCCGACGGCGTGTGGTTCACGTTCTATCATGATGCGTTCATGACGGCGTGCAAATATGATGATTCCGGGAAGGTTACTGAGAAATGGCCAAAGGAGCAGTTTTGAGTTTTGAGTTCTTAGATTTACACTTTAACGCGCCGGTGAGCCCCGCGCTGTAAGCGTGGGACTCGACCGGCTGGTTGGATCATTTATGGTTGTAAAGAAATAAGTATTTAGTGTAGTAATTTATGGTGTAGTAGATATTCACGACCATTATGATTTATAGACCACATTTGTTGATAATCAACAGTATCACGATCAATTAATGACTTATCTTCAAGCTCCTGAAGATAATATTGAGCTACTTGATAAGAAAGTTGACATTTATGCATTATTATTGCTAATTGAGCGTAATCAAGTTGATCGGCAAGACATTGTAGAATCAATATCTCTTCTTTTTTGAGATTCAGATTAGTCGGAACGGGCTTAGTTAGAGAAATTGATAATGATCGAAATTTTAAATGAATATATAAGCAACCCAATAGGACCAGTGAAATGGTTGCCCATAGCGGTGTTGGCGTGGTCATTATTTGAATCGAAAGATTTAGCGCAGTTTTGGATAGGGCAAGAAGGCCGCCTCCCATTGCAATTAGAGCGAGAACAATATATGAAATTATTGCTTGCCTCGTATCACCGAAGAACAATTTCAATATTCTGGTTAGCGTTTCTTTCGGGCGCATTGAACGTCTCTCTGTATTTGAATAAATAGGTGGTTACGCATCTATAAAATTGCTTGCGGCAATTACTGCACCAATGATAGTAGCAGCCGTATTTGTGTATGCACTTTTGGTGAAATGAGAAAAAATATAGCTGCGTCTCAAAGCTTCAACGATGCAATAGAGAGCAAGAAGGATTGCTACGATCATCTTATACGATGGCGCAATCCAACAGCCAACAGCAACAGGGACAAAACCATAAAAGAAATACGCTACTACTGTGACGAACGATTGTAAGTTGCTACCATACGTTTGGCCGCCGAGTCGTTCGGCAAAAGGCAATAAAGGCAAAAATATTTTTAGAATTAATGATGCTGCAATAGCATAAGCTGGGACAATCAAAATCCATTGAATGATATTCATTTGCCTTCTCCTTGAAAAGTTCAGCGGCCCTGTCCGTCTGGAACTGCTGGTTGGCGCGTCAGATTCATCAGAGCCAACACGCGCCTGACGCGCCGCCTTTGGCGCGTCGCAGTCAAGGCGCTGGTTGAAATATTTGCTTTAATCTGTGTACTCGAAATCGGGATTGGCGACTATCATAAACTGTTTGGTTTCTGGATCATAGCTGCGGCAGTATGCAGTACGACGAACATGACCGGAATCGTCGCGGTATGCGACTATTCCATAAAAATATATTGCTTTATTTTGAGATTGAAGGATGTGGTGTGCTGGGGGACCATTGAAATCAATTGTATCTGAAGTTGTTAATACTGTTTCGATGTCCCCAGGATTTAACTTTTTGCCGATCAGGTAGTGCTCGGATTTGCCATACGGGGAGCGGGGATCAAATGGACGAGTGTCAACAAGGATTGTTGAATTACCATCGGTTATTTCACAAGTGGAGTCACCAGTATTTACAATGTCCCATTGAACCCTTAATGGTTTGCCTGATTCGATGGGCATAAGCGGATGATCATACGGTTTTATGGCAACATTGCGAACAATGAGGCGAGGACGTTTATCTGTATTTTTTTCTTTACGAAGTGCGAATAAGGCCAAAACCAAGAATGGTATCGCTAGTATGCCGAAGGCAATTGACACTTTGAGGTAATTTATTTGGGAAAGAACAACAGCAATGCTGCCAAATATACCTGCGACGATCCAGAGTGCTGTAGTTTTCATGCTGCTGCACCTTTTTTAAGTATAGGATTCATATTGGGAACTTGTTTCGTATCCATATTGCCTTTCATCCTCCGGGGTTAACACCCCGGGTGAGCGGCGCGGTTTTTGCGACCCTCACGACGCGCTTGTTGATCGACAGTCATTTTTCGAGGGAACGTCCAAGCGCAACTACAAGCTTTAGCATAGCCCCTATATCTTTATTCAGAGTACGATAGAAAACGTTTCCTTCGCTACCTCGGTATTTCAGCACGG
>CAYILT010000163.1:0-7835 GCA_964364055.1 uncultured Nitrospiraceae bacterium | reverse complement strand
CTTATCATCCGCTGAAATGGCGCGTCATCTGGGAGTGGCGGCGTCCAGTATCTCGCGCTTGGTCGAGAGGAGGGAGGGGAACTGATAATCTGGCTTAGTGTACGTCAGGTATCAACGTCCCCTATATTCTTCCCCTATATTCTCCCCTATATTCCTAAAAGGCCGTCCCTTTGGTGTCACAGCGGTATGCGTTTTTCTCGGGCGGTGTTCCGGAGGATGATGATGGAGTTATGCAGGCGCTGGAGCTTCATGTTCTTCTGGCGCATCGCCAGGATGTCGTTGAGCGGCACGGCGAGGTTCCGGGCCGCGCCCATGGCCTTGTTCAGATGTTCGTACAGGTCCTTGATCATGTCCTTGTCGAACTTCTTGAGGACCAGGGGGTTGATCGTCATGTAGCCTTCGCCCACGTCGCTGGCAACGGCCTTCATGCTCTTTCCGCCGACCCCGCTTCCTCCACCTGCCGCCATGGCTTCCCCTTTGCTCTATGTTCCCAGTGATTGAACGGCCTTATCCAGTGCCGCCTGTTTCTTCTGGATGGCTTCCGCCTGTTTGACCAGGTCACCGGCCGATGCGCCCTTCCGGATGTTTTCCTGGAGCGCGGCCAGATCGCCGGACAGCTCCCGGGCGGATTCCTGTACCAGGCGATGGGATTGCCTGCTCTGTTCGCAGAGATGGCCGATGGTGTGGACCAGGTCCTTGAGCATGGGATCGTCGGCGTCCCGCAGCCTGAGCGTCACCGAGAAGTCCCCCGCGGCGACCTGCTCGAGGGTCTTCCGGATGCGGACCATGGGCCCCACGAACCGGTGGGAGTAGAGCGTTCCTGCGAGGCCGATGAACACCAGGAGCGTTATCAGCGCAATAGGCAGAAAGACAGGGAGTTCAACGATGGCGGCGAGCTTCTGAAATATCCTGAGCAGGAGCGTGTAGCACACGAGGACGAAGATGAGAAAAAGAATGAACCGCGACTGGGGCCCCGTCGCGCTGAGGATCCCCTTGCCCCGTGTGAACTGCTCTCGTTTGGTTGTTTGCGTCATAGTTTTCCCCCGCGGGGGGCCGGAGCCTTTTGCGTGTGCGCGCGTGAACAGACGATCAGCGTGAAAAAAGTATACTCACAAACAGGGGGCAGGTCAAGGCGATAATTTAACCTTGCAGTTCACGAGGCCCTATGGTACATTTTTTTATGCCGCTTATCGATCCACGCAACCGGCGCATCGACTACCTTCGGGTTTCCGTTACCGACCGCTGCAATCTTTCCTGCGCGTACTGCAAGCCGCGGGGGCCCATGAAGGTCCTGCCCCACCGGGACATCCTGCAATATGAAGAGATCCACCGCCTTGTTTCCGTGGCCGTACCGCTCGGGATCTCCCATGTGAGGATCACCGGCGGAGAACCGCTGGTGCGGCGGGGGATCGTGCCCTTCATTGCGTCGCTCCGGAACATCACCGGCATCGAGGACATCAGCGTGACCACCAACGGCGTCCTGCTCGAAGAGATGGCCTCCGGGCTCCGGGACGCGGGGATCGCACGGCTCAATATCAGCCTCGATTCGCTTGATCCGAAGCGGTTCGCCGCGATCACGGGCAGCGATGCCTGGCACAAGGTCTGGCGGGGCATCGAAGCTGCCGAGCGGTGCGGGTTCCATCCCATCAAGATCAATATGGTCCCGGTCAAAGGCGTGAATGACGATGAGGTCGTCGAGTTTGCCCGCCTGACCGTTGACCGGCGGATCCATGTGCGCTTCATCGAGTTCATGCCCATCGGCGCCAATGACCGCTGGCATAAGGACGCCTGCGTACCGGCCGGCGAGATCCGCAAGGCCATCGAGAAGGTCTTCGGTCCCCTCGAACCGGCGGATCCCGGCAAGGGCGCCGGACCGTCGCAGAACTACCGGGTCCCGGGCGGTCAGGGCGTCATCGGCCTCATTGCTCCCATCACCAAGCACTTCTGCGAGGCCTGCCGCAGGCTCCGGCTGACGGCCGACGGAAAGATCAGGCCCTGCCTGCTGTCGGACACCGAGCTCGACATCAAGTCGCCCCTGCGGGGCGGCTGCAGCGATGCCGAACTGGAACGCCTCCTCCGGGCCGCCCTCGAGATCAAACCCGAGCGCCACTATGTCACGGAGTTCCCGGGCAAGTGCACCGAGAGGACCATGTCCAGGATCGGGGGATGACGGCAGTGCGGAGTGCGGAATAAAAAACCGGGTTCATTCGTAATAAAGTTGAAAAGGCAGTGTTTGACAACAGAAACAAAGGCTCGGAGGAAAAACTTATCCACAGATTTCGCAGATTGACGCAGATTTAATCTTAAAACAAGATCCGGGACGGTCTTTTTGAATCTGCGTAATCTGTGTAATCTGCGGACGAATCTTTGCCTTTCTCGATTTCTGGTTTGTACAGCTTTTTCAATTAAAATACGAAAGACCCAAAAAATGGGACTACGGTCCCTGATACAAAGGGCGGTCCATGAAGAAGCTTAGCCATTTCGACAAAGACGGCGCTGCCCGCATGGTCGACGTCTCCGGGAAGGACGAAACCGCCCGTGAAGCGATCGCCGGCGCGCGGGTAACGATGATGCCGGCAACGCTCAGGCTCATCGTGGGCCGCAAGGTCGCCAAGGGCGATGTCCTCGGCGTGGCCAGGGTCGCGGGGATCATGGCCGCGAAGAGAACGCCGGAGCTCATCCCCATGTCCCATCCCCTGAACCTTGCCTCCGTTGAGATCGCCTTTGAGCCGGACCGGAAGGCTTCCTGCGTGAACATTCTTGCCACGGTCAGGACCACGGGAAGGACCGGTGTGGAGATGGAGGCCCTTGTGGCCTCGGCAGCCGCGGGCCTGACGATATACGACATGTGCAAGTCGGTGGACCGGGCCATGACCGTCACCGACATCCGCTTGCTCAGGAAGAGCGGCGGCAAGAGCGGGACCTATGTACGGGGCGGCGGCACGGGACCGGCGCCAAAAGGCGCGAAGAAGATGCGGGCCTGATCGGAGAACCATGAACTGGAAGCAGGACGATAAGCAAACCGCTCAGGAAGAACTGGTGAACGTCATCACCCATGCGATCGGCGCGGCCCTGGGCATTGCCGGCCTCAGCGCCCTCGTGGTGGGGGCGGCGCGTCACGGCGATCCCTGGCGGCTGGTCAGTTTCAGCATTTATGGCGCAACGCTGGTCATGCTCTATCTTGCATCGGTCTTTTATCATGGCGCGCGCACTCCCCGCGCCAAGAAACTCCTGCAGTTCTTCGACCACGCGGCGATCTACCTGCTTATCGCCGGGACCTATACGCCGTTCACCCTCGTCAGCATGCGGGGCCCCTGGGGGTGGACGATGTTCGGGCTCATCTGGGGGCTCGCCATCACGGGGATCCTGCTCAAGGTGTTCTTTATCGGGCGCCTGGGGATCGTCTCCACCATGCTCTATCTGCTTATGGGCTGGATCGTCGTGATCGCCATCAAGCCGGTCCTGGACGCCGTGAGCCTTCGCGGGCTTCTCTGGCTCGTGGCCGGGGGCCTCGCCTATTCGCTCGGCGTCATCTTCTACGCGTGGCACCGGCTGCCCTACGCCCATCCCATCTGGCACCTCTTCGTCCTGGCAGGCAGTGTCCTCCACTTTTTTGCCATATATTTCTACGTTCTACCGGTGCGGTGATCCGACGCTACGTCTCTTTATCGCAGCCCGGCGAAGTGATTGAAAAGGATTTTGCGAAGTTGTATCATATCCGCAGCATGGATCAAGAATCCCTTATGGAAGAAGCGAAACGGATGCGTCGGCTCCGCTGGATCGTTGATCTGAACCAGGCGATCCTTATGCAGGCTGACGTAACGCTTCGCGAGGCCTTCGATATCATAGGGGAGACCAGGAAAGCGGTATTGGCCCTGTTCCCCGATAAGGGCGATGTGTTCGATCTCGTGTACGCGCCCCGGTTCAAGAGGATCATCAAAGAACGGTTCGTCATCCCCGGGGGGATGATGCCGAATTAGTGATTGCTCGCAGCTACTGTTAATCCCTCCTCTTTTGTTGCACTCCCTTGTTCTCTATAGTACAATCACTTCAATTCCCGGCTGCGAGATAACAGCCTGATAAGCAGTGTCGGTGTTCGGCGTCATATTCTCAAAGCAGGCAGCTACCCGAGAAAGAGGAGCATGATTCATCTTCACCAGCATATCGCAGTTCGCGTTGATCAATGGCGCTCGGAAAACTACGCCTGCGGCGATTATCCCGCCATCGCCGAAGTGCTGGAGTGGGCGAAGGAGACGGAGACCGGGAACCTGCGCTTTCTGCGACGTCCCCAGCTCCGGGCGCTCGAAACCTACTGGTATCTCCGTCTTATTGAAAAGACCCCGCATATCTTCGACCTCTATAAAAGGCTGTTCCCGCCTGAGGATACCATTGCCGGTCTGCTCGAAGCTCTCGGGATACCCGACGCCGCGTTCAAGGCGGAAAATTACAAGATAGACCGTTTGCTGGACCGCATTAAGAATGATGACGTTTTCGTGAAGGACTTCAAGCTTGAATCCCTTCGCGAGACGCTGACGCTCGCGTATCCCAGCTATATCCTCGCCCTCGCCATGGGTGCAGGCAAGACCATCCTCATCGGCGCGATCATCGCCACCGAATTCGCGATGGCGCTCGAATATCCAGACGGTCCCTTTGTGCAGAACGCGCTGGTATTCGCGCCGGGCAAGACGATCATTGAATCCCTGCGCGAGCTGGCCGAGGTCCCCTACGAAAAGCTGCTGCCTCCGCGCATGTTCAAGGCCTTTGCCGCGTCGGTCAAGCTGACGTTCACCCGCGACGGAGAAAAGGACGTGCCGGTCATACGCGGTTCGTCATTCAATGTCGTCGTGACGAACACGGAGAAGATCCGTATCCAGAAGGAAACGATCCGAAAGAGCGACATCGGGAATCTCTATGCGCCGGACCGTGAGGACGAAGCCCGGTCGGAAGTGGCGAACCTCCGGCTCCAGGCCATAGCGAGTTTGCCGCATCTCGCCGTCTTTTCGGACGAAGCGCATCATACCTACGGCCAGTCGCTCGATGCGGAACTGAAAAAGGTCCGCAAGACCGTGGATTACCTCGGGGCGAACACAAACCTCATCGCTGTCGTCAACACCACCGGAACGCCGTACTTCCAGCGCCAGCCGTTAAAAGACGTGGTCATCTGGTACGGCCTTTCCCAGGGCATCAAGGACGGCATCCTCAAGGACCTCGCGGACAATATTCAGGCATACGATTTCTCCGGAGACTCCCGCGCGTACGTCGCTCATGTTGTCGAGGACTTTTTCAAGGACTATGGCGGCGTACGCCTGCCGAACGGCGCTCAGGCAAAACTTGCAATATACTTTCCCCAAAACGACGACCTTAAGGACTTGAAACCTGTAATAGACAAGGCGCTGGTCAAGGCGGGCCAGAGCCCGGCATTGTGCCTGGTGAACACGTCCGACGAGACATTAACGAAAAAGGCGGACATCGACGCGTTCAATCGCCTGAACGATCCTTCCGCGCCGCATCGCGTGATCCTGCTCGTGAATAAGGGGACCGAAGGCTGGAACTGCCCCAGTCTCTTCGCCTGCGCGCTCGCGCGGAAGCTCAAGACCTCGAACAACTTCGTGCTCCAGGCCGCGACGCGCTGTCTGCGCCAGGTGCCGGGCAATGAAGCAAAGGCGCGAGTGTATCTCTCAACGGACAACTTTACGATCCTCGACAAACAGCTTCAGGAGACGTACGGCGAGACGATTGCCGACCTGAACCACGCGGGCCATGAAAGCGCAACGGCCCGCATCGTTTTGCGTAAGCTTGATCCGCCCCCTCTTGTCGTCACGCAGACGATCAGAACGGTGGTAAAGAAAGAAGGCGAGGTCAAACCGATCAGGCTGGACCGGCCCAAGGACGGGGATGGCAATGCACTCAAGAAGAAGGTCTATACGGTAGCTGAACAACTGTCAACATACGGCGTGCTTCAGCAGATAGGAGAGACCGTGACCATCACGGCTGCTGACAATGCCATGGATCCTTATGCCGCCGCGACTGAGCTTAGCCGTTTGTACAGGCTTGATCTTTGGAACGTCTATGACGAATTAAAGCGGCTCTACGGCAGCGAAGATATTCCGTCATTGCACATTGACGACCTGTCCCGGCAGATCGAAGAACAAACGCGCTTTTATGAGATCAGGGAAGAGAAAGTTGATGTAGCATTGGCGCTTGTGAAGCCGGACGGCTTCAATAAAGAAACAGATTCCGCTGGAACGGAAGTATATACAGCCGACATAGTCTATCCAAAAGATCGTGAGCACCTTCTCGCGCACTTTGAGGCATGGCGCGGCAAAGCTGGCGGATTCGGGTTCCATTATGATCCCTACAACTTCGACTCCAACCCGGAGAAGAACTTTTTCGAGCAGATGCTGGTCCAGCTGAACCTGAAGTCTGATGAGGTGGAGGATATCTACTTCACCGGCGCCTTGACCGATCCGGCCAAAACCGATTTCTTCGTCGAGTACAAGGACGACAAAGGGAAGTGGCGGCGCTACACGCCTGACTTTGTGATCCGCAAGAAGCCGGAGAAGAAAGGCAAGGCCGGTTCGGGAAAAGTATTCATCATCGAGATCAAGAGAGAACATGACCGCACCCATCCCGTGGACGGCGAAAAGGGCAGGAAGGCGATGGCGCTCAGAAAATGGGAAGAGCTGAATCCCGAACGGCTCAAATATCAGATGATCTTCACGGCAACCGACACGGTGAGCGCGGACCAGGTGCAGGAAGTGAAGAGGTTGATTGACCAATAAACAGGTGGTCGCAAATTGCGACCACCCCTGAAAATGCAGCGTCCATAATTGAAAGATTCATCCTTTGAGGTTCCAAATTGGCACCTCAAACTACGGCAATGGAGTCCTATAATATGAAAAAGGAGCTTATTCCGCACGAACAGATTGAACAGCGCATTTTCCTACTGCGCGGTCAGAAGGTTATGATCGACAGAGACTTGGCGGAGCTGTTTGGTGTGGAAACGAAATATCTAAACCGACAGGTAAAACGAAACTCGTTGCGATTTCCACCCGAATTCATGTTCCATTTGACCGTAGAAGAAAAGACCGAACTGGTGACAATTTGCCACCGGTTCAGCAGGATGAAGCATTCCAGCTCACTCCCCTACGCTTTTACCGAACACGGTGTCGCTATGCTTGCCAGCGTCCTCAACAGCGAACGTGCAATCAAGATCAGTATTAGCGTAATCAAAACGTTTGTGAAACTGCGCGAAATTATTTCAACTCGCCGTGCCTTCGCTGTCCAACTTGACAAGCTTGAGCGGAAGATGGCGAATCACGATGAACATATTAAAGTTCTATTTGACGCCATCCGACAGCTTATGCAGCAACCGGAACCGAAGGAAAAGAAGATCGGCTTCATCGTCAAGGAACGGAGCGCACGATACCGGACGACAAAGAGCAAAAGGTGAGCGAGGGAAAGAGGGGCGCCCGGTATAGGAAGGCGGGATCCACCGGAGAACCCAGGCTATTCGGCTCATTATCCGGGCTTGAAGATAACAACAATGAGAAAATGAAGTAAGCTCGTCATATCAATGGGTTAGTGAAGGCGTTATTATCCGACAAAAAAACATGATTGGGTAAGGCACGGCGCAAGGAGCAAACAGTGAGCAAGACGAAGAAGAAAGAGAAGACAAAAGCGACAAAACCGCCGAAGCAGGCGATAGAGTCCGCCGAACCGGCGCCACCGAAAAAGACTGAGGTAAAGATCACCGCCGCCAAAGGCCGCCCCATGCTCACCTGGGTGGGCAAACGCCCGCTCTCGCACGTCACCGCATTCCCGGCACAGCATGT
>CAYILT010000162.1:0-7852 GCA_964364055.1 uncultured Nitrospiraceae bacterium | reverse complement strand
TAGCGCAACATTTCTAACGGGTCAGGAGTCGGCGGCTTTCTCTAACGGGGTAAACAGCAAATATCCCTTCATTTCCGGAGCGCGGACGAAAAAAGGGAGAGGCTTTTCGCCTCTCCCTTCTGTAGTGCCTATCTTGTTTCAGCGTTCTACTTCTTCCTGATCAGCGACCCGCCGGTCTTCCCCTGCCATACCACCAGGATGGGGCTCGCCACGAACACCGACGAGTAGGTCCCGACGATCACTCCGAAGAGCAGCGCCAGGGAAAAGTCGTGCAACACCTCGCCGCCGAACAGAACAAGCGGGATCAGCACGAGGACGACCGTGAGGGAGGTGATGATCGTGCGTGAAAGGACCTCGTTGATGCTGGCGTTCACCAGCGTCCCGAGCGGTTCCCGCTTGGCCCGCTTGAGATTCTCCCGGATACGGTCGAAGACGACCACGGTGTCGGTCAGGGAATATCCCGCCAGGGTCAGAAGCGCCGTGACGATAAGGAGGTTGATCTCCTTGTTCAGCACGTAGAAGATGGCGAGCACGGCGCACACGTCGTGCACCGTGGCGACGGCGGCCGCCACGCCGAACTTGAACTCGAAACGGATGGCGATGTAGATGATGATCGCGATGATCGAGAAGACAATGGCCAGGAGCGCGTCCTTCTGGAGGTCTTTCCCGATGGTCGGCCCGATCTCCATGGTGCTGTCCACCTCGAAGGCCCGGTTGGGGAAGGCCTGTTTGAACACTGCCACAACCTTCTCCGCGACGCCTTCATGCTCCCGAAGGCGGATCAGGATCTTGTTCCCGTCGGTGAACTCCTGAAGGGACGTTCCCTGGAATCCGCTTGTTTCGAGCGCTTTGCGCGCTTCGTCGATGGGAAGCCGCTCCTTGAAACTGAGCTGAACGGTGGTCCCGCCCACGAAGTCGATGCCCAGATTTGCCTTGCCCCGTCCGACCTGCACCAGGGCAAAGAGCCCCAGGGTGATCATAACGGCTGAGATGGCGAACGAGACGTTCTTCCACCCCATGAAATCGATATTGGTCTTATGCAATATTTGAAGCATGATTCCTCCGAACGAATTACGGTCATTCCCGCGAAAGCGGGAATCCAGAGGGAAAAAACCCGGGAAATCCTGGATGCCCGTCTTCACGGGCATGACGGTATAGTGTTAGATGCTCAGTTTTTCCAGCTTCCACTTGGCGTTGATGATGTCGAAGATGACCTTGGTGCCGACGAGCGCTGAATACAGATTGATCATGATGCCGAGGCTGAGCGAAACGGCGAATCCCTTGATGGGACCGGTGCCGAACATGAACAGCATGGCGGCCGTGATCAGCGTCGTCACGTGCGAGTCAAGGATCGTGAGAAACGCCTTGTCATACCCGGAATCGATGGCGAGCCGGGGCGGCTTGCCCGCCCTGATCTCCTCCCGGATGCGTTCGAACATCAGCACGTTGGAGTCCACGCCCATGCCGATGGTCAGGATGATGCCCGCGATGCCCGGCAGGGTGAGCGTGGCGTTCAGGAACGCCATGGCGCCCAGGAGCAGCACCAGATTCAGGACGATCGCGTAGTCCGCGATGACGCCCGAGAGGCCGTAGTAGACGATCATGAACACTACGACGACGAGCCCGCCGATGACGGCGGCCCGCACGCCTTTATTGATGGAATCAAGGCCGAGGGACGGCCCCACGGTCACGTTCTGCACGATCTTCATGGGCGCGGGAAGCGACTCCCGAAGCACGATGGCGAGCTTCGCCGCCTCGTCGTGCGTAAAGCTGCCGGTGATCTGGGCGCTTCCGCCGGCAATGCGGTCCTTGATGCGCGGCGCCGAATGGACCACCCCGTCAAGGACAATGGCAAGCTGTTTGCCGATGTTCTCGCCGGTGATGCGCTCGAAGACCCTTGCGCCGTCGCCGTCGAAGGTGATGCTGATGGCCGGCTTACCATACTCATCGATGCTGACCTTGGCCTCCTTCAGACGGTCGCCGGTAAGAAGCGTCTGTTTGAACACGAGGGTCGGCTGCCGGGACACCTTGCCCGTTTCCCCGATGCCTTCGCTGTAAAGGATCTCGCGGCCTTCGGGGACCTTGCCGGCCAGGGCCTTCTGCATGTCGGATTCGTTGTCCACGAGCTTGAATTCGAGGCGTCCCGCGGTGCGAATGAACGATATGGCCTCCTGCGGGTTCTTGATCCCCGGAAGCTGGATCACCAGCTGGTCCGTTCCCTGCTTGTACACGTTGGGCTCGGCGACGCCGAACTTGTTGATCCGCCGCTCGGTCCGCTCCTTTGACTGGCGGACGGCGTCCTCCTTCATCTCGTTGGCCCGGGCGGACTGGAGCGCGTACACCAGCTCTCCCTTTGCCCGGTTCTTCGATATAAGGATGGCGTAGGTCTTTTTGACGAAGGTATCAACCTTGTCCTCCAGCGCCTCGGCGAACTTAGCGGTGATATCCTGGCCGTTCCGGCTGAACTGGACCGCTACCCCCTGGGACGCAGCCGTGGTTTGCAGGTCCGCAATGATGTTGTCGACGGCGGCCTCGACTGCCTTGTCCGTCTCCACCTGCATCACCAGATGGCTGCCGCCCCTGAGGTCGAGCCCCAGGGAGATCTTCGAGACGTTCAGGCGCCACCAGTCCGGCAGGTTCGCTCCCAACGGGGTTGACGGCAGGAACAGGAACAGGGCGATCACCATCGAAAGGACAATGAGCCCGAGCCTCCATTTGATACTTTCTTTCATGGAACAACCTCCTGGAAATCTAAATGCATTGTAAAATGCAAATATTAAATTTCAAACTGTAAATTTTGTACCTTACGATTTGCAATTTGCCATTTGCAATTTACAACTTGAAATTGTCGTCGATTATTCCTTGTTCGCTTCTTCCTCGGTCAGCACCGTGGCCACGGAGCTGCGCGCGATCTTTACCTTGGTCCCTTCGGCGATCTTGACCGTAAGGGTATTGGCACCCGCACCTTCCACCATGCCGTAGATCCCTCCCGAAGTGATGATCTTGTCGCCCTTCTTGAGCTCCTCGACCATCTTCTTATGCTCTTTCGCCTTCTTTTGCTGCGGCCGGATCAGGATGAAATAGAAGATGCCGAAGATGATCACCATCATGAAGAGGCCGCTGAACCCGCTGCCAGCTGCTTGTCCTGCCGCGCCGCCCTGGGCGCCCATCGCGTATGCTATCGAATCGAACATGGTAGAACCTCCTATGGATTGTCTAACGTTCAAGGTTTAAGGTTTAAAGTTCAAAGCGTGTCCTGCCACACACCTTGAACATTGAACGCTGAGCCTTGAATGATGTTAATCTTCCTGCTCGCGCTTCGCGAGGAATTCCTTCTTGAACTCCCCGAACCGTCCCTGTTCGAGGCTCGCCCGGACATCCCGCATCAGGTTCAGATAGAAATGCAGGTTATGGATCGTCCCGAGCCGCAAGGCCAGCACCTCACCGGCATTGAACAGGTGCCGGAGGTACGCCCGCGTGAAATTTCGGCAGGTGTAGCATCGGCACGCAGGATCGAGGGGCTCTTTGTCCCGCTCGTACCGGGCGTTCCGGATCACCAGCTTGCCGAAGGAGGTGAAGAACGTCCCGTTCCGGGCGTTCCGCGTGGGCATCACGCAGTCGAACATATCGATGCCCCGGTCCACC
The DNA here is from genome assembly GCA_964364055.1 of uncultured Nitrospiraceae bacterium. Taxonomy (GTDB): domain Bacteria; phylum Nitrospirota; class UBA9217; order UBA9217; family UBA9217; genus JAAXXJ01. The sequence continues at coordinate 4,207 of CAYILT010000162.1, read as the reverse complement.
CCTTCCACCAGGTCCTCCGGCGTACCTACACCCATCAGGTAGCGGGGCTGATCTACGCGCAGGGACGGCACCGTCACTTCGAGCATCTCGTACATAAGCGGCTTGGTCTCGCCCACGGACAGGCCGCCGATGGCGTAGCCGTCGAAGCCTATGTCCACCAGTGTCTCTGCCGACCGCTTCCGGAGGTCGGCATACATGCCGCCCTGCACGATCCCGAAAAGCGCCTGGCCCATATCCTTCTTAGCCTCGCGGCAGCGCTTCGCCCAGCGGTGCGTCCGTTCCAGGGACTCCTGGGCGTAATCACGCGTCGCCGGGTACGGGATGCACTCGTCGAAGGCCATGATGATGTCCGCGCCGAGCGCCTCCTGGATATCAACGGCGTACTCGGGCGTGATGAAGTGCTTTGCCCCGCCGTCGATGTGCGACTGGAACGTCACGCCTTCATCGGTCACCTTCCGGAGATCGGCCAGGCTGAAGACCTGGAACCCGCCGCTGTCCGTCAGGACAGGCCGTTTCCAGTTCATGAACCGGTGAAGACCTCCGAAGTCCTTGATCAGCTCGTGCCCCGGCCTGAGGAACAGGTGATAAGTGTTCGACAGGATGATCTCGGCGCCGATCTCGATCAGGTCTTCAGGCGACAGTGTCTTGACCGTGGCCTGCGTGCCGACCGGCATGAACACCGGTGTACTGATCTCGCCGTGGGAGGTCGTTATCTTCCCCAGCCTCCCGGCAGTGCCGTCGCCCGTCTTTGTCAAAGAAAAGTTGAACACGTTCTCAGTGCGGAGTGCGGAATTCGGAGTGCGGAGTGTTTGCTCTTCGGGATTTTTCTTCATTCCGCATTCCGCACTCGCCACTCCGCACTCGCTACATTCTCTCCGGCGCTGTTACGCCAAGTATCTTGAGCGCGCTCTGGATCACCGTCTTCACCTGTTTCATCAGGAATAGCCGTGCGCCGGTGCGCGCCAGGTCCTCGGTGATGATCCGGTGCTTGAAATAGTAGTTATGCAGCAAACCGGCCAGATCCTGCAGATAGAAGGTCAGGCGGTGCGGTTCGTAGGCCAGCGCCGCCTCCTCGATCATTTCGGGATACTTCGCCAGAGCCTTGATGATGTTCTGCTCTTCCTCGACGTCCAAAAGGTCGATCTTCACGGTGTCCCGGCCAGGGACCGGAATGTTCCTGGTTTCCACCTCGCGGAACACGCTCGCGATCCTCGCGTGGGCGTATTGCACGTAATAGACCGGGTTCTCCCGGGACTGTTCCTTTGCGATGTCGAGGTCGAAGTCCAGATGGCTGTCGGTCTTCCGCGTCAGAAAGATATATCGCGCCGCGTCAGCGCCCACGTCCTGGACCACGTCGCGAAGCGTCACAAAGTTCCCCGCCCGCTTGGACATAGGGACCGGCTGGCCATGACGTAATATAGAAACGAGCTGAACGAGCAGCACATGGAGCGAATCTTTCGGATGGCCGAAGGCCTGGATCACGGCCTGCACCCGCGGGATGTAGCCGTGGTGGTCGGCGCCCCAGATGTTCACGAGCTGGGTAAAGCCCCGCGCCAGTTTGTTCCGATGGTAGGCGATGTCGGATGCGAGGTAGGTGTACTCGCCGTCCTTTTTCACCACCACCCGGTCCTTGTCGTCCCCGAAGGCGGTGGACTTGAGCCACTGCGCCCCGTCCTGGTCGTACAGATATCCCCGTTCCCGGAGCTCGGCGATGGACTTCTGCACCGAGTTGTCGGCGAGCAGGGTCTTCTCGCTGAACCAGACATCGAACCGCACACCGAAGGCTTCCAGGTCGGTCCGGATATCGGCAAGCATGGCGTCCTTGCCGAAGTCGGCGAAGATTGCCGCGCACTCATCAAGGGGCCTGTTCAGGAACGTGCTGCCGTGAACCTTGATGAAATCCTGCGCCACCTCGGCGATGTACTCGCCGTGGTAGCCGTCCTCGGGGAACGTGATATTATTGCCCAGCGTCTGCTGGTACCGCGCGTACAAGGACTGCGCGAGAAGCCGCACCTGCCGTCCCGCGTCGTTGATATAGAATTCCCGCTGGACATCGTACCCGACAGCCGAAAGCAGATTCGCCAGCGCGTCGCCGACCGCGGCGCCCCTGCCGTGGCCCACGTGGAGCGGTCCCGTGGGGTTCGCGCTCACGAACTCCACCTGGACCCTCTCACCTTTGCCGATGTCCTTGAGGCCGTACTCATGGGCCTCGGAATCGATGTCAAAGAGCGTCTTGCGCCAGCGGTCCTGCTTCAGGAAAAAATTGATGAATCCCGGACCGGCGATCTCGGTCTTCGCGATGATGCCTTCCTCGTCCTGAAGGTTCGCCAGGACGATCTCCGCGATCTTGCGCGGCGGCTTGCCCTCGATCTTCGCCATCGCGAGAGCGAACGTCGACGACATATCGCCGTGGTTCTTGTCCTTCGGGGTTTCCAGCGTGATCGCCGGCTGGGTGTCGAGCTTCAGTTCGCCCTTGTCCTTTGCCCGCGCAAGGGCTTCGAGGAGGATCTCCGTTACTGTTTGTTTCATTGATTTCCGTTTGTTCTCTGCGGGTTACAGGCTCGTAAGTATATCGTATGTAAAAAAAAAGTCAATAAAATAATCCCCCATTTTCCTGTTTTTAAGCCATTTACGTTATGTTTTTGCCTCTCAGGGTCATGTCATAGTACATGGCAACACCATGAATGATAAGCAAAATATGTTGTTCCGCGTGGGCAACCCCCGCACCGTCATTCCGGGCTTGACCCGGAATCCAGTGTTTTGTTTTTTCTGGATTCCCGATAGAAGCATTCGGGAATGACGGTAAAACAACGAGCGACTTTGACGTTACCCTGTTTTGCCTCTTGCTTTGGTTGCGGCCAAAGGTCGCGCTATGTTATACTCCTGCCATGGAACGCACTACCCCTCACACTCCCCTCACGAGCAAAGAGAACAAGGCCGTCAGATATCTTGTTTCCCTGTCCGATCCCAAGGTCCGGAAAAAGGAGAAGGCCTTTCTGGTCGAGGGGCTCAAGATGGTCGAGGAGGCGCTTCGGGACAACCTCGGCGTACAGCAGGTGATCGCGTCCCCGTCCCTTACCCAGCACCACGGGAAAGGCGTACTCAAGCTTGCCGAGCATCGCGGTGTCGAAATGCTCTGGATATCGGAGCGGCTGCTGGACTCGATATCCGACAGCAAGACGCCCCAGCCGCTCATGGCGGTCGTGGAAATGCGGGAGCATTCCGAAGAAGAGCTCCTGGCCCGTAGCGCAGGGCTCATTGTAATTGCCCATCAGCTCCAGGACCCGGGCAACCTCGGTACGATCATCAGGACCGCGGAAGCCGTGGGCGCCTCAGGCGTTGCGATCACTGCAAATTCCGTCGATCCCCATAATCCCAAGACCATCAGGGCATCCATGGGCAGCATTCTGCGGGTGCCTGTGGTGAAGATGACCGATAGCAAGGGATTTCTGGGGAAATGCAAACAGAGGGGATTTCAGACGGCTGCCATGGTGCTGAACGGGAAACATACCTTGTTCGAGATGGACCTGAAAAAACCGACGGTGATCATCGTGGGGCAGGAAGGTTCAGGGCTTCAGGGGGACATCCTGGAGAGCGTCGATCTCCGCGTCCGCATACCGATGGCAGAAACGATAGATTCGCTGAACGTGGCGACGTCGGCGGCTGTTATTCTGTATGAAGCAATGAGGCAGAGGATGCAGAGGTAAGGTGATATCATAACATTTTGAGTGAGCCTGCCCCCTGAAGTACTACTCCCCGGTAACGAAACCCATCCTGCGTTTGCTTTTGACCATTTCAAAACGAAAACCCGTTGCGCAGCGTCCGGACAAATGCCTGGTCGGCCCGTGAAGAGACCATCTCAAGCGGTGAATACCCGCGCTTCCCCGCCCAGGTGAACATCAACGCGAGTAGTACCCCGGTAATCACGAAGTTCTGCCATCCATTCAGGGGCCACTGGCCGCTCCAATAGTAATCCTTGGCCGAGAGGGGCCAGAAGTAAGGCACGGCCCAGAAGTCGTCTTCCTGTCCCCGGGCCCCGACGATGTCCCCGAGCAGATGGAGGTGGAAGCTCACGAACATCAGAGCGGCGACGAGCCGCTTCCGGACCCCGGGTAGTTATGGGTAGTTATGTAGTTATGGTAGTTAGGTAGTTATGGGGTCAGACTTGAAAATTGCCATTCTCGCTCACCGTTCGCAGTAACTTGAA
>CAYILT010000161.1:0-7957 GCA_964364055.1 uncultured Nitrospiraceae bacterium | reverse complement strand
CATCGCAGGGAGGGGAGAGTTAAAAGCCCAGATACCCCGTCAGCTTGCTGCGGGGTGCTTCATCCGCCAAATTATCGACTATCGAAGGACACCTTGTGACCGGAATCGGAACGCCGGCTTGACAGAAGCGCCGTATGTAGTGTATTGTAGTACAGGAGGTGCGCCATGAGATCGGTACTGTCAATAAGTCTGCCTGACAAGGTTGCCCGTGAGCTCGACCGGTTCGCGAAGAGCCAGGGGAGAAACAAGAGCGACGTTGTCAAGGAATCGATCGGCATTTATCTTTGGGAATCCCGGTTTGAAGGCGCGCGGAAAGGCCTCGGCGCACGGGCGAAGAAGAAGGGCATGGTAACGGACGAAGATATCTTTAAGGAAGTGTCGTGAAGGCGGTATTCGACACCAATGTGCTCCTCGCGGCCTTTCTCACCGAAGGCGTCTGCGCAAAGCTTCTGGCGCGGGCGCGGAAACGGCAATTCCACCTCACCACCTGTCCCTTCATCCTTCACGAATTCGAACGCATCCTTACCAAGAAGTTCTCAGCGACAAAACAGGAAAAGGAAAACGCGCTGGCCTTGATCACCGAGGCGGCCCAGGACATCGTGCGGCCTTCTGAAATTCCGACCGGGGCTTGCCGGGACAAAGATGACGACAATGTTCTGGCCTGTGCTCTGGAAGCAGACGCTGATTATCTTGTCACGGGAGACAAGGACCTTCTTCCTTTGAAAGTGTTCAGGGGGATAAGGATTATAACCCCCCGGGATTTTGAGCTGCTTTTTGATAACTGAGGACGGCGCGCGGTTGTCGGAGGAATTGTTCAAACAATAGTTTTCAAATTCATGAGGCGCCGTAATTATTGCGCGTAAAGAGAAGGAGATGGTATGACGGTCATGGATAAAATAATGCAGCACATTCAAAGCCTGCCGGAATCGCTGCAAACGGAAGCGCTCGATTTCGTCGAGTATCTTGAGGTAAAAGCAGGGAAGAACGAGGCTGTCTGGACGGCCTTCTCTCTGTCATCCGCCCTGCGCGGCATGGAAGGCGAAACCCCGCTCTATTCGGCTCAAGACCTTAAAGAGAGCTTCAAATGATACAGGAAGGCACGGTCACGTCAAAGTCGACCATAAACCCCTATAACGTCATTCCCGCAAGCGAAGCGCGTCGGGAATCCTTCTGAAAATACAGGAAAGATTCCGGACAAGCCGGAATGACGGCAAAAGACGTGAATGTGCGGGGAAAAGCTTATGTTATTGCACCATTGCATTAAACAATGACACGACCCTGACAGGAAGGCCAGATAGTCCTCTTCAAATTTCCGCAAACAGACCCGCCCTCGGGCAAACTCCGCACCGCGCTTGATGTTCGAAAACTCCCCGGCCGGTTTGACGATTGGCTTATATGCATGATTTCGTCCCAACTGTCGCAACGGCTGGAAAATTTCGATGTGATTGTCGGCGAGAATGCCGCCGATTTTGAAACGTCCGGCCTCAAAACGGACAGCGTCATTAGGATCTGCCGTCTCGCCTTCGTCAACAGCGCCATTCTTCTCGGCTCGATCGGTACGATCAACGAAGATCGGCTGTCCCTCATTCGAGGGACATCACGTCGGATCCTCACGGGGCATTGGAGAAGATGTTTGAGACACGGTGATTTCGGACTCGCGGACATCCGAGTAATAGCGCAAAATGTCGTTGCCTGACTATGGCATCGAAACGAACAAGTCTTGGAATTAAGTTCGCAAAAACATGCGTTATCAGGTAAAATACATCCGTAAACGAGATTGGTAAGGTATATTCTGTGCAGAAAATCGAATACCTTCTCTACCTTACATCAGATGAAACCGACAGGCTTAGAGTTACGGCCATGAAAGACGCAGGAGAGATACGCGAATTCGTCGTGCAATATGAGGCGAGGCTTATGAACTCATGGCATCCCGTCGTGCGATACGATACCGCGCACGGCTTTGCTCACAAGGATATCCTGAGCCCGAAGGGCGCGGCGATAAAGCAACCGTTGCATTTTGAGACTTTCAATCTTGCCTTTACGTTCGCATCGCTGGACTTGAAGGCCAATTGGCGTACGTACCGGGACCGATATGAACAGGAGATGGAAGATGACAAAAGATGAAATCATAAAAAAGAACCTTGATCTGCATTCCGAATGGATGAAGTACGCTTTTGACCACCCCGAGGTGCTTGACCAGATACCGCAGGGCGCCGTGCTGGTCATTCTTCCGGAAGACGACAGTGAGTTGTACCAGGAGAACTTCAAGGCGTTGGAGGAAAGCAGAAAAAAGGGGCTGACCATATTCGTGGTCACCATGAAGACGCCGAAGCCGCAGATTTCCAATATCGAAATCATCGCGGCGTGATTGCGTCTCGTGCGGCGCGCGTGTCCATGAAAGAGGGTTTTGTCAGATGAACAAGAACGATGGAAGCTGAAAGATGGCAACGCACCGTATGGAGTAACATTGGGGACGTTAATACGTGGCGAGTTTTTAGTTGGCAGGTCAGGGAGAGCAGCTTGAAAACCGACACAATGGCGACTACTTTGATCGATGATCCTGACGTGGAATCATGCAATACCGGAGATCGCCGCGAACAGTGCTATGTTGTCCCGGTCGAGACTCTCAGGGTTGCGCAGGATACTGTGTCATGAATCGAACAGAGCATTGAAATCGATGAGACGAATGACGTCGGGTTTCGCTCCTCTCTACCCGACCTACAAACAGTATGAATGGCGGTAATGCTGTTTCAAATTTGTATTGTTCTCACAATCCTGGTGGTATATAATCAAGCATACTTATTCAGATCAGCGTTCACATGGGGGAATGAAAATTCATCGATTTTCGGTGTCTCAATCATCACCCCCACCTTTGTATTCCTCCCCCATCAAGGGGGGAGGAGCTTTGGCGAAAGGCATTTTCAGAGGAAAAGAAAGGAGCGCCGGAATGAACCCTCGTATTATATCCGACCCGAACGTTTGCGGAGGCGAACCAAGCGTGAAAGGAACACGCATTCCCGTTCACATCGTTCTCAGCCACCTTGCCGCGGGCGATACCTATGAAACAATTCTCAGGAATTTTCCGCGGCTGACAGTCGAGGACATTAAAGCCTGTCTCGAATATGCTTCATTTCTCGCGACTGAAAAACTTGCGGTTGCATGAAGATCGTCCTTGACGAAAGCGTAAGTTACGGGCTTGGCGAGGTTTTGCGTCATGAAGGACACGAAGTAATCGCTATTGCGGAAGCGGCAACCGCCGGGAATGCCGACGAAGAAGTATTCAAACTGGCATGTGAATTCAAGGCTATTCTTATCACCAGAGATTATCATTTCACAAACCATCTCAGATTTCCAGCGGACAAGACCTGCGGTATTATTTATATCAGGCATGGGAACCTCACCTCGGAAGAAGAAATTCAGTTGGTCACAAAATTCCTTTCAAAACATCCATCTGCGGAATACAGCGGCAGGTTAGCGACTTTGTACAGAAATAGTGTAAAGATCCGTTAAGTCGGCGTCAATGCCTACCTAAGACTTTGGTGACGAGAGGAATGCGCCGGAAAAAGTCAAAAAGTTTTACGTGAAATTTGTAACTCCGGTGACGTTGTTCTCGGATTGCATTACGGTGAGCATGGACCATCCTCTCCTATCCCGACAGCCCTGATATCCCGCGCCTTGATAAGCAGATAGATGCACAAACGCAGTGTTCACGCCCAATTTTTGCGATTGCGAAACACTTTATATAGTGCTATATTCAATGCTAAATAAAGCATCATAGGAGGTGCGATATGTCTCGCATAAGTCTTTCGGAGGATATTCGCTCTGTTACCGATCTGAAACGGAACACGCGCAATATTCTTGACCATCTCCACGCCACGGGGCGGCCGGTAATTCTCACGGTCAACGGCAAGGCCGATTCCGTACTGCTGGATGTGCATGTCTACGAAAAACATCTGCATGCCGGAAACTTTGCAAAACTTCTTGCGCCGGCAGAGCGGGATGCGGCAAGCGGCCGGACTCGTCCTGCCCGGGACTTTCTAAAAGAGTTCAAGCATGCCAAAAAAATTCATCGTTGACATCACCGCGGCCGCGGAAGCTGATGTGGCCGAACTATGGGAGTACATCGCCCAGGACGATCCCGATGCTGCAACCGCATTTGTACTGCGGCTGGAGGAACAGATCGGCACACTGGAGCGTTTTCCCGAACGCTGCCCGCTCGTGCGGGAAAACGAACTGCTCGGCACGGCCTATCGCCATCTGGTGTACGAAAATTATCGGACCATCTTCAAAATTATAGAGTCGAGGGTAATCATCATGCGGGTGCTGCATGGGGCGCGGCTGCTGGATATGGGGATGCTGGATGAACCGACGAAGTCATGAACAATCTTCCGCCAGATAGGTTGAGAGATAAGTTGATGCGTTTGATGCTTTCCGACCTTCCAGGGATGCATCAAAGCCCGTCACTCAGGCCGGGAGCGGAGACGCTCAAAGGGAGGTTTATGTTGAGGAGATGAAAAGGCGGTGAACGTCTGTATGCTCTTGCTGCTTGCGTTTTCATGCTGAGCAATGCCAGATGGTGGAGGAGAGCGCGAGGATGTAGTGCTGTAGTGCGTGAAACCGATAAATTTCTTGATTGTTTTGCCCCTGCTGGTATAATAAGTTACATGATGGCATATAGCGCAGCTAAGGAAATGACGTATTCTTCGGCAGGAGGGTTGTAAAATGAGTCAGTCAATTACCCGCAATAAGGTCATGGAGGAAATTCAGCTAATCCCCGAGCATAAGCTGGAAGAGGTGTATGATTTTGTCCATTATTTTAGAATAGGCTTGCGGGAAGCCGTCCGCGGAGATAAAGAAGAAGTCATGAAATTTGCCGGTTCCTGGAGCGATCTGCCTGATGAAGTCTTTCAGGAATTTACACGGGAAATCAGCGAACGGAGGGCGCAGGCATTTTCACGGAGACGAAGCGCATGAACTCCTCGCTTCTCGATACGGATGTCCTTTCATTGTATTTTCGAAACAACCCGAATGTCGTTTCCCGTTTTCAGAAATATCTTGCCCAATATGAAAAAATCAATTTCAGCATCATCACCTATTATGAAATCCTGAGCGGCTTGAAGCATCGTGACGCCCTCAAACAACTAGATTCTTTCCAGGAATTTACCATACGAAGCGCCCTTCTGCCCTTGACTGAGCACTCAGTCGCCATATCATCGGACTTGTATGCTTCTTCCCGAAAAGCCGGGAAACCCATCGACGATATTGATCTTCTCATTGCCGGAATCGCTCTATCCAACGGCCTTGTTCTGGTGACTCACAACGTGGACCATTTTGCGTGGATTAAAGAGTTAGAGGTGGTAGACTGGAGCATAAAGTAAGCGAGTCTTTCTCCGAGGGAATATAAATATCCACGTCGATCCCTGATAAAAGATACAGCCTCTTCACCTATTATTTCCTCAAGGCAATCAAAGACGGCAAGGGCGACCTGGTTGACATCTATCAATACATTAAACCGCTTGTCGAGGATGAGGCGCGGGGCATTAATGTGGCGCAAAGCCCGGCACCTCTGGGAAAGAACCAATAGAGGGCCCGCCAAAAGTTTGGAAAGGGACAGGTAACACGCGTGCGCCTTCTCACCGTCCAAAATATCCGCAGGGTTGTACAGGGCCTGTTCCTCCTCCTGTTCCTCTTCCTCTTCATCCAGACCGAGTCGAAGGGGAATGACGAACTGGGCTATCCGGTCCGGCTCTTCCTCGACTTCGACCCGCTCATCCTGATCACCACGCTGCTCTCGGCCCATGCGGTCGCAAAGGCATTCCTGTTGTCTCTCGTCGTGATCGTCCTTACAGTGCTGCTGGGCAGGGTTTTTTGCGGGTGGGTCTGCCCGCTCGGCACGCTGAACAACCTCGTCGGCATGCTAAGCAAACGCCGACCGGTTGCACCTACCCCCCTCTCTCCCCCCTTGCCAAGGGGGGACAAAAGGGGGGTGAGTGCAGGGGGGGCGGGAAGGGGGGTGAGCTGGCACCGCGTGAAGTATTTCATTCTGTTCGGCATGCTCGCCTCCGCCGTGTTCACGCTCCAGCCCGCCGGCATCATGGACCCCATCTCGCTGCTCATCAGGTCGTTTTCCTTGAGCATCTATCCTCTGTTCAATTATGCGGTCAGATCGACATTCGACACGATCTATGCGGTCAACCCCGCCGGGATCGCAGCGGTATCCGAGCCGGTCTATACGGTCCTCAAGAAGAGCGTGCTGTCCTTCAGCCAGGCGTACTACAACCAGAGCGTCTTCATCGGTGTGCTGTTCCTTACGGTTCTCGGACTCAATCTCGTGGAGAAGCGGTTCTGGTGCCGGTATCTTTGCCCGCTTGGCGCGATGCTGGGCCTCCTGTCCCGCTTCTCGCTGCTCAAACGGTCGGTGAGCGAGGGCTGCACCGAGTGCGGCGCTTGCGCGGGCGTATGCCAGGGCGCCGCCGAGCCGGACGTGAAAGGGAAGTGGAAGGACGCCGAGTGCTACTACTGCTGGAACTGCGACGATATCTGCCCGAACAATGCGGTCTCCTTCGGGTTCGCGGAAAAGAAGATAACGCCTGCCATGGACCTCGGCAGGAGGCGGCTGGTCGTATCGGCGCTGTCCGGCATCGCGGCGGTGCCGCTCCTCCGCATAACTCCTCTCGGCATGGCGAACGCTAAGGATCCGGTCCTGCTCCGGCCGCCGGGATCGCTGGAGGAAAAAGAGTTCCTTGCCAGGTGCGTCAAGTGCGGGGAGTGCATGAAGGTCTGCATCACCAACGGCTTGCAGCCGACGCTCCTGGAGGCAGGGCTTGAAGGCATCTGGTCGCCGACGCTCGTTCCGCGCATCGGTTACTGCGAATACCGCTGCACGCTCTGCGGTCAGGTCTGTCCCACGGGCGCCATCAAGAAGCTTTCGTTCCAGGAGAAGGCCAAGGTCAAGATCGGGCTTGCCATGATCGAAAAGGGGAGGTGCCTCCCCTGGGCCCATGCGACACCCTGCATCATGTGCGAGGAAGTCTGTCCCACGCCGAAGAAGGCGATCTGGTTCGAAAAGGCTCAGGTGCGTGACCGGAAGGGGAAGATGATCACCCTGCAGCAGCCGCGCGTGGACCTCGAACTCTGCATCGGCTGCGGCATCTGCGAGACGAAGTGCCCGGTGCTCGGCCGACCGGCGATCTATGTCATGAACGTGGGAGAGAGCAGGTCGAAGGAGAACCAGCTGCTGCTTTCCGAAAGGCGGGATGATGAACAACACGATCACGCCTGATGAGCTTGAAACGAAGCTGAAGTAAAAGGACCCGCCGAAGATCATCGACGTGCGGAGAGCATCCGACCGCGAGAGCGATTCGTCCGCGATACCGGCAGTCTACGCTTTTGCGAGCTGATCTTTTGGCGCATATTACAACGGAAATCATTAGGACTTTATTTTATTGTTTCTTGGTGTATAATATCAAACATCATGCCAACGATACTATTCGTTATGGGGTGGAGGTTTTTCTTTTATTCCAATGAAGGTCATGAGCCAATACATGTTCATTGCAAGAAAGGCGATATGGAATGCAAGTTCTGGCTCGACAGTCTGAACTTTGACGTTGAAGAGGCGTATAGCTATAATATGAACAGTGGCAATCGGCGTGAGGTCAAGAAGATCATCTTCGAGTATTTTGACTTTATCGAGACCGAATGGAACAAGTTCCAAAAGGAAAGGTAGAAATGACCAGGTACCACGATATTGAAAAGGTCCTCTTCCAGGATGACACCATGATTATAACGGTGGACGGCAAGGAATATTCTCTTGCCCTGAAGGACATTTCGCAAAGACTTGCCAAAGCCTCGCACGCCGAGAGAGCTGCCTACGAAATATCGCCATCGGGGTATGGCATCCATTGGCCGCTCATAGATGAAGATCTGTCGATTGACGGCCTGCTCGGCGTTAAACATC
>CAYILT010000160.1:0-7997 GCA_964364055.1 uncultured Nitrospiraceae bacterium | reverse complement strand
GGCGCTGGGCCACCCAGCATGGAGGCGTCTATGTGCCCGTGACGCCCGCTACCCCGCCTGATCCCCGTCTGTCCCACCTGCCTGAGCGGGACATCACCACGCCCTCAGGGAAGCGTCTCACCCTTCTGAACCCGGCCATTGTCACGCGCCAGCTGCATGAACTGCAGTCGGCGTTCAGCGGTGCGCGCGGCCACCTTACCAGCCTGAAGCCCATCAATTCCGGCAATGCGCCCGATGCCTGGGAGACCGGGGCATTGAAAGCGTTCGAGAACGGAGCGCCGGAGGTCCGCGCGATCTCAACGCTCGACGGACTCCCCTATCTGCGCCTGATGCGGCCTCTCAAGACCGAGGCGGGCTGCCTCCCGTGCCATGCTTCCCAGGGCTACAAAATCGGAGATATCCGGGGCGGCATCAGCGTCGCCGTCCCGCTGGAACAGTTCCTGGTTTCGAGCCGGGAGGATGACCGGCGCAGTATCATGATCCATGGGTCGACCTGGCTGGTCGTGCTGGTGATGATCGCTTTGGTCACTCGCAGGCTTATGGGCCAGGGCCGGGCGCGTGTCAAGGCCGAACAGGCCCTCCTGGATGCGAACGAGACCCTGGAACATCGCGTGCGCGAACGGACGGTCGAGCTCGAGTCAGCACTCATGATGATACAGGGTGAGATGGACGACCGGCTGAGGACCGAGCGCGAGCTGGAGCAGAACATCGTGGCGCTGAGCGAGAGCGAACGCAGGCTCCGGGATATCATGGAGAACATGCCGCTGCTCGCCGTCGGCCTGAACCGGAAGGCCGAGATCATCTACTGCAACAGGACGCTGCTGGAGGCAACGGGATGGAAGGCGGAAGAGATCCTGGGCGGGAAATGGTTTGATCTCTTTGTGACGGACGACGCGGCCGTCCGGAAGGTCTTCCAGGAACTCCTCGATGATCCTGACGCAGAGCACAAACTCCGGCATCATGAGAACGAGATCAAGACCAGGCAGGGGAACCATTTGCTCATGCGGTGGAGCAATACCCTGCTCAAGACCCCAGACGGCGAGGTCATCGGGACCATGAGCATGGGCGAGGACTTCACCGAGCGCAGGGTGGCCGAGGAGAAGCTCCGGTCGAGCGAGGAGCGGTTCCGGGGCATCTTCGACCAGGCGACGGTGGGCGTCATCGCCACCGACCTCCGCGGCAGGCTGCTGAGCGTCAATCCCGCGTTCAGCGCCATAAGCGGGTACAAGGACGAGGAGGTCTTCGGCAGGGACTATGCCTCGCTCACGCATCCCGGCGACCGGGAGCGCGAAGGCAAACTGTTCGGAGCAATGCAGGCGCTGGAGCGGGACAGTTATTCCATCGAGAAGCGGTACGTTCACGCCGGCGGCCGGACCGTCTGGATATCCGAGTCTCTGGCCATCCTTCGCGGTTCAGACGGCCAGCCGCAGGGATTCACCGTCGTGGTCGAGGACATCACGGCGCGCCGCCAGGCCGAGGACTCTCTGCGGAAGCTGAACGCCGAGCTGGAACAGCGCGTCGCAGAGCGGACGTCCGAACTCGAGGTGTCGAACAGCAAGCTCGAAAAGCTCGCCACCGAGGACGGTCTGACCGGCCTCCCCAATCGGCGGCATCTGGACCAGATGATCGACCACGAACTGAGCCGGGGACTCAGGACCGCCGACATGCTGTCCTTTCTGATGTGCGATGTGGACTTCTTCAAGCGCTATAACGACCGCTACGGCCACGCGGAGGGCGACGTATGCCTGAAGCGGGTCGGCGCCGCGCTGCGGGCGTCCTTCAAACGGGCCAGTGACATGCCCGCGCGATACGGCGGCGAGGAGTTCTCGGTCATCATTCCCAACACGCCGCCCGAGTATGTCCTGCTGCTCGCCGAGGCACTGCGGCAGCGCATCGAGAAAGAAGCCATCCCCCATGAGAAATCGGACGCAGCGCCGGTCGTCACGATAAGCATCGGCGTGGTGTCAGCGCCGATCACGCGGGACCGCGACCGGGCGTGGTACATCAAGCAGGCGGACGAAGCGTTGTACCGGTCCAAGGCGGAAGGAAGGAACCGCGTGACCCATGTCATTCTCTGAACCCGGGCAAGCCGGAACCAAATCTGCCACCCCCGCTCCGTTACCAATTAATATTGGATGCGGGACGGAGGAAGACACAAAGGCACGAAGAATTCAAAATCTATTAGCCGCAAAGAGGCACAAAAAGCACCGAGAATCCCCTTCTTTTTTTTACGTCTCTTGAGCGACTCGACTGAGCTCCTCGAAGTCTTTTTTGCGGCAAATATTCTTTCTATTTTACGTAAAATTTGATTCATTTGTAACTAATCGCGCGCTCCTGAATTCCAGCGGTTCTCACCGTCTTTTTTCTACCAAATCCGCTACAAATGGTCACAAACCCCGTCATTAAAAGCTCAAATAACCCATCAGTTTTGTAACATTATGATATACTTAATAAATTCAAAGAAGAGCTTCCGAATAATTTGAGAACTATTGAACAAATGACGAGACCCGATCAAACTATGCTTTCCCGTCCTTTCATCCTTTGCCTGATGCTGTCCGCTCTCCTGCTCCTGTGCCGTCCTTCGGCCGCGGGGCCTTCCGAAAGTTCTCAAAACCGTCAGACCATTACCGTTGTATCGGACGACAACTATCCGCCCTACATCTTCCGCGATGTGAAGGGGAATCTGCAGGGCATGTTGATCGACGAGTGGAGCCTGTGGGAGAAAAGGACAGGGATCAAGGTCGATTACCGGGGCATGGATTGGGGAAAGGCGCGGAAGTTCATGGCCGGGGGGAACGCCGATGTTATCGACACGATTTTCTTTACCGACGAAAGGGCGCAGCAGTATGATTTTTCAAAGCCCTATGCGACACTGGAAGTCCCGATCTTTTTCCACAGGAATATAAGCGGTATTACCGATATCAGCTCCTTGCATGGTTTCGTGATCGGGGTCAAGGACGGCGACGCCTGTATCGACGTGCTTCGGCGAAGCGGCATTTCCACGCTGAAAACATATCACAATTATGAGCATATCGTGCAGGCCGCGGCTAACCGGGATATCAGCGTATTCTGCATGGATAAACCGCCGGCCCTTTATTATCTGTACAAGTTCAGCATCGAAAAGGAGTACCGGCATTCCCGGCCTTTATATTCAGGTCAGTTCCATCGCGCGGTAAAAAAGGGCGGAACAGACCTGCTTGGCGTGATCGAAGGAGGCTTTTCGAAGATAACCGGCAAGGAGCATGAAGAGATCGAAAAGAAATGGATGGGAACGACCCTGCGCGCTGATCCGGATTTCGTAAGGAACATTGCCTATTCACTGGCAGGGATAGGAGCCATCGCCCTCCTCCTTGTCCTGTGGAACCTGTTGCTTCGCAAGCGGGTGGCCTCGAGAACGGCGGAATTGCGGACAACCCTGGTGGAGCTGAGAAAGAAAGAGGAAGGCCTGATCCTTTCAGAAAAGAAGTTCTCCACGCTATTCCTGTCCAGTCCGGACGGCATCGTCATTACGGACGCCCGTGATGGCGCCTTCACCGAGGTCAATGACCGGTTCCTGGAGTTCCTGGGCTATACACGTGATGAGGTCATCGGGAGGACGGTCGTCGGGCTCGGCATCTGGGCCGTGCCCGATGAAAGAAAGGTCTTCAGGCGAGCATTGGCGCAAAAGGGCCTGATGAACGGCCTGGAAACGACAATCCGCACAAAACAGGGGGCCATCGTGCCCTGCCTTGTTTCCGGCCGCACTATCGACATCGGAGGAAAACCGCATGTCATCTCGGTGGTGACCGATATCTCCCGACGGAAGTCCATGGAACAGGGGTTGCGGGATTCGCTGGACAAGTTCAGGAGCATGGCCGAGCAGTCGCTGGTCGGCATCTATATTGTCCAGGACGGCGTGTTCAAATACGTGAACAGGACCTTTGCCGAACTCTTCGGCTACACCGCCGGGGAATTGATAAACACAAGATCGCCGCGGGACCTCACCGTCCCGGAGGATTGGGCCCTTGTCGAGGAGCATGGCCGGAGACGGAGAGCGGGAACGTCTTTGTCCGGCTCGTACGAGATCAGGGGGGTGAGAAAGGACGGCGGGGTCGTTATGATCGAGGTCTACGAGTCGCAGGCGCTCTTTGAGGGCCGTACAGCCAACATTGGCGCGTTGCTGGACATCTCCCGACGCAAAAAGGCCGAGGAGGCCGTGCGGGACAGCGAAGGTAAACTGCAAGCCATAACCCGGACCGCGCCGGACGCCATCATCCTGCTCACCGACGCGGGAAAGATCTCGTACTGGAACCCCGCTGCCGAGATGATGTTCGGCTACGGCGCCGGCGAGGTCATGGGAAAAGAGCCGGAGTTCATCATACCCGAACGGTTCCGGGAGGCACATGCATTCAAGCGATTTGCGGAAACCGGCGAGGGGCCGAAACTGGGCGCGACCGTGGAAATGGCCGGGCTCAGGAAGGACGGGACGGAATTCCCGCTCGAACTTTCCCTCACCGGGTTTCTGCTGAAAAAAAAGCGCCATGCATCGGGGATCATCAGGGACATCACCGAGCGGAAGAGGCTCGAAGGACAGTTGCTTCACGCCCAGAAGATGGAGGCGATCGGGACGCTTGCGGGAGGGATCGCGCACGATTTCAACAATATTCTGAACGTAATAATCGGGTACGGGTCCCTGGTGCTGGATGGCATGGGAGCGGACAACCCGTCAAGGGACCGCATGCGCGAGGTGCTTTCCGCCGCGGACCGGGCGGCAAATCTTACGAAGCGATTGCTGATGTTCAGCAGAAAAGACGTCGTCGATTTCAAGCATATCCGGGTGAACGACATTGTTTCCGGCATGGAGAAAATGCTTTACCGGATTATCGGTGAAGACCTCGAGCTCAGGATCAAGGTTGCGGACAAGCAGGCAATAATATTCGCCGATGCCGGACAGCTGGAACAGGTGTTGATGAATCTGGTCACCAATGCCAGGGACGCGATGCCGAAGGGCGGATATCTGACCATCAGCACCGGATCGGCGGAGATCGATGACGACTATATATCCGCTCATGGATACGGGACGGCCGGGAAGTACGCGTCCATTTCCGTTGCCGATACCGGGGTCGGGATGAACGCGGAAACGCAGAACAAAATATTCGAACCCTTTTATACGACCAAGGGGGTGGGAGAGGGAACGGGGCTCGGGCTTTCGATCGCCTACGGGATCATCAAGCAGCATAAAGGATTCATCCAGGTCACCAGCGAGGCCGGAAAAGGCGCTCGGTTCGAGATATTGCTGCCGCTGAGCGACAAGGCGGCCAGCGAACATCATGTCGCGGATTCCTCCGTCCCTCAGGGAGGGACCGAAACCATCCTCATCGCCGAGGACGAAGCCCCGCTACGAGATCTGATGAGGATCATACTTGAATCCTTCGGCTACACGGTGCTGGCCGCGGAGGACGGCGAGGAGGCGGTCAGGATGTTCCTGGAGCACCGTGACCGTGTCCGGCTCGTCATCCTTGATATGATCATGCCGAAGAAGAACGGAAAGGACGCGGCCGATGAAATAAAAAAGGCGCAGCCCGGGATCCGAACACTGTTCGTGAGCGGATATTCGGAGGGCATGATCAAGAAGCAGGGAGGGCTCGGGGAAGGGCTTGTGTTCATCCAGAAGCCGTTCTCGGCGAAGGTACTCCTGACAAAGGTGAGGGAACTGTTGGATGCATAAAACTCCCCCGGTCAGGGAAAAAACGGTTCATTCGCAATAACGTTGAAAAGGCAAGGTATGACCACAGAAACAAAGGCGCGGAGGAAAAACTTATCCACAGATTTCGCAGACTTCGTCGTGAGCTCAGCCGAACGATTGACGCAGATTTAGTCTTTTAAACACGATTCAGGGCGGTCGTTTTGAATCTGTGAAATCTGTATAATCTGCGGACGAATCTTGGCCTTTCTCGGTTTCTGGTTTGTACAGCTTTTTTCAACTAAAATACGAATGACCCCTAATTTTGTGGTATATTTTTTTCAGGTCCTGCGAAGACAAATATCTAAGGAGACCGTTTCTATAAGGGGCTGGATATGGCAAACGAAAAGATCCTGCTGGTAGACGACGAGGAGAACAATCTCAAGCTTCTGAGCCACTGGATGATAGCGCTGGGATATGATATTGAACTTGCCTCCAACGGGCAGGAGGGGGTGCAAAAATGCACCAGCGCCAGGCCGGACCTCGTCCTCCTGGACATCATGATGCCGGTCATGAACGGATACGAGGCATGCAGGCTGATCAAAGCGGACCCGGAGACAAAAAACACACCGGTGATCCTGGTGACGGCGCTCCAGGACCGGGATTCAAAATTGCGTGGCCTTGCCGCCGGCGCCAATGATTTTCTGGCAAAGCCCATCGACAAGGCCGAGTTGACCGTGCGGGTCGGGAACCTCCTGAAGATCAAGAGCTTCGAGGACGGCATTCTTCGGTATAACGAGAGACTGGAAGCGGATGTGAAAAAAAGAACGCTGGAGCTTGATGAAGCTTATGATCAGCTCAAGGCGATGAGCTATGAAATGGTGGAGAAATTGACAGCCGCCGCGGAGTTCAGGGACACCGAAACCGGAGCGCATATTTCCCGGATCGGATTCTATTCGAAGCTCATCGCCGAAGCGATGAATATGCCGGCGGGTTTTGTCGAGACGATCTCATTCGCCAGTCTGCTGCATGACATCGGCAAGATCGGCGTTCCCGACAGTATTCTCCTGAAGCCGGCCCCGCTGACACGCGATGAATTCGACGTGATCAAGACCCATACGACGATCGGAGCCAAGATACTCGCCGGATCGAGCCATCCGGGGATTCAGATGGCCGCGTCCATCGCGGATAACCATCATGAACGGTGGGACGGCAAGGGCTATCCCCGGGGGCTCAAGGCTGAGGCAGCGCCGGTTGAAGGCAGGATCGTCAATATCGTGGACCAGTATGACGCCCTGAGCTGCCAGCGACCCTACAAACCGGCTTTCGATCATGAGAAGGCCGTCAAGATCATAACCGAGGGGGACGGAAGGACCCTTCCCGAACACTTCGATCCCGCGGTCCTGAAGGCATTCGAGAAGGTCGCGCCGGAATGTGACGATATCTTTACGAAGCATCAATAATGTTCGTCGCGCAGCAGGGACCATGATATGCCACGTGGTCTCTTGCGGCCTCAACAGCCATCAGGGAGGAGTTCCATGAACGAAAAAAAGAAGGTCCTCGTCATCTGCGGGTCATCGGTGGGCCAAATGTATCTGGGTGTCGTGCTCAACCGCATCTGGTATACGCCGGTCCTGGCGAAGACCGCCGGTGAGGGGATCCTGCTGGCGCGGGAGAACGAATTTTCGCTGGTGTTGTTCGATGCAGACCTGCCTGACGATGAGCGGATCGCAGCGGCAACCGCCATGAAGGCCGATCCGTCCCTCGCAGAGCTTCCCCGGGTGGCGCTGATGACCACCGGTATCAACACCCTGCCGGAGTCGCTGCTGCCTGAGGGGTGGGGCGCCATCGTAAGCAAGCCGATCACGGACATCGCGCTGCTCTATGACGTCCTGAGACGGCTGAGCGAGGAGCCGCGGAAGACACCGCGGGTTCCGGCTCGCATGCGCGTTGAGATCGAAGAACAGGACCCCCAGAGATATTTAACCGCCGTCAATATATCCGAAGGCGGCATTTACCTTCGAACGCATGAGCCTTTGCCGGAAAACACGCTGTTGCACCTTTCGTTCAATCTTCCCCTTGATGCCGATACTATCCGTGTCGCGGGTGCGGTGGTCCGGACAACCCGCCTCGGCGCTCACCTGGAAACGGAACCCGGCATGGGCTTGCGTTTTGTCGATCTTGCCGAGGATACGAGGAACAGGATAAGGAACTATGTGCAGTGGTCTCTGATCGGCGACCTTGAATGGGAATCCGCCCTGGATTCGATGTAGACCGCGGCTAATACAAACGCATAAAGTTTTGTTACGTTGTCTTTGCGAGCGACCGAAGGGAG
>CAYILT010000159.1:0-8081 GCA_964364055.1 uncultured Nitrospiraceae bacterium | reverse complement strand
AACGCTCCCTCGAACTCTATTCTCGGTTTGCGCGGCATGGTCAACAATATCAGAATAGGAGAATACTGTCAAGATAGCAATTTTCAAGTCTGACCCCATACAGTCCCAGTCCATACAGTCCTTAACCTTTTAAAGGGGGTATGCACTTGACGGAACCTGGCACAACATATTGTGAATTCTCTCAAACCAGATTCCCGATTAAACCTTCGGGAATGACAATATCTTCGCACTGTTTCAGTCATCCCCGAGTGCTCTTATCGGGGACATGGTTCTATAGATAGGGGTAGGTGCCGTCAAGTGCATACCCCACTACCTTTTATTGGAGCCTGCGCTTGAAATATTTCTCTATTTCAACTGCAATGAAGACGATCGTCGAGAGCCCGAGCACCAGGGCGAGTTCCCCGGCAGTTAGCGGCTGGGTCTTGAACACCGGGTTCAAAGCCGGAATGTACACCGTCGCAAGCTGGAGGCAGATCGTGACGGCCACGGTCGTCAGCAGCGGCTTGTTCGACAGGAGACCTTGCTGGAACAGGGACAACTTCTCGGACCGGATGGCCATGACGTGCCCCAACTGCAGGATGCACAGGACCGTGAATACCATGGTCTGCCAGTGGGAGTCGCCACTATGGATGGCCCATGCCTGAAGCCCGAGCACGACCCCCGCCATGAGCAGGCCGACCCAGATGGCGTGGTACCCGAGGCCGTGGGAGAACAACCCCTCCTGGGGATGACGGGGCGAGCGGCTCATTACATCTTTCTCCCCCGGCTCCAGGGAAAGCGCCAGCGCAGGGAGCCCGTCGGTCACGAGGTTTATCCAGAGGATGTGTATCGGCTGGAGCGGGATCGGCAGGCCGAAGAACGGCGCAAGGAACAGCGTCCAGATCTCTCCGGAATTGGTGGTAAGGAGATAGCGAATGAACTTCCGGATGTTGTCGTAGATCTTCCGGCCTTCTTTCACCGCCTTCACGATGGTGGCGAAATTGTCGTCCAGTAGGATCATGGACGAGGCTTCCTTTGCAACATCCGTCCCCGTTACGCCCATGGCGACGCCGATGTCCGCCTTTTTGAGCGCCGGCGCATCGTTCACCCCGTCGCCGGTCATGGCCACGAAGTGCCCGCGGTCCTGGAGGGCCTGCACGATCTTGAGCTTCTGCTCCGGCGCAACGCGGGCATAGACGCGGATGGACTCCACCCGCTGCTCGAACTCTTCGAGCGTCAGCGCATCGAGCTCCTTCCCGGTGATGACCGCCTTCGGGTCGTCCCCGTCAAGAATGCCGACCCGCTTCGCGATCGTACTTGCGGTCAGCGGATGGTCGCCGGTGATCATCACCGGCGTGATGCCGGCGCTCCTGCATTCGGCGACCGCCTGCTTTGCCTCTTCCCGCGGCGGGTCCATCATTCCCATGAGACCGAGGAGAACGAGACCGGACTCGGCCTGTTCGGACAAGAGGTCGCGGGGAAGCGCATCCCAGGTGCGCATCGCGATGGCCATGACCCGGAGTCCGTCCGCTGCGATCCGTTCACTTATCCGCTCGACCTCCTTTCGGTCAAGCGGCTTGATGCCATCTGACATCAGCACGCTCACGGACCGATCGAGCAGCACCTCCACCGCGCCCTTGGTGAACGATGCGTATTTTTCGCCTTCCCCGGACCCTGCCATTTCATGGAACGTCGTCATCAGCTTCCGCTCGGAATCAAAGGGCAGCTCTGCCACGCGGGGATGATCCGCCTCCAGTCTTGTCTTCTCGTAGCCGTTCTCACGAGCAAGGGAGAACAGCGCTGCCTCCGTCGGATCGCCGATAATACTGCCGTTGGAATCGGCCCGGGCATCGTTGGAGAGGGCCAAGGAGGTCATGAACAACGATTGCGGAATACGGTCCTTCGGCGCTTCCTTCTTTATCACTCCGAACTCCGCACTCCGCACTGTATTGCCGTCACACCACGTCTCCTCCACGGTCATTTTATTCAGCGTGAGGGTGCCGGTCTTGTCCGTACAGATGTAGGTGACGGAGCCGAGGGTCTCGACCGCCGGCAGCTTGCGCACGAGGGCGTTCTGCTTCACCATCTTACGGGCGCCCAGAGCGAGGGAGATGGTCACCACGGCAGGCAGCGCCTCGGGGATGGCGGCGACCGCAAGGCTTACGGCAACGAGAAAGATGCTCACTGCCGGTTCGCCGCGGAGCAATCCCCCGGCGAAAACAACGGCGCAGATGATCAGGATGGCGAGGGAGATGCGCTGACCGAAGTGCGCCAGCCGTTTCTGGAGCGGCGTCTTTCCCTCCCCCTGTTCCTGGATCATGGCCGCGATCCTGCCGAGTTCGGTATCCATGCCCGTGGCTGTCACCACGGCCGTTCCGCGCCCGTAGGTGACGAAGGTCCCCTTATACAGCATGTTCTTCCGGTCGCCTAGGGGAAGCTTCTCGTCGGGAAGGGCCTCGGCATGCTTCTCCACCGGGACGGATTCGCCGGTGAGTGCCGCTTCTTCCGCCTTCAGACGGGCCGCCTCGATGATGCGCAGGTCGGCAGGCACCACGTTCCCGGCCTCGAGCAGGACGATGTCGCCGGGAACAAGCTCCGACGCCTGAAGGGTGATGTGCTTCCCGTCGCGAAGGACCAGGGCATTGGCCGCTGACATTTTTTTGAGCGCGTCCATTGCCTTTTCGGCACGGTACTCCTGGGTGAACCCGAGGATGGCGTTCAGGAGGAGGATGACGATGATGGCGATGGTATCGGAAGGTTCGCCGACGACCCCGGATACGATCGCCGCGGCGATCAGCACCAGGATCATAAAATCGGTGAACTGGCCCAGGAGCATCATGAGCGGCGTCTTGCGGGCCTTTTCCACAAGCTCGTTGGGGCCGTACTGCTGAATCCGGGCAAGGGCATCAGCGCCGGTAATGCCCTGCAACGATGACCTCAGCAACGCGAGGCTTTCCTGAACGGTCTGCTGATGGAATTTCACCATGACTCCTGCCGGATGAAAGACGGACGCACGAAAAAACCATTATCCGCCGTTGACGTGCCCCGCAGCAGGGCTGCGGGGACCCTTCGACGTGCAAGGAACTATTGTATGGTCTGAGAGCCCTACTTCTTGAGGTCCTCGACCTGGATGAACGGAACAGCGCCGCCGGTCACGCTCGGGAGTTTGCCATCCCACTTCTCGATGGCCTTTATCTGTGCGTCGATCTGGCGCAGCTTGATGAGGTCCGGCGAGATCACCTGGCGCTGGAGACGGAGCGCCTCGGCATCGGCCTGGGCAGTAGCGATCTTCTGCTGCGCCTCCACCTTGATCCGGTCCAGGTCCCGCTTCGCCCTGAGCGCGTGCTGCTCGGCGCTTTGCTTCGATTCAATAGCCTTGTTGAACTCGGTCGAGAACTGGAAATCCGTGATCGAGAGCTCCACCACCACGATGCCGAAGGGCGCCAGACGGTCGCGGAGATAGTTCCGCACCTGGGTCTTGAGCGCCTCCCGTTTCGAGATCAGCTCCTCGGCGGTGTACCGCGCGGCGGCCGCCTTGAAGCTCTCCTCAATGCCGGGATTGATGATCTTCTCCGATACATCCCGGTTCAGGCCGAGGGTCCTGTACGTCTCGCCGACCTTGTCCGGCTGGAGGCTGTAGTTCAGGACCATGGTGGTCTGGACTATCTGCAGGTCCTGGCTGGCCGCTTCGGTCTTGGTGGTGGTCTTCTGAACGCGCACGGTCATACGGACGATGTCCTCCATGAAGGGGACCTTGAAATGAAGCCCTTCGGCCACCACACGGTTCACCGCGCCGAACCGGAGTATGATACCGCGATCGCCTGCGTCGACCACAAAGTACGAGGACATGAAGATCATGAGAACGAGAACAACCAGAGCACCGACTGCCACCATCTTCGGGAATTTTTGCTGATCCATTGTTATACCTCCGGGTGATAGAGTGCCGCGCGAAAACGCGCGGTTGCTGAGAACCGATTAAACTATAGCAAAAGAATAGGGCCTGTGTCGGTGTATTGACCGTCCGGAGCCGCTGGTTCACGGTCCGGCGAACGGCTCATGCCGCGCCGGGCTTTTAACAGGCTGTTGAAGAATGATGTTCGCTCCCTTTTCCGTCATTCCCGCGCAGGCGGGAATCCAGGATTTTCAGGCTGTTACTGGATCCCCGTTTTCACGGGGATGACGAATTAGGCTGCAAGAGGCGCCTTTTTCAACAAGCTGTTAAGCAAAAAAAAAGACCTTTACCGTCACAAAATACATTGCGCGGTAAAGGTCTTGCTTGTTAGTGTAACCTAACTCGCGGTTCCGGGCTTGTACCAAGCCGTCCTGACGATAACCGCGATCCATCTACTCCCCTTTACGCGATGATAGTACCAAAGGCCGTCGATCGTGTCAAGGTAATACGGAAGTTACTTCGCGAACACGCTGAACAGCTTATCAAGGCCGCCCTTCTCCATCAGGGCCACCTGCTCCATCTCGCCCGCGTCGAGCCACACGCCGGCGCAGGCCGAACACTTGTCGATCTTGATCTTCTTGTAGTCGATCTCGATCAGGTCCATACCGCACTTGGGGCACTTCATGAAGTGGAGCTCCCGGGCCTTCTTCTTCTGGTCGCCGGCCAGCGCCTTCTGCTTCTCTTCTTCGAGCTTCTTTTTCTTTTCGAACTCCTGCCGCGCGAAAAACTCCTCTTCCCGCTCACTGGGCTTCATCAGGGTCATGACCGAAATCCTCCTTATGGCGATTCAATATATATAAAATAGCTGTACGTTTCTTGTCCTGATTTTCTCCGTGTCTCCGTGCCTCCGTGGCGCAATGGTCTTGCGATTCTCAGCTATTTCTTCTCGATCACGAACAGCAACTGCTTCTCGCGCACGGTCTCGTTCAGCTTCACGCAGACCTCGGCGATCCGGCCGTCAAAGGGCGCGAGAACGGCGTTCTCCATTTTCATCGCCTCAAGGTTCGCCATCTCTTCGCCCTTTCGGACGATGTCGTCCACTTTCAGGGCGCCGCGGCCCGGGTTGCCGATCCGCCAGACGCTGCCGTTGATCGGCGCGCCGACATCGCCTGCCGCCTTGGCCATCCGCACTTCGATCTTCTTCGCCCTCGGGGTCTCCACGGTATACACCCGGGTCTTATTGTCCACGCGCATCACGACGTCGATGATCCCGTCGTGCTCGGCTCCGACGGAAACCAGTTCAAGGGAGTGGGGCTTGCCCCCAAGCTCGAAGTCGACCTGTTCGCCCGGTTTCCGCAGCCCTTCGCGCCATACGTCCGTGGGGAGCACGAGCGGCGCCTCGCCGAACTTGTCGCGGAACTCGAAGTACTCCAGCGCGTCCTTGGGATGCATCAGCCACAGGATGAACTCCTCGTCCGTCACTTCCCTCCCGAGGTTTCCGCCAAGCTCCCGGCGGAGCCGGTCGAGGTCGTCCTCGGCCACCGATTCGAGCGGCGAGAGCTCCTTCCGCTCCCTGATCTTCACCTGCCAATCCTCGCCGAAGGCGCTCCGGTACACCCACTCCGCGGGCCAGCCGACCGGCAGCCGGCCGTAGTTGCCGAGCAGCAGGTTCTTGAAATCGCCGGGCGCGTTCCTGAAGAGCAGCAGCAGTTCCTCCTGCTCGGCTTTTGTCATGGCGTCGAGGTCCTGGGCCTTTTCCTCGACGAACTTCACCATGAGCTCGATGATGTGCTGAACACCGCCGTCGCCGCGCTCCTTTGCGTACTTGTTCACGATCCCGCTGCAGGTCACCCAGGTGACCTGGGAGCCGGGCGTGACGTCGAAATACTTCACGATGCGGTTGTACAGGGACATGAGCTTCAGGACCGCCGGCATGAGGTGAAGGAACTCCGCCTTCTGCGCCTGTTCGAAGGAGCTGGGGAACGCGCCGCCGGGCATCTTGTGGAGCGTGACCGTGTGGTCCAATCCCTTAAAGGGCGACTCGGCCCACTCGTAATCGCCGATCCACTCGCGAACCTTCCGGACCGCGGCCTCCGCTTCCTGACGGTCCACGTGCACGGGGATCCCCGATTCCTCGAAGATGGCCTGCACGGCGAGGATGGGCGAGTGGCCGTAGAACCGCACCAGCGAGTCCTCTTCCACGTCGAAGATGGTCGCGCCGGCCTTCGCGGCCGACAGCAGGGCCGGGATCGCGAGCCCGTCGGTGATATGCCGGTGGTAGTCGATGACCAGGCCCGGGTAGGCCTGCTTGATGGCGTTGATCAGGTTGCCGATGCGCGTCACGTCACCCACACCGGCCATGTCTTTCACGCACAGCACGATCTCGTCCGTGCCGCCGCAGAGGTCCACGATGTCCCGCACGGTCTTCAGGTAATAGTCGTTCGTGGCCCAGTCGGCCACAGTGAACGATATGGTGGGCTCGAACAGCCGCCCCCGTTTCATCACCACCTCGGCAACGGAGCGCATGTTCCGCACGTCGTTCAGGAACGAGAAGCATCGCCACACATCGATGTCCACAGCGCCCACGGCGTACTCGATCACGTTCTTCGGATAGGGCCGGTAGCCCCAGAGGTTGGTCTCGCGAATGAGGGTCTGGAGCAGCACGTTCGGCATGAGCCGCCTGAGCAGCGCGGTCTCCTCGAAGGGGCTCTCCCGCCGGTTCATGATCCCCACGTGCCACCGCGCGCCGCCGTGGCACTCGGCGCTGAACAGCCCCATGCGGTCATAATAAGGCGCCAGGGTCTTGAGGTCGTGTATCCGGTGGCGGTTCTTGAAATCCGACTGGCCCGCGTCGCGCATGCCGACCGAGGTCAGGCACACCCCCTTCAGGGAGCGGACCGCCTTCACAATATCCTTGGCTGACATTCCTGGTCTGACGAATACAGGGTCGTTCATGCTTATCCTGTCCTCTACTTCCTGCTTTTGAGATGCTCCCTCGCGGGAGCCCGCATCTGGGTCACCTTCAGGTCCTTGATGAGCCCGTCCGAGATCGAGTAGATCCATCCATGGACATAGAGCTTTCGGCCCCGGTCCCACGCCTTCTGGACGATCGTATTGTGCGTCAGGTTCTCCACCTGCCGCTTCACGTTCAGCTCGCACATCTCATTGAGCGTGCTCCGCTTGTGCTTCCGTATGGACACCCGAACGTTCTCGAGCCAGTGCTCCAGCATCCCGTAGGTGGCGTTCCTCTTGACGGCCGCGATGCCGCCGCATCCGTAATGACCGCACACGATGATGTGCCTGACCTTCAGGACCTCGACGGCATACTGCAGCACACACATCAGGTTCATGTCGGTATTGATGACCTGATTGGAGATGTTCCGATGGACGAAGACATCGCCCGGCAGCAATCCCGTGATCTGGTTCGCCGGCACACGGCTGTCCGAACATCCGATCCACAGGTACTTGGGCCGCTGTTGTTTCTTCAGCTTACTGAAGAACCCGGGGCTCTCGATCTCGACCCGCCGGGCCCACTCCCGGTTGTTGTTCAGCAGCCTGAGGATCTCTTTCATGTTCGATCCATTATCGAGGAGCGGAGGACTCGAATTTGTTTTTCCTTCCCCATTCCGCACTCCGCATTCCACACTCCGAATTCACTTCCTACATCCACTTCTGCGGCCCCAGGGCCGATATCTCGGCGACATAGCGCGCGATCTTGAGCACGTCGTCCTCGCTGTTGTCGTCGCTGAACATGGAGATCAGCTCGTCCATGTGCTCCTCAATGAACCGCGTGGAGAACTCTCCGGACATGAACGAGGGATGACGGATGATGCTGAGCAGCAGCGGCTGCAGCGTCTTGACGCCCTCCACCCGGAGGTTCCTGCCCAGGCAGCGGTCCATGACGCGGATCGCGTCCTTGCGGTCGGCGCCGGCCGTCATGAGCAGCATGAACAGCGAATCGTAGTAGGGGGGAATGTCGCCGCCCTCGTAGACGCCCGTGGCCACCCGCACGTTGGGGCCCATAGGGGTCTGGAGACGGCTGATCTTCCCGAAGGAGGGGCTGAAAGTCTTCGGGTCTTCGGCGTTCAGCCGGACCTCGAGGGCCCACCGGTTCGGCCTGATATCGGCCTGCTTGAACGGCAGCTTCCTGCCCACGGCCGTGTCAAGCATGATGCCGACGATGTCGAGACCGGTGATAAGTTCGGTGATG
>CAYILT010000158.1:0-8093 GCA_964364055.1 uncultured Nitrospiraceae bacterium | reverse complement strand
CTAATTGCTTGACCCTAATTGCTACTTGACCCTAATTGCTACTCGGGCCTGATTTGGCGAAGGTTCACTTTATTCTTCTGTCCATGCTCCGATACAAACGTTGTAGAGCGTATAGAGCCGTATAGGGTCACCCTTATTTATGCAAGCCTCAATAATTCCTCTACCTGATATAAAAAGGGCGGCCTGATCCGGCCGCCCTGAAGTAACTTCCGGTACGTCCCTTCCGTTACGGCTTGTCCGCCGTCTCCGCATTGGCAGATTCATCGCTCACCAGAAGCTTGCTTAATTTCACGAGCGGTTTCAGCATCCAGCGCATTGCCGCGCGCAGGGTTTCATGCTGCCGGATATAATCCGCGATCGGCGGACTGATGTCATAGTACTGATCCACGAACTTGCGGCCAAAGACGTTCGTCATGAGATATTCATCCCGAAAGGCACGCAGGAAACGCACGTCTTCTGCCATGGGCGAGCCATAGGCAGCCGTGGCTATAAAACAACCTCCTCCTCCGCCTCCTCCACCGCCGCCGGAGGAGGAAGGCGCCGGAGCGGTAATGGTAAACGTTGAGTTATTTGAGGTGCCGCCGGCCGGCGTGGTATTAAAGACCGAGACCGAGGCTGTCCCGGCAGCTGCTCTATCGGCGGTGGTGATCGTGGCAGTGAGTTGCGTGGCCGAGACAAAGGTCGTGGCGCGGCTGCTGCCGTTCCATCTTACAATTGAACCTCCATTTACGAAATTCGTGCCTGTCACGGTAAGGGTGAAATCGGCGGCGCCGGCCGGAACCGACGTCGGGCTCAAGCTTGTGACGGCGGGCACGGGGTTGTTGATGGTGAACGATGAGACACCGGAGGAGCCGCCTCCCGGCGTGGCATTAAACACCGTCACTGCGGGCGTCCCGCCCGTGGCGATGTCGGCAGCCGTGATGGCGGCGGTAAGTTGCGTGGGAGACAAATAGGTCGTGGCGCGGTTGCTCCCGTTCCATCGTACTGTCGAGACCCCAGTTACAAAGTTTGTGCCGATCACCGTCAGAGTGAACGCGGCGCCGCCGGCCGTAGCCGAAGTCGGACTGATGCTGCCGAGGGTGGGCACAGGGTTAACACAGGTGTATATCCGCACGTCGTCCACTACCCAGCCAAGAGGGCCAACGGTAGAACTGTCATTGGCCTCCCGGAATCGGAAGCGTATGTTCTGAGCGGACAGTGAACTGAGGTTGTATTTGCTGGAGACATAGCCGTGGCTGTCGTTTACAAAGGCGCTCCGCCCTCCCAGAGGATTTCCGAATGAGCTGGAGATTATTCCACCATAATTCTTGCCTGCCGCCCACAGAGGACCCGCGTCGATCCAAGTGCTCCCGCTATTGGTACTATACTCTAGAACGCCTCCGTCATAATTACCCGTCTCAAACCCAAAGGCATGCCTGAAGTGCAGATATGCGTTCGCGGCGAGCGTTACGTTTGTATTCATATACGCAACCGAATCAGAGATAGTGGCGATGTCAGCTACGTACAATGACGTGATACCGGACGCAGCGTAGCCTGTGATAAACGACCATAGGTTCGTCGCCCCTGCCAGATTGCTTATATTCCAGCGCGTACTGCTCTCCATATTGTCAAAGAACAGGTCGCTGGGCGCCTCGCCGACAGGACAGGGACTTACCATGGGTTCAAATCCTGCTGTCGGCTCCAGATTCATTTCAACTGCATCAGTGGCATTACGCACCTGCTGGCAGTCGCCGGAGGTAATGCCCGACGTGCCGACAAGATTGGCGCAGGCCTGGTACAGATATTCGTACAGATCGTAATAATTTGAACCCGAGGTAAGGAAGTTTGTCTGGACCTCGTAGTAGATCTTCGCGACCTTGGTCATGCCCAGGCCGGTAACGGTCTTGCCGTTGAAGGTGTCGCCGTCGGTCAAGAGGTACACCGCCTTGTTATTGATCCCGCTGTTGGTGTGCACTCCGCCGTTGTCCAGAAAATTCGCGTCTAAATCGTAATTAGCGCTGGTCATCCTGTCGGGATCGCCGAACAATAACGGATTCTTCATGTCACGAACGGCCCCGATACTGGCCGGCAAATCTTCGCCCATTTTCCACTTGACTGCGGCGGCATCGTTCCCTGCTCCGTTGGCCTGATCAACGAATTCGCCCCAGACATCGGAAAAGGATTCGTTGATGGCGCCGGACTGGTAGTAGTAAAAGAGACCGGAGGTGTTTTCCGTAACGCCGTGCGTCAGTTCATGGCCTACCACATCGTCCGCGCCGGCAAAACCCGCCCCATAAACCATCTGGGTGCCGTTCCAGAAGGCATTCTGATAAGGACAGGGAAATCCTGTTTCACAATACCTGACCGTGGATAGCATGCTCATGCCCAGCCCATCGATGCTGTCGCGGCCATGATTGGTAGAATAGAAATTGTAGGTGTCTCCCGCGTACCGGTGCGCATTATCCGCATCTGCATTACTCCCGCCTGTGCAGGCGTTGTTGTTGCTGCTTTCGATGCAAGCCTGCGTACCCGGCAGGACGTTCGTGCTGTTCGTATCGTAGGTCAAACGATTCCTCGCCGTATCGATCTGGTTGAAGTGCAGACGGATACCGCCCTTCTGCGCGTCCACCAGCACGAATTCGCGGATCGGCGCAAGTCCCATGGCCCTGACTTCCATCCTCCATACCAGGGTCGCCGGCAGCGTGTTTGGCTCCAGCAGGCGCGGATCATAGATCGAAAGTTCCGGCGTTGTAGCTATCAGGGCGCCGGAGCTCACTTGATACCATTTCGCTATGGCGCCGAATGCAAGGTCTCGCGCCTGATCGGCCGAGATCTTCGGAGCTACATCAAGAGAGAGCGACGGCGATATTTCACCGCCCATGGAGAGCAGACCGCCAACGCTGTTCAGGTTCACAATGATCTCACCGGCGATGATCGGAACGCCCTGATAGAGCTGCTGATACCGCGTCATGGAACGTCCCTTCTCCCGGGTCGCCTTTTTCATGATGCGCAATTCCCTGGCGGGATCTTTCAGACCGAACAGCGGGCCGTAAACCTGCACCGCGGCCATGGCCGCGTCTTCAGCGATGAGGCCCTTGCCCGCGGAAGGCGAAGCGATCGGCGCGCGCGGATCAGCGCCGATAAAACTGACCATGCCGGTTGTCTGATGAACAGCGACCCGCGCCCCACTGCTTTTGAGGGCGGCGATTTTGGCGGAAGAGGACGAAGTGCTGTTTCCACCGCCTCCACTGCCCCCGCAACTGACAAGAGAAACCGCGATAAAGACAGATAGCGAGATCTTCCACAAACCGGTACGTGCCGCAAGTTTTTTCACAATTCCCTCCTTAAAAACATTTACTGCGACTCATCTTGAAATATGAGTCAAATTTAATGAACAACCCCGCAGCAAGCTGACGGGGTATCCACAGCTAACAGCAAAAAGGGAAACGCAGCAAGCTGCGGGGAATTTACCCGCTGAGATTAAATTGAACCAGCACCCATTTTCACACAAAGGCACGGAGGCACAAAGCTAACAGCTTACATATTGGATTTTGAATCGTTTTCCTTCGTGAGCCTTGTGGCTTCGTGTGAGACGCCTTGTTGTTTGGTTCAAGGATTTTAGTTTTGCTTCATCGGTCTGAGGCTATGCCTCACTAAACGTTGCCGCAGAATTATGGTTCCTGTTTGACGAGCGCCTGATTCAACAGGGATGACAGGAGACCGATCAACTCAGCGCATGCCGGGTCCTTCAGCGTGGTATCGTCAACGTATAGTTTGTAGTGCTGATCGGCGTTGGCCACCGTGAGCGCGTGTTGAAAACAATCGGCGCAGCGGTTGGAAAGCTTCGGCCCTGTTGCCGGCAGCCGGGAAAGATCGATCTTCGACAGGGCCTCCGCTATTTTGACCAATTGCTCCGGAGGAGCCTGCTGTTCAACGCGCCTTTTCCTCTTGAGGTCCGACGCAATGATTCGGCCGTTACCGGACAAATTCAACTGTCGTCGAATTCCGGCAAACCCGCCGGAGACCTCATATTCTATTGTCCAGGACCCTGAATCCTGTTTGCCTGAGACCGTTCCAGGCTCATCAGGAACAGAGGGAGACAACGCTTCACGGGACAGCGATACACTGCCGGTTACCGTTGCATGCTGTGTCGCAGACCTTGGTTCCGTGCTGACAACACCGCTTTCCACCGCGGTGCAGGCGTATATGCCCACCGCACATATGATCAGAAGAATAGAATGACGTTGTTTCATACGGCGTATAATCCCGGTCCGCTCATTCTGCGTCCTTGTCATCCTGTTCTCACCGAAGCCCTTTTGGGGTGCGTTTTTGTCAAAACAGGTCTTTTTCAACAGCCTGCTAATGCTTGTGGTATTGATCAGTTCTAAAAAGAATTTGTTCAGAGGTTGAGTAGTTACGTGATGTGTGGTTGATAGTATACCACTTTATTGTGGCTGTCAACTATTCGCGTGTGATTGGGCGTGGTATTTTTGGGGTACGCGTACTACCCGTACGGGTAGGCAGTGCTCTCACAAAGAATTGCATGTAAACGCAACGAGGATATTGTCAGCTTATCCTTCTGTCCAAGCTCCGGTACTGGATGGCCTCAGAAATGTGCTCCGTCGCTATGGGTCCGCTGCCTTCGATGTCGGCGATGGTGCGGGCGACCTTCAGCACGCGGTTGTAGGCGCGGGCGGACAGGCCGAGGCGGTTCATAGCCGCCTCCATGAGCCGCTGGGAATCGGCGTCGATCCTGCAATACTTGCGGATATGGCGGGGTTTCATGTGGGCATTTGCGTAAATGCTGTCGGTCTTGAACCGCTCCTGCTGGACCGAACGGGCGAAGGTAACGCGGTCGCGGATCGCGCCCGACGGCTCTCCGGGAACGTCGGAGGAGATCTCGTTGAACTTGATGGCCGGCACCTCGATGTGGATGTCGATGCGGTCCATGAGCGGGCCCGACACGCGGGAGCGGTAGGTCTGTATCTGGTGCGGCGTGCAGAGACACTGGTGCAGAGGATCTCCGTGGAACCCGCACTTGCAGGGGTTCATGGCGGCGACGAGCATCAGCGAGGCCGGGTAGGTGAGCGACGTAAGGGCGCGAGATATGGTGACGTGGCCGTCCTCGAGCGGCTGGCGGAGCGCTTCAAGCGCGTTGCGTTTGAACTCCGGCAGCTCGTCCAGGAACAGCACGCCGTTGTGCGACAGGCTCACCTCGCCGGGTTTGGGGACCTGTCCGCCGCCGATGAGCCCTGCGTCGGAGATAGTGTGGTGCGGCGAACGATAGGGCCGCGTTGCAATGAGCGGCTGGCCCTGCCGGAGGAGGCCCATGACGCTGTGGATCTTGGTGGTCTCGATGGACTCGTCGAAGCTCATCTGCGGCAGGATGGACGGCAGACGCCTGGCAAGCATGGTCTTGCCGGACCCGGGAGGGCCGATCATGATGATGTTGTGGCCGCCGGCCGCGGCGATCTCGATGGCGCGCTTGGCGTGCTCCTGGCCGCGGACCTCGGCGAAGTCCTCCTGATACACCGAGTACGTCTCGAAGGTGCTCCGGACGTTCATGCGTTCGGGATCGATGATCGCTGCGCCGGTCAGGAACTCCACGACCTGCGGCAGGGTCCGGACCCCGAAGACAGGGACCGGCTCAACGACCGCCGCCTCCGGCGCATTGTCCGCCGGGATGATCATGCCGCGGCAGACCGCCTTCTTCGCAAACACCGCCATGGAGAGGGCACCCCGCACCGGTTTCACCCTGCCGTCGAGCGCAAGCTCGCCCACGATGAGGTAACCCTCCACCATCTCCTGCGTGAGGACGCCCTCGGCGATCAGCATGCCGACGGCGATGGGCAGGTCGAAGGCCGACCCTTCCTTCTTGATGTTCGCGGGCGCAAGATTCACGACCACCTGCTTCAGGGGAAAGTCGAACCCCGTGTTCTTGAGCGCCGCGCGGACACGTTCCTTGCTCTCCTTCACCGCCGCGTCGGGCAGGCCCACGGTGGAGAAGAACGGCAGGCCGCGGCTCGCGATGTCGACCTCTACCTCGACGGGATAGGCGTCGATGCCCAGAACGGCAGCGCTCATGACCTTGGCAAGCATGGGACTCCTTTTCGAAGTGCGGAATTCGGAGTGTGGAGTGCGGAATGAGAAGCGAGGCTTCTAATCCCGGGAGGTTTGAAAGAGCTCGTGGAAAGGATAGCAGAGATAACTGAGTATTGTCAAACCGAAAGTAATGCACAACAGGCGGGGGAAATGGCGATAGAGCGCGTTCGGATGTCCTGCTCTCCTCTGCGTCCTCGCTTAGAAGCGCCTGCTTTTGGCTGCGGTAAAGCGGTGCTGACGTTCCTCCTACTGCTCGAACCGGGTCACGAATGCGCCGATGAACTTCGTGTCGCGCAGGTAGTCGGCAAAGAGGACCTCTTTTACCGCTCCGCCGGTCGGGGTGCCCCGCTTGTTCTTGCTGCCTGAAGCGTGGATCAGGAAAGGCCTTCCGTTCTTGACGCGGATGAAGGCCAGATGGGCCACGATCTCCTCGACGACGCGCTTGCCCGGGTCCTTGACCCAGTAGACGATATCTCCGTCCTGGAGCTGCTTCTGGAGCTTCTTTGTCAGAAGCGTCTGCCGGGGCAGGATCGTGACCTCGTCCCGACCGCGGGAGCCCTTGATGCTCTTCGTCGCGCCGAGGGAACCGGTGATATTCGCGCCCCATTTGCCGCTGAACACCATGTCTTCGCCGTACTCGAAACGCTCGCCGTAGTTCTGCACCAGCCCGTCGGCGAGCCTGCCCTGGGTGATGAAGCGGAGGGAAAGCGCCTGCTCGATCGCCTGGCCCGGCGTCCCGGACAGCGCAAGCTCCGTAGCGCGGAACGTGAGGTACATGCAGTCGGCCTTCTCATCGGCAACGATGCGGTTCGTGCGAACGTACAGACCCAGCGGGTCGGTGTCGTAGGGCGTTCCGAGGAACCTTCCGGCCCAATACACGATCCGCCTGCCCGGCGGCAGTTCCGCGGCCAGGCCCTGGGCGATCATGATCTCGTCCGCCGTCATCACCGCGAGGAGCTTCTTCTGGTCGGGCTCCGGGCCCGCGACGCGCAGCCCGTACAGAAGGGCGTTGGCGAACCGGCGGTCGTGGATGCCGCCAAGCTGGATGCGGGCCTTTCTGACGGAGTGCAGGAACTGGCCGTTGTTCACGTAAAGCCCGAGCCCCTCGCCGTTGAACACGAGGATGTCGCCGGGAACCAGCTCCTTCTTCGGGACCTTCACGGCCTTTGCCTTCAGGACATCTCGTTCCGTATCGAGGTCGATGCCGTGGATCCGGTAGACGATGTAGATGAGGCCGCGGGTGTCCATGCCCTGGGCCGTGATCCCTCCGCTAAAAGAGCGGACGCCCTGGAACTTCCGGGCCGTCTTGGCGAGCTCCGCGGGCGCCACGCCGCCCAGCACGGGGTTGCGGGGCTTTACCGGCAGGGCATCCGCCGCTGCAATGACGGCTGCGGTCCGGTCGGGAAACTGCACCTTGTATCCGTCCGCATCCCGCTCCAGTATCGGCAGCCGCGTTCCCGCATAGAGTGAAACGTTGTGGTTGCCGAACTTGTCGAGGATCAGGGCCGGGGTCTTCGGGACCGTGATGACGATCCATTGCCGGTCGGCCGTCAGGTAGGACCTCCCCTTGTCGCGGGGGACCTGCACCGCCTCCTGATGGATCCAGCCCTCGCGGTTCCCCTGGCCCGGGATGGCGATGCGGTACCGGTATTCCTGTTTTTCCAGGATCCGCACTTCGTCGGCGAGCAGGACCTGGGTGACGATAGGGGACTTGGGCAGGGGCTCTTCACGGACGTTTGCAAGGGGAACGGAGATGATGCCGAGGCTGCCGCCGTTGGCCTGCGGTTCCTGGGCCGTTGCCGCGACAGGCAGCAGGATGATGGCAAGGAGGAAAATGATCGATCGATTCAGCATAGTTACTAAGGAATCAAATTCTACGCAAAATGGATAGAATATTTTTGTCAAGATCACAAAACGCCTGTCAATACGGGACAAATCGACTATCTTTGCGTACCTAATTTGGGTAAATTTGCACTTTGCAATTTGCAATTTGCATTTTACAATTCCGGCTT
>CAYILT010000157.1:0-8110 GCA_964364055.1 uncultured Nitrospiraceae bacterium | reverse complement strand
CCCTAATGCTCCCCTAATGCTCCCTCTGGACCGCTTAGGGTCAGACTTGAAAATTGCTATCTTGACAGCATTCTCCTCTGCTGATATTGTTGTTCCATGCTGCGGAAGCCGAGAATAGAGTTCGAGGGAGCATTCTATCACGTCATCACGCGCGGAAACCAGAAACAAAAAATCTTCAGAGACACGACCGATTATCAGAAGTTCATTCAGTTCCTGACCATCTATAAAAATCGCAGCCAGACGTCGTCCCCTCGGTCGATCTCACCCGGTACGTACGAGAACGCGAGCTAGCACAACCGTTCGGAACATGACCGGTCGCATGCTGCCGACCTGGTCGCGCCCGGGCGACGGGGTAGAAGAGAGGCAGACAAAAAAATCCCCTCGCGACAGCTTTTCGACTGCCAAACGAAGGGATGCTAATTGAATGGATCGCAACAGGAACGAGGATTTAGTGGTCCGCGTTCACCGGAGCAACGCTTTTGCCGGACCGTTTCTTTTCCAGAACCCTTTCCAGGCCAAGCCGCGTGGCCGTGAAACCCACCTCAGCCGGTTCTTCTTCCTTCTTGACGGTGTTCATGAAATCGCAGCGCCAGCAGTTAGTGAGCTTCTGCGCGTAGGTCCCCTGGATCTTGCCGCCGCAGAGAGACCCGGCGATGACCCAGCAGGCCCTGCCCGCGTTCTTGCCGTCGTGGGCGCCGTGAAGGTCCTGGTGGACGGTCACCGGACAGATCCCGAGGTCAGCTGCCTTGTGCCCGCCCGGCTGACGCCCGCATTTCTTGAATTCCCAGCAGTTCATTTTTCCCATCGTAAGAGACACCCCTTATTTTAAGGAATTATCAGGGACCTATGCCCTGAGTGCGCATTATCTCTGTTTGGTCTTTTCCAAGGCCTTCTCGAGCCCCAGCCGCGTCGCCGAGAAGCCGTACTCTGTCGGTTCTTCTTCCTTCTTCACGAGGTTCATGAACTCGCAGCGCCAGCAGTTGAGCAGCTTTTGCGCGTAGGTCCCCTGGATCTTGCCGCCGCAGAGGGAACCGGCGATCACCCAACAGGCCCTTCCGCCTTTGTTCCCTTCGTGGGCGCCGTCGAGGTCTCCATGGACGGTCACCGGGCAGGTGCCCAGCTCCTTTTCCTTGTGCCCTCCAGGCTGGCGGCCGCATTTCTTGAATTCCCAGCAGTTCACTTTCTCCGTCGCTGTCGATTTCTGTTTTTCGGTCAGCGTTGCCATGGGATCACCTCTCCACATTTCGGTCAGCTTAGCCATGGAGTCACCTCGCCAAATGATTTGAGTCAAGCTGTGTACTTATGTAGCAATTAAAATACAAATCAATTGCCAGAAATAAATCACTAAAGAAACAGCACGTTGATGTCCAGGTGGGCTCGCTTTAGTCTCAGATCTAAGACGGGATTCTCAGTCTTGCGACGTTCCGAGTTTGTTGCATTTTTCAACTATACGACAATTCGAAATATAAAGTCAAATATAAAGTCTGACTATCGAAGTTATGAAACCATATAACTAATTGCCCTTGGACGGATCTGATCTCACGACAGCCGAAAGGATGCCGCGCAGGATGCTGATATCGCGCTGTTCAAGGCGGGACCTTCCGAACAGCTGGCGGAGGGAAAACATCATATGCTCCCTGTTGTGCGGACCAAGGAACCCGCTGTCTTCGAGGACCTTCTGCAGGTGTTGATAGAAGATCTCCAGTTCTCCTGCCTGCGCGAGGGTCCTTCCCTCGGAGGCCGGGCCGGCGCGCGTGGCGAGGAACAGCTCGTACGCGACGATGCTGACGGCATGGGAAAGATTCAGGGAAGGAAAGGCCTCGGAGGAAGGGATGGCGATGAGCTCGTTGCAGAGGGCCAGGTCTTCCTTGTCCAGCCCGTTCACTTCCCTGCCAAACACCAAGGCGATCCGGTTCTGCGGGAGAAGAGGAACGATCCGGTCCGCCATCTCCCGCGGTGTTCCGATGTTCCGGCGACGGCGGCCCAGGTGCCGCGATGTTCCGATGACGAGGCGGTGTTCTGCGACGGCTTCCCGCAACGTCTCGGTCCGAATGGCATCACGCAGGACCGCTTCAGCCCCTGCGGCGAGTTTCATCGCCTCGCCCTGGTCGTCCCGGGGCGGGCGAACGAGCACCAGACGGGAAAGGCCCATGTTCATCATGCACCGCGCTACAGCGCCGATATTGCCCGGCGTTTTGGTCCTGACAAGGACGATGCTGACGTTTTCGAGGAGATTCTTTGCGGCCACGGTTGATTATAATTGAAAAGGAAGAGGAACTGCAAGGGCTTTCGGCCTGCGTGCGGGAATCCAGGAGCGAGCGCATTCCCCGTAGCTTGCTGCAGGGAGCTTCCATGCGGACATTGCGGAGCCGCACAAATTCCTCTATACTTAACATGAAGCAGAACGACAGGGAGTCCTCTTAGTTCCTATCCTTGTTCGAAAGGACATGACATGCCGCTCTATAAAAAAGGCGAGATGTTCGATGCTCCCGGGGTCCACATCGTTACGGCGAATTCCTTTATCAGCGGCGACGGCACACTGGTGATGACCATGGGAGCGGGCCTGTCCCTCAAGTCCCGCTATCCCGAGCTTCCGAAGGTCCTCGGCATGATGGTAAAGGAGTACTGCGGCCATCTGGGAACATACGGTCTTCTCCTCTACGGGAGCAAGGGTATCCTCCAGACACGGAAGGACCTTGGCGGCAAGATGGACCCGGAGATCATCACCTATGGCCTGAAGATCCTTTTTTCCATTTCCGAAGGCAACCCCGGCGTCACCTATCACCTCAATCACCCTGGTGTCAGCCTGAACAAGATGAGCATCCCCGAGATCGACAAGCTCCTCAGGTCGCTCCCGGAGAACGTCTGGGTCTGGGAAAAGGGGTAGGGTGACCGATAGTTCTCTCGCCTGTAACATCAGCGGTGGTCCTTTCTCAGGAAGTTCAAGGCCCTTCTCTTTTTTCTGCACCCCGGTTCACAGCGCCGCGCTAACATGC
Organism: uncultured Nitrospiraceae bacterium; assembly: GCA_964364055.1. GTDB lineage: Bacteria > Nitrospirota > UBA9217 > UBA9217 > UBA9217 > JAAXXJ01. The sequence goes on along the minus strand of CAYILT010000157.1, from coordinate 5,114 downwards.
CAGGTTGTCTTCTGTTTTACCTGACGATACAGCCATCCATGTGCGCTTACGCTGCGCACGCGCAGGCATGATCTGTGGTTTATCGGGTCTATTCCGGGCATGAAACGCACGGTCGCTGTTCACGGGATGCAGGGGCCTCTGGAAAAACACAGGATTAAAGCTTCTACGAACCCCAACTCTCCGGGTTTTGTTTTGCGCTCGCCCGTGAAGCATAGTATAATCTTCCATGTCGCGAGTGCTCAAAGAGAAGGCCGAAGCCCTGCTCGCCGTTGAGCGGGGGACCGTGTTCAAGGCGGCCGGCGCCGACGTCGAGATCGCCCTGGCCTATCCCAACACCTACCATGTGGGCATGTCGAACCTCGGCGTGCACCAGATCTATGGCCTCCTGAATCAGCGCGACGATACTGCCTGCGAGCGGGTGTTCCTGCCCGAAGAAGATGACATCCCGGAGTTCGACCGTTCGAACACGAAGCTCTTCTCGCTCGAGAGCCAACGGCCGGTCCGTGATTTCGACATTCTCGCCTTTTCCGTTTCCTTCGAGCACGATTATCTGAACGTTTTGGAGATCCTTCGCCTTGCCGGGATCCCGGCTGACAAAAAGGACCGGGGACCGGACGACCCGCTCCTCGTCCTGGGCGGGATCTGCACGTTCTTCAATCCCGAACCGCTCTCGGAGTTCTTCGATGTGGTGATCGTCGGTGAGGGTGAAGAGATCGCCGGCGAGTTCATCGATGTCTACAAGGCGAACCGGGGAAAAGAGAGGCGGGAACTGCTACAGACCCTCTGCGGCCTATCGGGCGTATACATACCGGAGTTCTACGAGGTCCTCTACAACGACGACGGCACGATCCGGGCACGGAGGACGATCGAAGCGGGCGCCCCGGAGAAGATCGCGAAACTGGTAGTTCAGGACATCGACCGGAAACCGGCCGCTACGGTCATTCTCACGCCGCATACCGAGTTCAGCGATATGCATCTTGCCGAGGTGACCAGGGGATGCGGACGGCACTGCCGGTTCTGCATGGCAGGATATATTTATCTCCCTCCCCGGAACCTGTCCGCGGAACAGGCCCGGGGGGAGGCAAACAAGGCCGATGCGGCCTGCGGCAAGATCGGCCTCGTCGGATCGGCCCTGTCCGATTATCCCGGCGTCGATGACCTCTGCTCGTCCATACAGGGAAGCCTGTCGGTATCATCGCTGCGCGCCGACTCGCTGAGCAAAACGCTCATCGACCGGCTGGCGAAGAGCGGCCACAAGACCATTGCCATTGCGCCCGAAGCCGGTTCCGAACGCCTTCGGAAGGTGATCAACAAGGGTGTAAACGAAGAGGATGTCCTGCGCGCGGCGGACCTCGTCTTCGGCGCGGGCATCCCCAATTTGAAATTATACTTCATTATCGGCCTGCCGACAGAGACCCAGGACGATATGGAGGAGATCATCAGGCTTGCCGGGAAGATACGCGAGGTCCAGCTCAGACACGCGCGGCCCGCCGGCAGGATCGGCAGGATCACGCTGTCGGTGAACTCCTTCGTACCCAAGCCCTTCACGCCCTTCCAGTGGGAGCCCATGGAGGAGGTCGCGAGCCTGAACCGGAAACAGCGCTTTCTCGAAAAGGCGGTGAAGAAGATCGGCAACATGAACATCATCCACGACCTTCCCAAATGGGAGTTCATCCAGGCGCTCCTCAGCCGGGGCGACCGCAGGGTCGGCAGGCTGCTCAAGGCCGCCCATGCAAAGGGCGGCGACTGGAAGGCGGCGGCCCGTGAACTCGGCACGGACATGGATTTTTTCGCCACGCGGCGGCGGAGCTTCGAAGAGGTCCTTCCCTGGGATTTCGTTGACATCGGAGTGCGAAAAGAATATCTTAAGAACGAATACAGGCGCGGCCTCGAAGGGAAGTTCACGCCGCCCTGCAGGGTCGGCTCGTGCAAGACCTGCGGGGTATGTGCGTAAGGGCAAATGACCACATGACGAATTCCGTGAGAACACATCATACAAAGAACACCATCGCCGGCTCGGTCAGGGAGACGGGATTCCTGACGATCACCGCCCTTGACAAGGAAAGCAGGATCCTCCACGCCTTCACCACGCGGCACGGCGGCTTGGGCGCCAGGGGCAACGGCATCAGGCATCACGACGACTGGACCGCGATGGCCCACTCCTTCGGCATCCGCATCGACCGGCTTGCGACCATGAACCAGGTGCACGGAGAGAATATCATCAAGGTGGATGAAATGAACATCCAGGATGTCCGGACCGCGCACGCCGACGCCATGATCTCCCGCGTACCGGGCATTGCCATCGGTGTGGAGACCGCCGACTGTGTGCCGGTCCTGCTCTACGATCCGGTGATGCAGGCCGTGGCGGCGGTCCACGCGGGCTGGAGGAGCACGGTGAAGAAGATCGTCCAGAAAACGGTGAACCGCATGCACGAGGAGTTCGGCACGGAGTCTTCGCGGCTCATCGCGGCGATCGGCCCTGCGATCGGGCCGGAATGCTATGAAGTGGACGAACCGGTCATGGGACCGGTGCGCGAGGCCTTTTCCTTCTGGAAGGAGGTGTCGGCGCCGCGCGGGACGGACCGGTGGGGCCTTGACCTCGTCAAAGCGAACAAGCTTGAGCTGATGCAGATCGGCCTCGACGAGAAGAACATCCATTCCGCGGGAATGTGCACTGCCTGCCGGAAGGACAGTTTCTATTCGTTCCGCGCCGAAGGAAAGACCGGAAGGATGCTGTCGGTGATCATGTTGAAACCGTAAACACCTCTCCGCCACGAAGACACAAAGGCACGAAGGAAACCAGGGTCACGAGCGGTCTTTGTGTCTTGGTGCCTTAGTGGCAAAAAGCGTTATGCCTGTATCTGAGAATTTAAAGACCGTGATGGACCGGATGGCCGCCGCGGAGAAGCGCGCGGGTAGTGCCCCGTCGTCCGTCAGGCTCGTCGTCGTCACAAAGAGCATTGACCATGACCGTATCCGTGAGGCCGTTGCTGCGGGCGCCGGTATCCTCGGCGAGAACCGGGTGCAGGAGGCGAAAGAGAAGATCGAGGCGCTCGGGAAGATAGCAAGCTGGCACCTCATCGGCCACCTCCAGACGAACAAGGCAAAATATGCCGTCAAGCTCTTCGATCTCATTCACTCCGTCGATACTCTCGAACTTGCTCGCGAGATCGACAGGCAGGCGGCGAAGATCGGGAAGGCGCAGAACATCCTGATCGAAGTGAACATCGCGGGTGAGGCGAGCAAGGCGGGCATGGCGGTCAAGGGAGCCCCGGCCCTGGTAGCCGAGGTCGCCCGGCTCAAGAACATTTCCATACGGGGCCTCATGACCATGCCGCCGTACTCCGAGAACCCCGAGGATTCGCGGCACTATTTCAGCATGCTCCGGGAACTGGCGGATACCATCGCGAAGGAGAATATCCCCAACGTCTCGATGAACGAGCTGTCCATGGGCATGAGCGGCGATTTCGAGGTCGCCATCGAGGAGGGGGCAACGCTGGTGCGCGTGGGGACGGCGATATTCGGAGAGAGATCTTGATTGCGGATTGCGGAGTGCGGATTGCGGAATGAAAAACGAGTTATCGGAAGTCGGGAGGATGCTTCATGGCCATAGATAATAAGATCGCCTTTCTCGGCGGCGGGAACATGGCCGAGGCGCTCATCAAGGGCATGCTTGCCGCCGGCGTGGCGAAGGCGGACCAGATCCTCGTGTCGGACGTATCCAACGAGCGGCTGGAGCAGCTCAACAAGGCCTACGGCATCGTCATTCAGAGGAGCAACAAGGACGCCGCGACGCAGGCCGATATCATTCTCCTCTGCGTGAAGCCCCAGATCATCGACGTGGTGCTGTCCAAGATCGCCGCCATTGCCGGCAAGGGAAAGCTGGTGATCTCGATCGCGGCGGGGGTGACCATTGCCCGGATCGAGAAGATGCTGACGGAAGGACCCCGGGTCATCCGGGTGATGCCGAACACGCCTGCCTTGGTGCTTTCCGGAGCGGCCGGGCTCGCCGCCGGAACGACCTCAACGGTCTCGGATATGATGACCGCCCAGCAGATCTTCGGCGCCGTCGGCCGGGCCGTGGTGGTCGAGGAGAAGCTCATGGACGCGGTGACGGGCCTCTCGGGCAGCGGGCCGGCCTACGTGTTCACGATCATCGAGGCCCTGGCCGACGCCGGCGTGAAGGCGGGCCTTCCCCGGGAACTGGCGCTCGAGCTTTCGGCCCAGACCGTGTACGGCGCGGCGAAGATGGTGCTCGAGACCCATGAGCAGCCCGGCAAGCTCCGGGACAAGGTCACCTCGCCGGGCGGAACGACCATCGAGGGCCTGCATATGCTGACAAAGGGAAAACTGCGTGAAGCGCTCATGAACGCGGTGGAGGCGGCGACGGCACGGAGCAAGGAGCTGGGGAAATAATGGAAGGTAAGAAGTTGGGAAGGTAGGAAGTTAGGAAGTTAGGAAGACATCCACGTCTTCAATGCTTACCCTCTTACCTTCTTATCTTCCTAACCCGGACAAGCCGGAACAAAATATGCCACGAAGTCACGAAGGCACAAAGGAAATCCTGGAGTGGTGTTTTCTTCTTGATTAATCCATAATTTTATTAATCTTCTTCGTGTCTTGGTGCCTTTGTGGCTAAAATATTCTTGCCATTTTGAGATGACTTTCATTTGTAACTGACTAACTTCGTGGTTTATAACGGGAGGAACAATGTTCGTATTCGGCAACGTCATACTCGGCATCGCCAAGGTCCTGGGCGTGGTCCTCAATATCTATATGTGGGTCGTCATCATCCGGGCGCTCCTCACCTGGGTGAATCCGGATCCCTACAACCCCATCGTCCAGATCCTGACGCGGGTCACCGAGCCGGTGCTCAGGCCGCTCCGGAAACTGGTGCCGGCAGGGAAGCTGGGGGTCGATCTTTCGCCGCTCATCGCGATCCTGATCATCTACTTCCTGGAGATCGCGGTCGTGGACACGCTGGTCCGCATCGGCTATTCCATGCGTTAAAGAAAAGAAAGGGAGAGTATACCATGAAAGTCACGCCGCTCGACATTCAACAGAAACGGTTCCACGTCGCCTTCCGGGGATACGAACGCACCGAGGTCGAAGCG
>CAYILT010000156.1:0-8123 GCA_964364055.1 uncultured Nitrospiraceae bacterium | reverse complement strand
AACATGGTCCGCCGACGCATCCCGGCGAAATGCTGTTGGAGGAGTTTCTCAAACCTCTGAAAATAACGCAGAGTGAGTTGGCGGAAAAGCTCGGTGTTTCATATCCTCGCGTTAATGAACTGATTCATGCAAAGCGGGGGATAACCCCTGACACAGCACTTCGTCTGGAGAAACTATTCGGCATGGAGGCGCAGTTTTGGCTTAATTTGCAGTTGGCATGGGATTTATATCATGTAACCCACTCGTCAACTGCGAAGGAAATAAAGAAGATAAAAAGATTGCCTGCCTTAGCTCACGTCTAAACCGCCTCTATTCATGTAAATGTTCCAACCAGCGGCTCGACACCGACGGGCTTCGCCCGGCGGGTCAGCCGCGCGTTATCTTCTTCGATTCGGGGTGGAATCGCGAAAGGTGGATTTATGGCACTTCATAGGCCTGATGCTGGTTTCAAATTTTGTCCCCACTGCAATGGGAAAACGGTGTGCAATTGCGCCACCTGTGGAATCGAATCTACAACACGCGCACGGGGGCAAGGAGCCAGGTGGATGGAAGCAGGTATGTGTAAGGCATGCCATGGTCAGGGGCAAGTTGTTGATCCCGACTACAGGCCCCCCGTGCCTACTTCCGCTCAATCCAATACTGGCTGCGCTTTTGCGGCGTTTTGCTTGCTCGTACCTGCTCTGCTAACCCTATCGACCATTGTTTATGCATGGGCTCGATAGTTTTTTGATTTAAATTGAGAGACTTTATGGATAATGTGTACATAAATATTGGCTCTACCAAGTGCTGTTTATTTGTAAAAACATCAGTGACTATTATCCGTATTCTTGACCAAAACCCGTTTTTATACTTTGCAGTAGAAGAAGCAATGGAATGCGCAAAAAATGATTATTATGCTGCTGGCATTTTGTCGTTCTCACAAATTCTGAATCAATTAAACGAAAAAACACCTGATGAACGCAACCTAATTGCACACGAAATCCTAAGAAACAAACCGACAAAAGACATGTACGAATCAATCCTTGAACAAGTTAAGAGTGCTACATCCGCAATCAATACGCGCGAGATGAAGCGACATAGAGACATAAAGCAATATTCACAAAAAGTATCTCATGCCTGGAATGCCTTTATGCGAAAATATCATGAAAACTGGACCGACATTGATTACACAAAAAAGGAGTGAGTGAACCAAGAATGATTCACTCTTACGGGCCTACCGTACCCGCACCACGCTCCACAGAACAGAGGCTAAGTGTTGAATTGAACCACATGCGAAGCTACCGGGCCTCGGTGAGCGAGTCGGAGTTGAACCGACTGTCATATTTCAATAAAACGTTGATTCCTGAAAATTAAGAGGCCACATGGATACTCCAAACGATTCACGTATTACAATATCCAAGCTCGATGGCGCATTGCGGCAACTCGAAACGGCAATTACACTTTGGTTCCATGATGGCGACCCGTTCTCAATACAAACTCTTGCGGCTGCTGCATCTCAAGTTCTCTATGATGTGAATAAACACAGAAATGGTGCACCTTTACTTCTTGACCCGTCATTGATTAAACCCGAGTATCACAAGGAATATCATAAAGCTTTAAAATCTGCCCCTAACTTTCTAAAACATGCCGACAAAGACCCGGAAGATTCAATTACATTTGACCCAAATTTAAATAAGATTCTCCTTTTTGAAGCAGTCTTTAACTTTGGAATAATAACGAAACAACCAAGAACTCCGATTTTTAACTGTATGTTCCACTGGTTCTTTACACGAAACCCGCAATACTTTCAAACGGAGCAAGCCGAAATCCTTAGAAAAAGCATCCCTGTCAATGATCTCCTCAAGCTTGACCGTAGAGAGTTTTTTGTCGCATTGACGAAGGGCGCTTAATATTGCATCTTCACGTTCCATGTAATCACAGAATTTCAACCACCGCCTCGACTGCGACACGCCTTGCGGCGCGTCAGGCGGGCGTTCTTAGGAGACCATCATGCTCAAGCACATTGTCCTGTTCAAGCTGAAACCTGCCGCCGAGGGCGCATCGAAGGAAGAGAATGCGAAGAAGATAAAGCGCGACCTGGAAGCGCTGAAAGAAAAGATCCCGCAGATCCGTCACATCGAGGTCGGCATCAACTGCATACCCGGCGACGCGGCGTACGATATCGCCATCTACTCTGAGTTCGCCGATGAGAAAGACTTGTCCCTTTACGTGAAGCATCCTGAGCATGTGAAGATCGCTGATTTTGTGGGGAAGGTGCGGGAGAGCAGGGTGGTGGTGGACTACATCGTCTAGTGCGGAGTTTGGAGTGCGGAGTGCGGAGTAGAAATTCTTTATGCCATCAGGTCATATCCTGGTCGCGGCGTATTCAGCAGTTATTTCCCTATATTTATTCATAGATGTCTTTCCCCGTGTCTCAGTGCCTCCGTGGTGAAGTCGTTCTTCTTCATTAATCCAGCGCCACGGTAAAGCTTCCCGGATATCCCTGATCCGCGAATCGCTCTTCCGCTTCCTCGGCCGCCTGCAGAGAGGTAAACACGCCCGCCTGCACCCGGTAGAAGAGCTCGCCGTTCACGGTCCCTGTTTTGACCTCGGAATGCCCGTGGAGCTTCCTCATCTCCTCGGACAGCCGCTTGGCGTTCTGGTAATCCTTGAACGCGCCGATCTGGACGGAGTAATTCCCGCTGTCATAGGTCTCCGGCGCCTGGTAAGTATCTCCCGTGGCCCCGGGCGCGCGATAGCCCAAAGCCTCCACCCTCACCGGTGCGGTCCCTTTAAGATCAACGCCGAGTTTCTTTGCCGCTGAATAGGACAGGTCGATGATGCGGTTCTTGACGAAGGGTCCCCGGTCATTGACCCTGACGATGATCTCCTGTCCGGTTTCCCGGTTCCGTACTTTCACAAAGACGCCGAGCGGCAGGGTCTTGTGGGCCGCGGTCATGGCATGCATGTCGTAGACCTCGCCGTTGCTCGTCTTCTTCCCGTGGAAATCCTTCCCGTACCAGCTCGCGATGCCTTCCTGGGTGAAACCTACGTGCGACTTGAGCGGCTCATAGCGTTTTCCGAGAACTGTATAGGGCTTCTGGGAAGCCTTCTGTTTTCCCGGTTCTTTCGGAACCGTCGGTTTTTTCCCACCGCAGGAGATCATGACAGAGCCGGCCAGGAGAATTGCGAGAAAGGATTTCGTGACGATGCCGACGTCGTATGCGAAAGGAAACCTCATAGTTGTGCATTTTTACCAGACGCCATCCCGTTTGTCCATAAAAAAGTCAGGGACAACACCTCCGATCGGCGCACGATCGGTAGAGGCTTGCATGGTTCCTTCCAACATTTTTCTTAACTCTTCTGTGTACAATCGTTTTCTTCACGTCGTTGAAAACCATATCAGCAGATCATAATGACCCGTAGTTTAGTAATTAATGACAATCGATTATATAAAACAAAAGGACACTTTTCGCAAGAGTGTGTGCTCACCATGAGGATAATGCCGGGCAAAATCGATTTTTTCGCCGGATAATTAGTTTTTCCTTGCCATCCCGACGGACCTTTGCTACATTCCAAAACATCACCGCCCTTTGGCGGGAGCTCTCTCGCCACTTTCCACGACCGATCAAACCATCCTAAAGGAGGAAGTACGCATGAAAAAGATTGTAGCTGTTGTTGTGCTGTTGCTGTTCGTCGCCGCGCCGGTGCTGGCCGCGGACACGATCACGCTGAGTGCCAAGATGGGCGACGTGACCTTCGATCACAAGGCACATGGCGAGAAGGCCGGGTGCAAGACCTGCCATACCGCGGAACCACCGGCAAAGTTCGCGCTTGGCGGAAAGGACCCCGCTCACAAGCTTTGCCAGGGCTGCCATACGGAGAAGAAGGCCGGCCCGACCAAGTGTATGGAATGTCATAAGAAGAAATAAGCGTTCATGCCACCAAGAGGCCCTGCAAAGGGCCTCTTCTCTTTTAAGCCCGCCCCATTTTCATTTTTCATTCCATTTGCAAAAGGTTCTTATCTGGGATATAATGCGCAACATTTCCGACACTTCACTCGCCGGGAGCGTCCGGCAGGGATGTCGCCACAGGAGCCGTCCATGCATTGGAATAAAGAAGAATCACTGACGCGTCCCGAGCTTGCGAAGCTGCAGGGAGATCGCCTTGCAAAGGCCTGCGAGCGGGTATATGCCCGTGTGCCTTTCTACAAGAAAGCCTTCGACGAGAAAGGCATCAAACCAGGCGATGTCAAGAGCGTCGAGGATGTCGTCAAGCTTCCCTTCACGAAAAAAGCTGACCTCCGCGACAACTATCCCTACGGACTCTTTGCCGAGCCCCTTGAGGACATTGTCCGCATCCATGCCTCCTCGGGCACCACAGGAAAGCCGACGGTCGTCGCCTACAACCGGAACGATATCAACCTTTGGGCCGACGTGATGGCCCGCACGTTCACCGCCGCGGGAACGACGAGCAAGGACATCGTGCAGAACGCCTACGGGTACGGACTGTTCACCGGAGGCCTGGGCGCCCATTACGGCGCGGAGCGCGTCGGCGCGGCGGTGATCCCCATTTCCGGCGGGAACACTCAGAAGCAGATCATGCTCATGCTGGATTTCGGCAGTACGGTCCTGTGCTCCACGCCGTCCTTCGCCCTCTATATCTATGACGTGGCCTGCGAGATGAAGGTGGGCTTTGAGAACATCAAGCTGCGCGTCGGCCTCTTCGGCGCCGAGCCCTGGACCGAGGAGATGCGGCGGGAGGTCGAGGAGCGTCTCCGGATCAAGGCCATCGATATCTACGGCTTGTCCGAGATCATCGGCCCCGGCGTATCGTCCGAGTGCATCGAGGCCCAGAGCGGCCTCCATATCAACGAGGACCACTTCTATCCCGAGATCGTCAATCCCCTGACCGGCGAGCAGCTGCCCTTCGGCCAGGAAGGCGAACTCGTGATCACCAGCATGTCCCGCGAGGCCATGCCGCTCATCCGGTACCGCACCGGAGACATTACGACCTTGAATCCCGAGAAGTGCGTCTGCGGCAGGACCCTGGTCCGCATGAACCGAGTGCGCGGCCGCGCCGACGACATGCTTATCATCCGCGGCGTGAATGTATTTCCTTCCCAGGTGGAGTCGGTCCTGCTGCGCACCAGGGACATTGCGCCGCACTACGTCATCGAGGTGAACCGCAAGGGCCGGATGGACGAAATGAACGTCCGTGTCGAAGTGACCGGCAACTTCATGGAGCAGATGGCGGCCAAGGTGCTCACCACGGACCTCAAGTCCTTCGCCCAGGAAGAGGAAGACCTCATCAAGGTCAAGCGCGACATCCAGAAGAACGTCAAGGACATCATCGGCGTGAACACCGAGGTCACGCTGGTCCCGCCGGGCTCCATCCAGCGCAGCGAAGGCAAGGCCAAGCGGGTCATCGACAACCGGCCGAAGTAAGAGAAGCAGAAGTTGAGAAGATAAGAGGGTAGGAAGATAAGATCATACATCATCCCTTCTTTCGTTGTTTGTCTTCTCTGTGCTCTCCGCGCCCCGGAGCGATAAATCATTGTTGAGGTGTTGATTTGAGCAAGGCAATCCTTTCCGGCAACGAAGCCATCGCCCGCGGGTTCCTCGAAGCGGGCGGCAAGATCGCCGCGGCGTATCCCGGCACGCCCAGCACGGAAGTGCTTGAGGTCCTCTCGAAGGAGAAGGGCATCCATGCGGAATGGTCCACCAATGAGAAGGTGGCCCTGGAAGTGGCCATCGGCGGTTCCCTCTCGGGCGTCCGTTCGATGGCATGCATGAAGCACGTGGGTGTGAACGTGGCTTCTGATCCGCTCATGACCGTCGCGTACACCGGGGTGAACGGCGGCCTCGTGCTCATGGCCGCCGATGACCCGGGAATGTTCAGCTCCCAGAACGAGCAGGACACCCGCCACTATGCCCGCATGGCAAAGATCCCCTGCCTTGAGCCCACGGACTCCGGCGAAGCAAGGGTCTATGTCCGCGCCGCATTCGATCTTTCCGAAATGTTCGACACCCCCGTCATTCTGCGCACTACTACTCGCATCTCTCACTGCAAAACCGTTGTTGAGACGGAAGCGCCGGTCACGGTCCCGGACCGCGAACTCGCCAAGGATGTTCTCAAGTACGTGATGCTCCCGGCCAACGCCAGGAAGCGGCGCCTCGTCGTCGAAGAGCGGCTGGTGAAGCTTCGGGAGTGGGCCGAGACGTCCCCGTTGAACGAAGAGATCGAAGGGGACCCTGAGATCGGATTCATCACGAACGGAATTTCCTACCAGTATGTACGCGAGGCCTTCCCCAACGCGAGGGTCCTGAAGCTCGGCATGACCTATCCGCTTCCGGAAAAAAAGATCCGGTCATTCGCGGCGAAGGTGAAAAAACTGGCCGTGGTCGAAGAGCTCGACGGTTTCGTTGAAGAGCAGATCAAGGCGTTCGGGATCACGGTGCATTTCGGCAAGAATGTGTTCCCGCCCTGCGGCGAGTTCTCGTCCCGGCTGGTGCGGGAGGCGGTCGCGGGCCCGAATGCTCCGGCCAGGCAGCCGGTGGCCGGGCTCATCATGCGGCCGCCGACATTCTGCCCCGGCTGCTCGCACCGGGGCCTCTACACCATCATCGCAAAGTTGAAGCTTTACGTCTCCGGAGACATCGGGTGCTACACGCTCGGCGCGCTCCCGCCCTTTTCCTCCATGCACACCTGCATCTGCATGGGCGCGAGCATATCCGCCGCCCATGGCATTGCCAGCGGCCTCGCTCTCCGGGAGATAAGCCAGAAGCCTGTGGCGGTCATCGGAGATTCGACCTTCCTGCACTCCGGCATTACCGGTCTTATCGATATGGTGTACAACGGCGGTGACGCGCTCGTGGTCATCATGAACAATGACACAACGGGCATGACCGGCGGCCAGGAACATGCGGGCACCGGACGGACGGCCCAGGGGGCTGCTGCGCCGAAGCTCAACATCGAAAAACTCTGCCTCGCCATCGGAGCAAAACGGGTGCGCGAGATAAACGCCTACGACCTCAAAGACCTTGAGAAGACCATGAAGGAGGAACTGGCGGCCCCGGGCCCTTCGGTGCTCATCTCGAACCAGCCCTGCGTCCTGCGGTACAAGGTGTCGAAAAAGCACTTCCACGTCATCAAAGAGACCTGCGTTGGATGCAAGTCCTGCCTCAAGGCGGGGTGTATCGCCCTCTCCTTCGTACCGGAGGGCAAGAAGGGCCATGTCGAGGTCGATCCGCTCCTGTGCAACGGGTGCAGTGTGTGCAGCCAGCTCTGCGCGACGAAATCGATGGTGAGCACGTAAGAGTGCGGAGTGCGGATTTCGGAGTGCGGAATAAGACGAGAGAACCGAAACCGTATTGAATGAAAGCTTTTTTGCTCTTCCGCTCTTATTTGCAGAACTTTTCGTTATAAGTTTGTGTTGTTATCCGTGTGCATCAGTGTCCAGCCGTGGCAAATTAATTTGAGAAGGGGTCATTCGTGAAGGTCTTTAATATCCTCATCGCCGGGGTCGGCGGGCAGGGCGTGCTTCTGACCAGCAAGATCATCGCCGAGGCGGCGCTTCTGCAGGGGTATGACGTGAAGCAGAGCGAGGTGCACGGCATGGCACAGCGCGGCGGGAGCGTACTTTCACAGGTGCGCATCGGCGAAAAGATATTTTCACCGATCGTCAGCGAGGGTGAAGCGGACCTCCTGATCGGTTTCGAACCACTCGAGACGGCACGCTATCTTCACTTCCTGCGGGAGAGAGGCGCCGTGGTCTACAATACGCGCCCCATCGGCACGATCGGCGTGTCCATCGGCAAGGAGACCTATCCCCAGGACATCCACGAGACCATAAAGAAGAACGCCCCCCAGGTCCATCCCTTCGACGCAACGAACGTCGCGGTTGAGGTCGGCGAGAAGCGCGCGGTGAATCTCGTCCTCCTCGGGGCGGCGCTCCGCTTCCTTCCGCTGGATCCGTCCGTGGTGGACAACGCCATCACCAACTCGGTGCCGAAGAAGCTGCTCGAGCTGAACCGCAAGGCCTTTCTCGCCGGCAAGTCGCAGGCCACCTGACATCCGACTTCAACCATTTGCCGCTTCAGGCTTCAGTGTGGTAAGCCCCAAGATGTTGTGGTTCGAAGTCT
>CAYILT010000155.1:0-8212 GCA_964364055.1 uncultured Nitrospiraceae bacterium | reverse complement strand
GCCGAAAACCGGATGAGCTTTATAAAATAATTGAAGCGTGCAGCCCCGGTCCTTACCTTGAACTGTTTGCTCGCGGCAAACGAAACGGGTGGCATGTTTGGGGCAATCAAGCCGACAATTACGATATAACGTGGGACACGTACAAGAACAATAGTAATGGCAAGGTAGTTCCGTTTAGGAAAAAAGACTCGAAAATCGTTCCAAGCCAGCATGAGTTGGCGTTACGGGAAAGACAAGCGGCCTATGCCAGTCGCGTACCACATAAGAAAGTGAAGTGACGCAGCGCAGATAGGGTTGGTAATGCATCGGGTTATATTTTGGTGAACATCTCGGGGACGAACATCTCGTAGTGTCCGAAGTGGACATGCGAACCTGACGACTAAACTAGAGCTTCGATAGCATATTTCAACCGGTACTTGATAATTATTTCGCTTTGGTCAAATTACACAGTTGTAGGTGTAGTTCGCAAGCCAATATATACCTGCCGCTCGCCCTTATCCCTTCAGCGCCTCCAGCTCATTCCAGCGTTTATACGCTTCCGCCAGTTCCTTTTCCACGTTCTCCAGCCGCGTTTTGGTCGATGCAACCTTGTTCCCGCTCTCGCGGTAGAAGGCAGGGTCGGCCATGGTCGCGATGATCTTCTGCTGTTCCGCATCCAACGTTTCGATGCGCTTCGGAAGGTCTTCAAGCTCCTTCTGCTCTTTAAAGCTCAATTTCCGCTGTTTTTCCCGTTGCGGGACCGGCGCTGCTTTTCGTTCTTCAACCTTGACCGGGACGGCCGGCGCGCCGCTCTTCCCCCGGCTCTGCCTCAGCCAGTCGTCATAGCCCCCCACATACTCGCTTACCCTGCCTTCGCCTTCGAACACGAGCGTGCTCGTCACCACGTTATTGATGAAGGCCCGGTCGTGGCTCACGAGCAGCACCGTGCCGGCATAGTCCATCAGGAGCTCCTCGAGCAGATCGAGGGTCTCGATGTCCAGATCGTTCGTGGGCTCGTCGAGCACCAGCACGTTCGAAGGCTGGGTGAACAGTTTGGCGAGCAGCAGGCGGTTCCGCTCTCCGCCGGACAGGACCTTGACCGGACTGCGCGCGCGGGCTGGCGCGAACAGAAAATCCTGCAGATAGCCGATGACATGGCGCCGGTTGCCGTTGATGGTCACATGATCGCTGCCATAGGCGACGTTGTCCTGAACGGTCTTTTGATCATCGAGCTGGGCCCGGTGCTGGTCGAGATACGCGACTTCGAGATTCGTCCCCTGCTTCACCTTACCCTGCTGGGGCTTCAGGTCGCCGAGCAATACTTTAAGCAGCGTGGTCTTGCCCGACCCGTTCGGCCCGATGATGCCGATCTTGTCGCCGCGGATGATCGTTGTCGACAGATCCCTGATCACGGGCTCGCCCTGGTATGCGAAGCTGACGTTCTTGACCTCGACCACGAGCTTGCCGGTCCGCTCGGCTTCCTGCATCTGGATGTTCGCCGTACCGACCTTCTCGCGCCGTTCGCTCCTGGTCCTGCGCAGGTCCTTGAGCGCTCGCACGCGGCCCTCGTTCCTCGTCCTGCGCGCCTTGACGCCCTGTCGGATCCAGACCTCTTCCGCGGCAAGCTTCTTGTCGAACTTCGCGTTTTCCACGGCCTCGGCGTCCAGAGCGGCCTGCTTCAGTTCGAGATAGGCGTGATAACTGCCCGGCCAGCTCGTTAGCTTTCCGCGATCGAGATCGACGATCCGCGTCGCCAGCTTCTGGAGCAGCGCCCGGTCGTGGGTCACGAACAACAGCGTGCCTCCGAAGGTAAGCAGGAACTCCTCAAGCCAGGCGATAGCTTCGATGTCCAGATGGTTCGTGGGCTCGTCAAGGAGCAGAAGGTCCGGCTCGCCGGCCAATGCCTTTGCCAGAAGGACCCTGCGCTTGAGGCCGCCGGAGAGTTCTGAGAACTCGGCGTCCTCGGGAAGTTGCAGCCGTGTCAGGATGGTCTCAACGCGCTGCTGCATCTGCCATCCACGCGCGGCCTCGAGCTTGTGCTGCACGTCCTCAAGCTCCGCCATCAGTTTTTCACTATGGTCGTGGGCCAGCCTGGCGCTCACGTGGTGATAGGCGGCAAGCAGTTTCCCCTGTTCGCCGAAAGCGTCCGATACGACGTCGAACACGCTGCCCCTGATGTTCGTCGGAACCTCCTGGGTCAGGAGCGTCGTGCGCAGTCCCTGCTGGGCGACGACCATGCCGCGGTCCGGCCGTACTTCTCCCGTGATGACGCGCATGATCGTGGATTTGCCGGTCCCGTTCCTGCCGACGAGGCAAACGCGTTCTCCCGGCTCGATCTGCAGGTCAATCCCTTCGAGCAGGAGCGGACCTCCGAAGCCGACGCTGATGTTCTGAAGACTGATAAGAGGCATGCTGTATCCCGGGCAGGACGTCAACGTCCAATAGCCAAATTGGTTTTCCGCAAGGAAGGATGCATTGTACACGGTGGGTCCGATTTTCGCAAGAACTGAACGGGATAAGAGGGAAAAACGTTACCTCATCAACATCTCCCTTGGCCGTCATTCCGGGCTTGACCCGGAATCCAGCGTCTTGTTTTTTTCTGGATTCCCGAGAGAGGCGCTCGGGAAAGACGATAGAATCATCCGGCGACTTTTACGTGACCCAGGCCGGGAACGGCGCAGCTTGCCATTCTATTTTTCTTCCGCCGTCGTTTCCGTCCTCGCGCCAAGCCGATCGGATCGCAGCAACTCGATCATCTCCCGGAACCTCTCGCCGGATTCCAGGCCGATGCTCGCTATGAGGTCCAGACCGGCATGGCGATAGATATCAACCCATTCCTCCTTGTAACGCACGCTGAGCTTCGGGTTGAGCACATACCAGCCCGTTCTCGTTCGTTTGAACAGCTTTTTGCCGTAGGGATTCGCGCCGTCTGTTTCATTTTTCGACAGCAGGGATGAAGTGTACGCGCGCTTTTTCCGGTAGGCGGGCATGACGCTGTCGGGCAGCAAGGCGATCATGTCCGTCAGATGGGCCGCTTTGATCGGCACCAATTGTGCGTATCTGTTGTTAAGCTGATTATGGAAGAGGGCGAAGAACAGGTGAAACAACAGAAATTCGCCCTGCTGCGCGTCGATCTTGATCAGCCGGTCGTCGATCCTGAGGCTCACGTGTGATGACGAAAGAAGCTCATGCACTGCCGGAAACTGATCAGCGGCGTACTTCTTTTCCTGCAGCGCCCGAAGCAGGGCGCCCTGCCATGCCGTGAGCCCGTAATTGTCCACCAGTTCCGCGTCCGCGCCCGAAGCCCTCAATTCCCTGATCAATGCGGCATTGCCCGCGACTGCGGCCAGCATCAGCTGCGTCTTGTTGAACAGGGTGCGGTGGTCCACTCCGTAGGTCTCGCACTGTTTCATAATACCCTGATAGAATTTGCCGATATAGTCCTGAAGATATCTGGTGACAAGGCTCAGTCTTTGCTGCGCATACAATGGTTCGTTCAGACTTCGGTATCCATATTCGCTGATAAAGAGCTGCTTTGCCCGGTCAAAACCATGCTTGCTGAGCATATCGATCATGCGCGGCTCGTTATAGAACAGCCCGTATTCGAACAATGTCTTTTTCGGCTTCTGGGAAACTTCCTTCGGGTCCCGGGCGCGGGCAAGAAGTTCCAGCACTCTCGCCGGAGTACATACTTCCCAGGGCACGGGCTGGGTCTTCAGGATATCGCGTCTGATCTCGTCGGCCTGCTCCTGCCTGCCCTGGAGCTCCAGCTTGTGCGCCTCGGCCTGCCACTCCTCGAGGCTGGACTGCTTCTCGTCGATGGCGACGTTTTCCCGCGCGTCCTTGACGCCGAGCATGCCGATGAGCGGATGGCTGATGTCGCTCTCGATCAGATACAGCTTGTGCACCGCTCGGGTAACAGCGACATACAGCGAATTGATGAAAAATTTGTAGACTTCGAGCGACTTGTCCGTCTTGTCGCGCGCGCGCCGGTATTCGAAATCACCGGTGAGGTCTTCCTCGCTAACGCCTTCGATGATCTCTCTGAAACTGGCGCGCTCGGCCGAGATGAAATTCACCAGCACGACGTTCTCGTATTCCAGCCCCTTGGCCTCCTGGATGCTGAACAGGAGCGGAGTGTCGAAGAACTGCCGGACCGTTGCCTTGTCCTCGTCGCGCATGACCAGCACGGCGAATTTCGTGGAGCGCCGGGTCTGCCGGGAGAGCTCCCGTTTTGCCTTGTCCGTGTCCCGCACGAAGACGAGCTCGCCCGGCTTGTCCGACACGCTGTTCATGAGATAGTTGGTTTCCCGGTCGATCGAGCCGAACCGCCCCTTCTTGATCCGGAGCAGCTTGTTCGCAAGATCTGTTATGGCGACGGAATTCCGGAAGTTGGATTGCAGGATACGGGTCACCTTTCCGGTTTCCAGGGATTCGGCGTTGTACAGCATTGACTTGAGGCCGCTCCAGGAGAAGAAGTTGGGATGCACGATCTGGTTGGAGTCGCCGCACAGAATGAAATCCTCGGCCCTCTTCAGGCTTTTCAGTATAAGCTGGAGCTGGATGTTCGTAATGTCCTGCACTTCATCGATAACGATGAAGTCGTACGCCCGCCGGGCCTGAGGCAGATATCCGTGCGCCAGGATATTAGGATCGTAGAACCCGTTTTCCTTCAGGAACGCGAGGTACTTTTCGAACAGCGTATATGCCAGCTCACGCTCCTCGGATAGATAGATGGATTGCCGCACGCCGAGATTCAGATAGTCCTCGCGGGAGAGGCATGGCTTGTCCACCACTGAGCCCGTCAACACGCCCCGGAACTCCTCATACAGCCGGTGAGCATCGGAAACCCGCTGCTGCTTCGGGATCCGCAGGAGCCATCTGGCGAATGCGCTGTACGTGATCTCCCGGCCTTCCGGCACGCGCATGGTTTCCAGAAATTCCCGGAAGGAGAGAAACGATATTTCCTGGCCGTCGTTTTCATAGTGATGGGAGTAATACATGTTTCGCGAGTTGTCCGCAAGATAGCGGGACAGGGTCACATACAGGACCTGGCCGTGCGCCCGTTTCATCTTTTCGAGGGTAAGCGCGGTCTTGCCGCTTCCCGCCGGGCCGATGATGATAAGCGGCGTCGGATGCTGAAAGGTCTCCTGCTGCTCCGGATCAAAGGAGATTACCTTGTCCAGGAAGTGAAACCGCGCGAGGGAGGGATTTACATAACGAAGGACGGGAAGCCCGTCGCTTTCCGCGGGGGCCTTTCCCATGGCCGGTATCTTCGCATCATCAACAGGAACGCCTCGCAGAAACTTCGACTTTTCATAGGCATGGTTGTGCACGACCTCAAGAATGAGGGCATACCGTTCCCCTCCGAAGGTCATCATTTTGAACAGCAAACGATTGGCGTCGTCGAGTTTTGCCCGGTAGAGGTCATGCTCGGCCAGTTTTTTGACCTCCGCGGAATAAAAATCATCGTTCGCAAGAAAGCTCTTGAGCTTCTCATACTGCCGCTTTACTCTTGAAGCGTCAAGCTCGACGTATTCGATGATTTTCACAGGGCTTGCCCTTCGAGGGGAATGTAAAAAAAGGGATGATAACGTCATCATCCCCTTTCGCAGCAACGCTGATTCTTACTTTGTTCTCGCCTTCACCGGCTCGTAGGTGCAGAACGGCTCGGCGGCCAGATAGTCTCCTGAGATGGCGAAGGCCCTGGCGCGGCAGCCGCCGCAGACCCTGCGGTACTCGCAAATGCCGCACTTGCCATGGTAGTGGTCGAGGTCGCGCATCTCCTTGAAGAGCTGCGAATCGTTCCATATCTTCGAGAAGGGCTCCTTCTTGATGTCTCCGGCCTCCTCTTCGAGGAACCCGCAGATCTGCACCTTGCCCACGTGGGACACGAAAGCGAAGCTCTGGCCGCCCATGCAGCCCTTGGTCATGGCATCGAGTCCGTGGGATTCGGGCGTGACGGCGACCCCCTTTTCCTTCTCTCCCTGGCGGAAGATGCGGTAATAATGGGGCGCGCAGGTGGGTTTGAACTGGATCGGCGACTTGTCGCGCATCTCGTAGAACCATTTGAGCGTGCTCTCGTATTCCGCGGGCGGGATCTCCTGGTCCACGAGCTCCTTGCCCCGGCCCGTGGGCACGAGCAGGAAGGGATGGTAGGCGACCGCGCCGAGCTTGATGACCATTTCGAGGAGCGCGGGCAGGTCCTTCACGTTGTGCTTGGTGATGGTCGTGTTCACCTGGAACTCGAGGCCCACCTTCTTGAAGTTCTCAATGGCCTTCATCACGCTCTCGAAGGCCCCTTCCACGCGGCGGAAGTTGTTGTGCTGCCCGGCGGTCAGGCCGTCGATGGACAGCGACACGCGCATGATGCCCGAATCCTTCATCTTCCGGGCCAGTTCCTCGGTCACCAGCAGGCCGCAGGGCGCCATGACCATGCGCAGGCCGATCCTGGTGCCGTACTGGGCGATATCGTAGATGTCGGCTCGCATCATGGGCTCGCCGCCCGTCAGGATGATGATGGGATCGCTGAAGGACTTGACGTCATCAAGGAACCGGAAGGCGTCCTCCGTCGAAAGCTCGCCCGGGTACGGCCCGTACTTGGCCGCGGCCCGGCAGTGGACGCAGTTCAGCACGCAGCTCCGGGTGACCTCCCAGGCGATGAGCCGGGGGAGGTATTTCTTTTCCTTGCCATCGCCCCCGGGATGACCATGGCCGTGGGGCGCTTTCGTTGCGTGAGGATGGGACATGAGATCTCCTGAAACCTGAAAAAATTGGAAATTGCAGATTGGAAATTGAAAATTGTAAAGTGAAAATCAAATACCGTAATTTACAATTGATGGTTTCGTAAAAAGTCGTCTCCCCGGTGAAAACCGGGGTCCAGTAAACATTGAACTCATTGAAAAGACTGGATACCGGCTTTCGCCGGTAAGACGAAATAGGGCAAATTCCGACTTTTTACGAGATCATCACAATTTACTATTTGCAATCATGCTTCTTGAGCAGTTCGACATATTAACCAATCATGCCGGAATAGTAAAGACCAAATTCAGGCTGAAACAGGCCCGTTTCACCCGTTATCCTATGGCGAACAGGCCCTGCAGCTCGGTAATGGCATGGATGACATGGTCCGGTCCAGCCCGGCGAAGTTCCTCCTCGGACCGGAAGCCATAGGTCACGGAGCACGTCGTGATCCCCGCGGCCTTGCCCGCCAGGACGTCCGTGGTGCCGTCTCCCACCACGACCGTGTGCTCCTTCGGGATCGCGAGGCGTCTCATGATCGAGAGAAACGCGTCGGGCGCCGGCTTGAGCGGCAGCCCCGCGTCGGCCCCGATGATCATGCCGAAATAGGGCCGGATGCCGAGCTGTTCCAGGAGCGGCTCGGAGAACTCGAGCGTCTTGTTGGTCACCACGGCCATGGGAAGCGCGCGAAAGTGCTCCAGCGTCTCCTTGACGCCCGGGTACAGGCGCGAGCTGACGGCCAGGTTCCCGCTCTGGTGGACCGTATAGATGCCTTTCGCCTCTTCGAGGAGGTCGGTGTGCCCGCCCAGGGCGCGGGTGAGCAGCATCTCCATTCCGTCGCCCACGTACTGCCGCACCGTGTCCAGGTGGAGCAGCGGCCTGCCGAGGCGGCCGAGCGTGAAGTTGACCGAATGGGTGATGTCCTCCAGGGTGTTCACGAGGGTCCCGTCGAGGTCGAAGATGATGAGGCGGATGGGTTTCATGTGCATGTTTGGGACTACGGATACAGAAGACAGCCCCCGAAGTCAGGAGACTTCGCCTTACTGTCCTTCTCCTGACTCCTGAGATTATATCTCCTTTATCCCCAGGTACCTTCTCGGGTTCTCAGAAGCGAACCGCAGGGCCAGTTCCTGGGAGACGCCCAGGGAGACCAGGTTCCTGACGCAGTCCGCAAGGCTGATGCCGCTCCCCTGGAGGACCCCGCCCGGCCCCCGGATGGCCCCCTTCCCCCAGCCGGCCCCCTTCACCGAGTCGGAGATGAGCAGGATCCGTTCGGGCCGCTTCATTTCGAGAAGCATCTTGAGGCTCTGGGGATGGAGGTGCACCATGTCGGCGATGACCTCGACGTAGATATCATCGTCCATCAGGCCGAACCCGGCGAGGCCGGGCTCCCGGTGATGAAATCCGCGCATGGCATTGAAGAGGTGCGTGATGCCTGTCGCGCCGGCCCGTTTACCCTCCTCGGCCTGTTCAAACGAGGCGTCGCTGTGGC
>CAYILT010000154.1:0-8274 GCA_964364055.1 uncultured Nitrospiraceae bacterium | reverse complement strand
CCCCGCGGTACGAGTATATTATGCAGTTCTACCGGAGCGACACCATCAAAAAGAGCCTCCATGCCGTGGCGGAAAAGCTCCTCGGTGAAGCAACAAAGATCGCCGCCGCGCTGGGCATCAGCATCAGAACGGAGGTCCGCGAGGGCCATGCGTCCGATGAGATCGTGGCTGTTGCGCAGAAACTCGAGAACGACCTTATCGCCATGGGGACCTACGGGTGGAAGGGCGTGAACAACGCGATGATGGGCAGCACGACGAACCGGGTGATCAGCCACGCATCCTGCCCGATCCTGGTGGTGAAGTAGGGACCGACACGGGGACACGGAGCCAAAAGTAGGCGCTTCTAAGCGACGGGGAGACACGGGGAAAAAACAGACACGGAGCCTTGGTGCCTTCGTGGTGAAAACGGTTTATCAGGAGAAATGATATGAAAGGTTATCGCAAGGTACTCATCGCCATGAACGGGTCCGTAAACGTCGTGAACGAGGGCATCAAGATGGCGCAGGACGAGAAAACCTGGGTCACGGTGCTCAAGGTAATTCCGGAGAACGAGGGAGACCTCAACCTGACGGGCATCAAGAACATCGAGGACGTGCTTGACAGCGGTGCGCAAAAGGCCCTTGCAGGAGCCCGGAGCGCCGCCGAAGCCGCAGGCGCGTTGATCAAGACCCGGCTGGAAGAAGGCACCCCCGCCGAAAGGATCGTTGAGGTCGCGGCGGAAGAGCGGTGCGATGTGATCATCCTTGGCGCCAAACAGAAAAAGGGCTGGCTGGGCCGGCTCTTCGGCGACCATGTGATAGAGAACGTGATCCGCAAGGCAACCTGCCCGGTGTTCGTCGTGGGGGCGTAGCGCACGCCGCCACAGCCGTTCCCTACCGCGCCTACGCCCCATCCCGCAAGGACTTTGTACACGCCTTCTGCTTCTCCGTGCTGCGTCCTCTTTTGAATCCAGGAGCGAGCGCATTCTGCGCAGCTTGCCGCGGAATGCTTCAATGAGCATGGCGAGAGCCAGGTGCATGATATGCTATACACGATTTACCAACGACTCATACGACGCAACATCCTGACGGACGAAGCATTGCGTTCGGTCATCGCCTCAGCGAACGGTTCTCCGCGGACCGCAGGGGAACTGCTGATGGCCCGCGGGATCCCGAAACACGAACTCCTCCACTGCCTGACCGAGACCTTTAGCTGTCCTGTCGTCGAATACGACGAAGGCGTGGTCGTCGTTCAGCAGGTCCTCCGGCGTGTGGATGCCGAGCGCCTCAAGCAGGCATTGTGGTTCCCCCTGTCCCTCGGTGCCGGCCGGGCCGAGGTGATCGCATGGAATCCCCGGGACCCGGGCATCCTTGCGGACGCAAAAAGGACCCTCGGCGTGACGAATATCGATTTCCTTGCAGCCCTTCCGTCCGATCTCGTAAGGATCATTGAACACAATCAGGACCTGAACCCGTCGTTCCCGCCGGCCGCGGGAAGGACTCCCCTCGCCAAAGTACGCATTTTCCTTGCGGACCGGCGTTCGCTCTTCGCCTGCCACCGGACGACGCTTGCCCAGGGCAGGACCGGCCTTGCCTTTCTCCGGACCGGGGTCTCGTTCATGACGGTTGCCCTGGTGCTCAACCGCATATCCGGCCTCGGGTGGCTTTCACCGCTCCAGGCAGGTCTTCTCGTTGCCGGCGTGCTCATGGCGGCGGACGGGATTCGCTGGTATCTGCCGGCGCGGTCGATCGCGTCACAGCAACCGGAATGCCGGATGACGAACGGGGAGCGCGGATCGTCCGTCCTCAGGGCAGCGTGGGACGGTGACGCGCCGCAGTTCGACCGTTCGGAGCGGGTCGACGGCGCCGGGGCGCTCCGCGCGGGATGGCAGGACCTTTCTCCGGTTATGCGGCGGCGGTTCCTGGCAAGCGACCGCACTGACTATGCCGAGGAACGGACCCTGCTGGGGTGCCTCCGGACGCGGATGGCGAGGGCGCGTACCGGCCTGGCCTTCGCGCGCACCGGGATCGCCCTCGTGGGCCTGGGTATCGCGCTCCTGCGCCTCGAACAGTTCAGGACATCCTTCTGGACCTGGTTCGATGTCGCGCTCATTCTTCTGGGCATTGCAAAGATCGGGGAGGGGCTCCTCTGGTACCTTCCGGGACGTCGCGCAGGCAAGGACGGTTTCGCGTCGATACGGCGGACCGGGGGACAGCCGACGATCTGGGATTCTCTTTTCCCTCCGGCGCACCGGCGACCGGAAGTGGCTGCCGGATTGTCCTGTCGTCTTCCCGTGACGGCCTCGCAATCGCCCGGTATCTGGGCCACGACCGGACTTGCGCTGGAACGGACGGTGATAGCAGAGCGGCGGAACGTGATGGCGCGGCTACGAACCACCATGGCACGGTCGCGCACCGGCTTGGCATTCATCCGCACGGGTATGAGCATATCCGCGATCGGGGCGGGCTTGCTCGTTTCGTTCGGGACGTCGTCGCCGGCCTGGGCGGCGTTCTACGTCGTTCTGGTCCTCACGGGCGCGCTCTTTATTGCCGACGGACTGTACTGGCACATTCCCGCGGAGCGAATGCGAAGAGAATTTCCCTACTGCTACTGCGACGTGGAGATCACGGTCCCCGATTACGGCAAGCCCAGCCGAACGTGGGCAACGGCGGTATTCAGCCATGATGACCTCTGATACGGCATCGAAACGCTTTCTGGCGCTCTCCGAGAAAGGCCTCCTTTCCGGGGAACGGCTCAAGGCGGCCGAGGAAGCTGCAGCGGCCCGGGGCGTGGACCTCGAGGCCGTGCTGATCCGTGAGTTCGGCGTGCCGAGGCTCGCGCTGCTCCAGGCGCTTGCGGACCATTACCGCTGCCCCTTCGTGGAATATGATGAGAAGATGCCTATCGCGCCGGAGCTGCTCGCGGACCTGGACAATGAAAAACTGACTTATAGCCGCTGGTTCCCGATCATTCGCGACGGAAACACCGTGGTGATCGCCGCGAACGACCCCGCGAACCCGGCTGTCCTCGAAGAGGCGCACCGGATGGTCTCCGCTGACCGGTACGAGGTCTGGGTGGCCCTGGCCGAGGACATCCAGTGGTACCTTCAGGATTATCTCCACGCGAAGCCTGGTCACCTCATCGGGACCGAACGCACGGGGCTCGCGTTCTGGCGCAACACCATGGCGCTCTGGCGCACGCGGCTCGCCTGCTATCGGACCGATCTGGCGCTGGCGCGGACGCACCTGGCGCTGCTGCGCTGGGGTCTGGGGTGCATAGCCTTGGCCGACGGCCTCCTGCGCGGCAGGGGAACGACCACACTGCCCCTATCTATCGCTCTATTCGCCGGAGGCATCGGGCTGGGAGCCTTCGGCCTGCGGGGCTATCTCGGAGTCCGGCGATCGCGGCTGGGGCCTCCGGGCCACACCACCGTCGTGGAAGTGACCGCGGCAACGGTCGCGTTCCTGGAGCGCTTTCACGATGTCGAGGGAGCAGAGAGGACGGGAGCGATCAAAGGAACGATGCTGGCTCGGATGGGGGATCTGCTGGGCGGCCATTGCACGATCCTCATGCCGCAGCCGGCAAGCCGGGAGCGGACCCACCTGGCGCGGGAGCGGAACGTGCTGGCAGCTCAGCGCACGATCGCCGCTGCGTATCGTACACTTTACGCCCGCGGCAGGACCGGGCTTGCCTTTATCCGCACCGGAGTTGCCTTTGCCGGTCTCGGGATCGGCCTGGTGCGATATTTCGGACCGAGCCTCTTCACAACGCTGGACGCCGGCCTAATAGTTGTCGGTTTGCTCATGGCGGTCGATGGCGGCCGGTGGTACTTCCCGGTGCGGCGGGAACTGTCCGAGGTGCCGCGCTGTCCGGTGCCGCAGCAGGTGTCGTCATGAAGATCGAAAAAAAACTCATTCTGTCGAACATCATCAACGGCGCTTTCATCATCCTGATCGGCTTCTTCGCCTTCCAGAACCTGAACCTCGTGCTGACCAAGCTCCGGTTCGTGCAGATCGCCGACGATCTGAACGCCTCCTTCCTGGAAATGAGGATCCTGGACAAGAACTACTTCCTCTACAAGGACAAGAAGGCGCTGCCGGCGATCCAGGACAAGATCGGGAATGCCATGGACACCATCCAGGGCGTCCGGGAAGACATCATCCGGGCGATCGGCGAGACCGACCTCAAGAAGCTCGAGGCGCTCCTGAACCAGTATTCGGACATCGTACGGGAAGCACGGGCCGGCAGCCCCGAGGACGCGCAGCTGGAGTCCCTGATCCGGTCCGCGGGGAAAAGCCTGCGGGAATATTCGGCGTCCATCACCCATCTGGAACGGGAGCGGGTCAACGGCATTATCCTCGCATCGAAGCGGATCCTGATCCTGTCTTTCTGGGTGATCCTGATCGCGGCGCTCCTCCTGGGCCACTTCATCTCGCAGAAGATCGTCCGATCGCTGCGGGAGATCGAGAAACTGGCCCGTTCCATTTCCTCGGGGAACTTCAACCGCATCGAAGGTTTCCGGTCGCGGGACGAGCTCGGTTCGGTGATCGCGGCCATCAATTCCATGTCCGAAGAGCTGTCGAACCGGGAGGAGCAGATCATCCAGTCCAAGAAGCTGGCCTCGCTCGGCATCCTGACCGCAGGGGTGGCCCATGAGATCACGAACCCGCTGAACAACATCTCGATGATCGCCCAGACCTACGACGAAATGTACGACCGCCTGTCCGACCGGCAACGGCTCGAGCTCATAGGAAAGGTGGATGCGGAAACGGAGCGCATCCGCAAGATCGTCAAGAACCTCCTGGATTTCTCGAAGCCCAAGGACGCGAACCCGACGGAATCCGACATTAACACGGTGGTCCAGAAGACCCTCACGCTGGTCCAGAACATGATCGACGTGCAGAACATCGAGACCATCGTCCGGCTCGAGGAAGGATTGCCGCATCTTTTCATCGACGAGCATCAAATCCAGCAGGTTCTCGTGAACCTGGTCACGAATGCCGAGCAGGCCATGTCCGCGGGCGGCAGGTTGTTCATCGCATCGCGGGCCGTGAAGGGCGGAGATTCCGTCGAGGTCACCGTGAAGGACACCGGCAGGGGGATCCAGCCCGAGTTCCTGCCGCACATCTTCGACCCCTTTTTCAGCACCAAGGGGGAAGGAGGCACCGGCCTCGGTCTCTCCGTGAGCTACGGCATCATTAAGAACCATCACGGCGAGATCAGGGTCGAGAGCAAGGTGGGTGTCGGGACGACATTCACCATAGAACTACCGATCTGGAAAGGAGCACAGGAGAACAATGAGTAATCACCGTATCATGGTCATCGACGACGAGAAGATCGTGGGGGACATGGCAAAGATGTCCCTGGAGCAGGAAGGGTATGCGGTCGAAACGTTCCTGAGCGCGGAACCCGCGCTCAAGCGGCTGGAGGAGGAACGGTTCGACGTCGTGGTCACCGATTACAAGATGAAGGGGATCGACGGCATGGAGGTGCTGCGCACCGTGCGGAGCCGCCATCCCGCCACGCAGGTCATCATGATCACGGCCTTTGCGAACCTCGATGCGGCCATCGAGGCGCTCCGGCGCGACGTCCATGATTTCTTTCCCAAGCCCGTGAAGATCAAGGAACTGAAGGCGTCGATCAAGCGCGCCCTGGAAAAATGACCACGAACATGAAGAACGCGGCAGCATGGCTCCGGGAGGGGCTGGCGCGCATCGGGGTCCGGACCTGGAAGCGGGTCTCTCCGAACGAACTGTTCACCCGGTTCCGCGCCGTTCTGGACAGCAACAACCGGTCGCTCGAGATCATCACCGACATCGGAGACACCCTGGGCGGAGACTACCTTTTTGACATCCAGTACGTCCGGAGGTCCTATAGGGACCTGTCCGCCGCCCTCGAGCGCTCTCTCACGAGCTTTGATGAGCTTACCGACGGCCGGTACCGGAGCCTGCTCGCCGTCTACCGGTCGATCGACGGGAACATCAGACACGCCATCGACGGGGCGTCGCCGCCGAAGAACGACCTGGTCGTCTTTGTCGAGGATATCGACGACAATGCTGCCCGTGCGGTCGGCGGCAAGTCGATGAACCTGGCGGAGCTCGTGAACAGGATCGGGGCGCCGGTTCCGGACGCATTCGTCATTACGACCCAGGCATGCGACGCGTATCTGCGCCACAACCGCATCCGTGAGCGGGCCGGCCTGACCGGGGAGGCCAGTGCCGGCGTGAATTACGAGGAGGCGCAGGAGCTGATCCTGCACGGGGAGATGCCGCCGGAACTGGCCAAGGCGGTCGAACGGGGCCTCAGGAAGCTGAAGAAGCGCTGCCGCGGCGACTGCTACCTTGCGGTCCGGAGCAGTGCGGGAGAAGAGGATGGCGATTTTTCCTTTGCCGGTCAGTTCGAGACGGTCCTGAACGTGCCGGCCGAGACCTCGGCCGTCGAGAAGGCGTACCGGAAGGTGCTGGCCAGCCTCTACGCCCCCGGTCCCGTGGCCTATCAGCAGCGGCTGGGCTACCGGCCAGCGGACATGCAGATGGCCGTCGTCTGCATGGTCATGGTGGATGCTGCCGTGAGCGGCGTTGCCTACTCCCGTGACCCTCAGGAAGCAACGGACGGCGTTATCATCAATGCGGCGTGGGGGTTGGGGACGTCCATTGTCGAAGGTGTGGCGGACCCCGATCAATTCCGGGTGAACAGGGATGATCCTCCCGTGGAACTGGAGCGGCGGATCGGCACGAAGGATACGCTGACCGTGCGGATGAACGGCGGCGGGACCGTGATCGTGCCGGTGCCCATGACCGCCCGGGCGCGTGCCAGCCTGTCGCCGGAACAGGTCACCGGAATCGCCGGCCTGGCATTGAAGATCGAGCAGCACTTTCGGCGGCCGCAGGACATCGAATGGGCGATCGACGGAGCCGGAAACGTGTTCATCCTGCAGTCCCGCCCCCTCAGGCCATCAGTGCTTGTTCAGAGAGGACCCGATCAGGTCTCGCCGGAGATCGGGGAGGAGCCGATCGCCCGCAAGAACGGTCTGTCCGTGCACCAAGGAGCGGCCGCAGGCAGGGTCTTCATCCTCAGGAACCTGAGCGAGCTGGACCGGGTTCCCCCGGGGGCAATCCTGGTCGCCCGTCACGATTCCTCTCAGTTCGTGCGCGTTATGGCCGATGTCGCCGCGATCATCACCGATAGGGGGGCACTGACGAGCCATATGGCATCGCTCAGCCGTGAGTTCAGGCTGCCGACGGCCGTCAATACGGGGGACATGACCCGGACACTCGTCCACGGGCAGCAGGTCACCGTGCAGGTCGATGAACAGGCGGTGACCGTCTATCCGGGCGTCGTTCCGCAGATCCTCGGTCAGGCTGTCGGTCGCGCTGTGCGGATGGAAGAGCTGGCCGAGTACCGGAAAAAACGCTATCTGCTCAGATATATCACCCCCCTCAACCTGGTCGACCCGCTGCGGGATGAGTTCACCCCGAAGTCGTGCCGCACGCTCCATGACATCCTGCGGTTCATCCATGAGAAATCCGTTGCCAGGCTGATCGATCAGGCGGAAGAAGGGCGGCGCTCACACCGGCCCGTGCACCTGGACCTGTCCATCCCTGCGGGGATCGTGCTGATCGACATCGGCGACGGCGTGGCGAATGCCGGCAACCGGGACCGCGTGGGTGCCGAACAGGTCACCTCAGTGCCGATGCGGGCGGTAATCAACGGCATGACCCATCCCGGCCTCTGGCGGTCCGATGCTGTCCCGCTCCGGGTACAGGATTTCCTGACGAGCATGCTGCGGGCGACGGATATCGTGGCTGACGGCGCCCCCCGCGCCACCGCGAGCGTAGCCGTGGTCTCGCGGGAGTATGCGAACCTGAACCTGAAGTTCGGCTATCATTTCATCATCCTTGATTGCTACTGCAGCGATAAGGTCCGCAACAATCACCTCTATTTCCGGTTCGCAGGCGGCGCCACCGACATCACGAAGCGGTCGAGGAGGCTCCGGTTCATGGAAATGGTCCTGAAGGACCGGGGATTCCTGGTCAGACTCAAGGGGGACATGCTCATTGCCCGGCTCGCGGGCATCGGCCGGGAGGAGATGGAGACACAGCTCGAGGTGCTCGGCAGATTGATCTCCTTTACGCGGCAGCTCGATGCTGTCCTGCGGGATGATGACATGGCGGAGCTCTATGCGGGGAACTTTCTGGCTGGGATCTACGACTCGACACCGAGTAATTAGGAGCAACCGCTTAGGAAGGACGGGATACCCATGAACGACAAAGAAAAGAAGAACATGTCCCAGCA
>CAYILT010000153.1:0-8472 GCA_964364055.1 uncultured Nitrospiraceae bacterium | reverse complement strand
TGCCTTGACGTTTACCGGGTCCTGTGCCGTGATCTTTTGGGTCGTATAACCAGCTATGAAACCGAGGAGTTTGATGTGTTTGTAGAGGTCTTTGAGCGGGAATTCCGTGCGCGTATCAGTTTCGAGGTCATGCAAACGAATACGGGCGAAATCGGAGACAATGACGTAACGGGGCAGATCACGCGCCGCGAGGCCTTCAAAATATTCCAAAGCCTGTCGATAAGCTGAATCGAGGTCCTTGCCGGCCGATTTGTGCTCGGCGATGAGCGTTCCCTTCCAGAACAGGTCAATGAACCCCCCTTCTCTTCCCCCCTTGGCAAGGGGGGACTGAGGGGGGTGGGTTTCCTCGAATCGCGCCCGAGCGCGGCGCACCGGCTCTTCAAAACTCGCCAGCTTCCTGCGGTTTAAGCCGAAGACATTAAAAAACTCATTCCAGAAGGTCTGGGCCTCGGCCCGCTCCGCGACCTCGCCTTCCCATTCGCGGGAGAAGGCAAGCGCGCGGTCTTTTATTTCATTCAGGGATAACGGCAGGGATATCGGCATTTTTGAAACAATATTACAGGTAGCCTGAAATTGCAAGGAGAAGATTTGCGGGATGATGCAATACCGGGAGCATGAATCAAAGGGGGCATCCTATAATCACGTATAAAAATGGCAGGAGTTATTTTGACAGAAGTGGCGGGAATTCAGAATCGTATTCCTGAAAATTCGTGTAATTCGTGGCTAAGACGCTCATAGAAAGATCTTCCCGGGATTCAGGATGTTGTTCGGGTCCAGCGCCCGTTTGATCTTCTTCATGGCCTCAAGCGCGTGTTTTCCCACTTCCATCGGCAGGTAGTTCGCCTTGGAAAGGCCTATGCCGTGTTCGCCGGAAATGCTCCCCTGCATCCGGAGCACCGCGGCGAATACGTCCTTCACTGCGTCCAATGCATTCGGCCGTTCCTCTTCCTCGATCAGGATGTTCACATGGATATTCCCGTCCCCGGCATGACCGAAGGTCACGATAAGCAGGCCGTGCCGTTCCGCGATCTCCTGGACCTCGGCGATGATATCAGGCACCCTCGACGGCGGGACGACGATGTCCTCGTTGATC
Source organism: uncultured Nitrospiraceae bacterium (assembly GCA_964364055.1). GTDB lineage: Bacteria > Nitrospirota > UBA9217 > UBA9217 > UBA9217 > JAAXXJ01. Next base: position 7,379 of record CAYILT010000153.1, on the reverse strand, counting down.
TTCCGGGGCTTGATGGTATAAAGCGCCGGTGAAATGGAGCGCCGTATCTTCCACAGCTGGTCCTGCTCGCCCCTGTCCGCCGCCCTCTTCACTGTGACCGCGCCGGCTTCCCGGCAGATCCGCTCAAGGGTCCCGATCTCTGAAACCGAAACGGCAAGAGGCCCGTCCACCTCCGCAAGCAGCATTGCCCCGGCGCTACGTGAGATGTCCTGCTTGAGATAGGTTTCCACGGCGCGAAGGGCGCCTCCGTCGATGAGCTCCAGCGCCCGCGGTACGATGGCGCTTGCGGTTATCCTCGAAACCGCCTGCGCCGCGCTCCGGATATCGGGGAAGTACGCTGCAAGCGTCTGGATGCTCTCCGGAAGCGGAAGGAGCTTCACGATGATCTTCGTCACGACGCCCAGCGTTCCCTCGGAACCGATGAGAAGACGCGTAAGGTCGTATCCGGCCACGCTCTTCAGCGTGCGGGCGCCGGTCTCGATGATTTCGCCGGTCGGCAGGACAACTTCGAGACCGAGGATGTAATCACGGGTCACGCCGTACTTGACCGCCCGGAGGCCGCCGGCGCATTCGGCGACATTGCCGCCCAACGTGCAGAACTGGTGGCTCGCCGGGTCGGGCGGATAGAAAAGCCCGTGCGCTTCGACCTTACGCTGGAGGTCACCGGTGATGACGCCGGGCTCCACGACCGCCATCCTGTTCTGTTCGTCGATCTCCAGGATCCGGTCCATCCGCTCGAACGAGAGGACCAGCCCGCCGCTGGCCGGGACCGATCCGCCGGACATGCCCGTCCCTGCACCCCGCGGGACAACAGGGAATCGCTCCCGGTTCGCGAGAAGAAGGACCTCGGAAACCTCTCGTGCGGAAGCGGGGCGGGCCACGGCCCAGGGCAGGGATTCCGCCCGGGTCGCGTCGTAGGAATAAACGACCAGTTCCTCGGCGTCGGTGAAGAGGTTGGTACGGCCGACGATCTTCTCGAGTTCCTTGAGGACGGGAGGTTTAAGCATACACGCGGTAGTCGATATCGGGGAAGATATTGTCCTTGTATTCACAATCCGCCAGCCACCCCTCGTCAATGGCGCCGGCCCGTATGTCGTCGTACAACCGGGTGAACCGGAGAACATGGTCCTGCGTCCGCTTGACCGCATATTCCACATGGCTTCCGGTCTTCATAATGAAGGACCAGTCCGAGCTCTGGGCGAGCAGGAGCTCCCGCGCGGCCTGGTTCAATGCCCGCCGGAGCACTCCCTCCCCGCCGGGGAATTGCCGCGCCAATTCCACCATCCGTTCAGCGGCCACGTGCAGATGCCGGTAGATCCAGTCGTTCGAACTGTTCAGCCAGACCTCGGCATAGCCCTTGTACCCCCAGCTCGAAAGGGACGGCGTGGCGACCTGGCAGGTGGGGTTCTCCGCAAGGTATTCCATGGGCGTCGTCAGCTTGATGGTCTTCTGGTCATAGGCGATCTTCCGCATGAGAAAGTTGATCCAGTCCGGCCCCTCGAACCACCAGTGGCCGTAAAGCTCCGCGTCGTAGGGGGCCACGATGATGGGCTTCCGGTCCCGCACGATGCCCGCGAGCCACTCGATCTGCTTTTCCCGGTTGAACATGAAGTTGCCTGCATGGTCCGCGGCCCGCTCCAGCTCCCGTTGCCTGACATAGGGTTCTTTATGGTCCGTCTTGCCGGTTATCTTGAAATACTTGATCCCGAGGTTCACGCGCACGCCGTCGTCATGAAGATAGGGCTTGATGTAGTCGTAGTCCAGATCGAACCCCACGTCGCGGTAGAACTCGCGATAGTTGTAGTCGCCGGGATACCCCTCGACGGAGCTCCAGACCTGTTTCGACGACTCGATGTCCCTGCCGAAGGCGGCGACGCCCGACCTGCAGGTTATGGGCGCATACACGCCGTACTTGGGCCGCGGCGTCGCATGAAAGATCCCGTGGGCATCGGTGAAGAAGTAGCGGAGGCCCGCTTCCTTCAAGATCTCGTCCAGGCCCTCAAAGTACCCGCACTCGGGCAGCCAGATGCCGCGGGGCGGCCTGCCGAGGTGTTTTGTATGATGGTCCACGGCGACCTTGATCTGCGCCCGCACCGCATTCCTGTTCTGCATGAGCGGCAGGAAGCCGTGGGTGGCGCCGCAGGTGATGATCTCCACCTTGCCGAGGTCCTGGAACTTTCTGAAGGCGGTGACGAGGTTCCGGCCGTATTTCTCTTCGAACACATGGCGTGAGTTCCGGAAGATGTCCCGGTACAGGCGCGCAAGGGAGTTGAAATCCGGCTGGTGCTTTGTACGCTCGATCTCTTTTTCGGAAAGCTCGGCCAGTTTGTTGAGGTGCCGGACATAGCGGTGCTGGAGCTGCGGGTCCGTGAGCATGGCGATGAGCGTGGGCGTCAGGCTCATGGTAATGCGGAAGTCCACGCCGTCGTTCACCAGCCCGTCGAACACATTGATGAGCGGAATATACGTCTCCGTGATGGCCTCGAAGAGCCAGTCCTCTTCCAGGAACTGGTCATACTCGGGGTGTCTTACATAGGGCAGATGGCTGTGCAGCACCAGTGCCAGGTAACCCTTTTCCATGCTTCCTCCGGTTTCTTATTCTTATGACCGCCGCTGCGGTCCTGCCGATCCCTCTGCGGTGAACAGTGGTGTTCCGAAAAAGTCACCAGTACTGTCATTGCGAGGAGCGATTTTAGCAAGCCTGCCCCGGCATGCTTAAAGCCGGGGCGGCAATCTCTCTTTAATGTATTGGTATAAACGGCGAGATTGCGGAGTTTATCCCGAGGGTTACAGCGAGATTGCTTCGCTTTCGGCTCGCAATGACAACCCGAGGAACCTGCTCGCAAAGACACATTTCTATTTTATATATTCTACGAGATCATCAACACTGGTTATGAAAAGAAAAGCCCATCCACAAAGGGATGGACTTTATCACAGAACCGCATGAGCTGCATGACCGGTGACGGCCTTACTTTTTTCTGGCTTTCTGCTTTGAGAACAGGCCCGGCGATGTGATCTTCAGCATCCGCCGCTGGCTCATGAGCTCCTGTACCTGCTGCGATGAAAAGCCTCCGGACGTGGAGCCGGTAATGCCATAGAGCTTCATGAATTCCTCGTCCATCAGCATCCATTCCTCGTCCAGAACGTCGGAGACGCCGTCCCGCGGCATGGTGACCGCATTGGAGCGGATCATGGTGAGGAAACGGCCATTGGGCGCGAGAAGCCCCAGGTCGGCGCAGAACGAATGCATGGGCCGGCCGAAATCGAAGTACCAGCTGCCCACGCGGTCGTACACTTCCTGGTCGAGGTAGGCCGTGGCGTTCGACCCGTCGAACAGAACCCCGGTGACATCATAGACACGGACGCAGAGCTTACTGTCCCATCCGAACCACGCTTTTTCCTTTTCGAGCCTGGCCTGGGGCAGTTCCCAGTACGAGAAGGCCATATAGGGATCGCGCGCCATCAGTGCCATCCGTTCGCTTCCATATTCATGGGTAAGCGTGTCAAAGGGGACCTTCGGTTTTTGCTCCGCTGTCCCGGTATAGTACTTTGCGTCGGCCACCCGCTCCTGCGCCATGAGCGGTTCTTCCACGCCGGCCGGCGTCTGCCATGGGCGGCGGAGCGTGGCCTGTCCTGCGGTCATTACCGGTCGGCTGGTCTTTTTTGCGGCAGGATTCTTCGTTCCCGCTGTTTTCCCGGCTGGTTTCTTTTTTGCATCGGTCTTAGGGGTCTTCGCCTTACGAACGGCCTCCACGGTCTTCCCGGCTGCCGTTCCTTTGCTCCTGGACGACGAGGGAACGCCCTTGGCAAGGGCCATGACGATGTCCGCCTTCTTCGCACCGGCAGGCAGGGAGATCTTTTTCTTTTTGGCCAGGGCTTTGAGCTCTGCAACGGTCATCGATGTCAATTCGTTCTTTTTCATCTCAACCCCCCTTTCACTTCTTTCGGTCAAACTCCATCAACGAAGGAACTATACCACAAAACCACGCATTTATCAAACAGGCGAAGGTGTTGCCGCGCGCTCCGCTTTGACAAAACAATGCTAAAACCTTATACTGCACGCGATGAAGAAACGCGTCGTGATAACCGGATCGGGGGCAGTGACGCCTCTCGGAAATGACCTGCGGACGACCTGGGCGGCCCTCAAAACCGGACATTCGGGTATCGGTCCTATAACGAAGTTCGATGCCTCATCGTTCCCCTCCCGCATCGCCGGCGAGGTCAGAGGTTTCGATGCATGCCTGTTCATGAGCGCCAAGGAAGCACGCAAGACCGATCCATTCATACACTATGGACTTGCGGCCGCGCTCATGGCGATGGAAGATTCACGGCTTTCCCTTGCTCCGTCCACCGCCCTCCGCACCGGCGTCCTCGTGGGTTCCGGCCGCGGCGGGGTCATGACGAACGAGAAGAACCTCATCGCCTTACTGACGAAAGGACACCGTGCAGTCTCTCCGCACTACACGCCCATGACACTCGTGAACATGGCATCGGGATTCATCGCGATGAAGCTTGGCGCAAAAGGCCCCTGCCTTGATGTGTCCACCGCCTGCGCGACGGGCACCCACGCCATCGGCGAGGCCATGAAGATCATCCAGCGGGGGGATGCCGATGTGATGATCGCGGGCGGCACCGAAGCCGCGCTTTCACCGCTCGTTCTGGCCGGCTTCTGCCAGGCAAAAGCCCTTTCTCACCGGAATGACGCACCGGAAAGAGCCAGCAGGCCCTTTGAGCGGGACCGCGACGGGTTCGTGCTTTCCGAGGGCGCCGCTGTGCTGGTCCTTGAGGAACTGCGGCGTGCTGAGAGGCGTGGAGCGAAGATATACGCGGAGCTGGCAGGATACGGTCTTTCTTCGGACGCCTTTCATTATACCAGGCCCGATCCCGACGGAGACGGAGCGGCACGCGCCATGGCATTGGCATTGACCGACGCGGGGATGCAACCGGAGGAAATTGATTACCTCAATGCCCACGGAACCGCAACGGTCTCCAATGACCGGATCGAGACCCTGGCCATTAAAAACACCTTCGGTCCCCATGCGAACAAACTTGCCGTAAGCTCCATCAAGTCCATGCTCGGCCACATGCTCGGCGCCGCAGGGGCCGTTGAAGCCGCCGTTACGGCACTTGCCCTGCAGGAAGGGGTCATACCGCCCACGATCAATTATGAACATGTCTCCCCTGACTGCGACCTTGATTACGTTCCGAACGTCATGAGAACGCGGGCCATCCATACCGCCCTGTCAAATTCCCTCGGGTTCGGCGGCATCAATGCCGCGCTGGTATTCCGGCGCGTAGCGCCGTAATCGTTCGTCAAAGTTTGCGTAGATAGTTGTAGGAAAGGACGAAAGATGTTTTATCGCAGAGGTCGCAAAGAGCGAGGGGACAAAGAAAGCATTTATGCATTGATAATCCCTGCAGCACCGCTGCAGGGATTATTGATTCTCAAGGTTCTATAACGCTCCTGGATTCACCTGCCGCCGGTTGCCGAAGACTCCGGCTTGAACTTCGAACGGAACATCTTCTTAAGGGGCGAGCAATCGTCTGCAATATCATGGGCGTACCGGATGATCCAGAAGGTCCTCTCCCTCGTCCGTTCGCTGGCCTCGGGTCCGAATATGTTCTGCGCCACGCACAGGCCGAACTCATCCTGGTGGCCGGTCACGTCGTCCCATTCCCGTTCATAACGCTTGTATTTCTCGCCGAGCGCCCTGGTCCGCTTCTCCGGAGAACCTTCGGAGGTCTTGTACGAGCGGATATAATGGTCATGCAGCTCGGCGGCCAGCGCCTTCTCCCCCCCGGCGACATCCTTGTCCATGATCCAGAAGGTCAGGGCAAGCATCTCGTGAAAGACAGCCTCTGCCGGGACGCCCTTGAACGGCGAGTCGCTGCGCCGCAGTTCGTCCTTCACGAACTCCGTGGCGTGCCGGACGCCCAGCTCGAACAGGAAAACCCCGAGCTCCCTGCGCGCCTGTTCCTTCGGCAGGCGCTTGATCCGTTCGGCCTGCTCCCGTGTCATGGCATCGTGCCTGCCGGTGAGCTTTCGTTTGAACCAGGTAAGGATCTTCATGGCCATGGTGTTCCTCCGTTATCGTGACGTGGCGGGCATCATACCACGTTGTGCGTACCGACTCAAGCATTCGAATGGCGGTCTGTCGAATGGCGCGCTGCCCGCGTCAGGCCCGGAAAGAAGAAGGTCAGCGGGCCTTCCTGACGGCGATGAAAATATTTGTTTACACCGGTACGGATTTATGCTACTTTTGAACCGTAATGTAGACCACATATCAATGCGGACGGACGCGCCCGGGAATCCGCAAACAGCGGGGTCCGGGAGAGAGGGCTGGATGTCGATGCCAAAGCATCGTGTTCGGCCTTTTTTGTTTTTTTCCGTCATGCAGCGGGCAGGGACGCGGATCAGGGGAGGTTGCGGCCGGCCCGATTGTTTTTACGCGTGTCAGGCCGCTTCCGGCATTCCCTCTCCATAACAACCCAGGCATACAGCGCGAACACGAGAGACCGCCCCGGGCAGTCCTCGCTATTCTCTTCAGGAGGTGTGATATGGGATTCTTCGGCAATCTGTTCGGAAAAAAAGAAGAGCTGCCCCCGCTCGACCCGGCCAGTCCCGCGGCAAAACGCATGGACAAGTTCAAGAAGGAGCTGGAAACATTCGTCGCCAAGATGAACGACACGCTCGAGTTCGTGCCCGCCGACGAGGCCGTTTACTGCTTCGTCGGCAAGCCGCCCGCAATGTTCGGCATGGCCTGGTTCCATGACGGGAAGGAGCACAACCTGAAATCGCTCGCGAAGGACAAGGGGCTCTCCAACAAGAAGCTCCAAGTCATGTCCCTGAAGCTTGGCGAGGCCTATGAGAAACATATGGAAGAGCCCTCCTTCTCCGCCACCATCGCCGGCAAAAGCGTCAAGGTACATCCCTCCGATGAGCTGCGCAACGACGTGGTCCAGATCATCCACGTCCTCGAGTAGCTTCTGCACTATATCTGCGGCATATCCCTTCAAGCGGCCTTCGGGCCGCTTTTTTATTGCCCTGGCTATCTCTCTTTTCCCTAACCCGGACAATCCGGAACCAAAAGGTTACGGTAATGGTGACGACGCCCGTTTCGTCCAGCGGTTACGTTATTCGGTCTTTTTGCATTACCGTTACCCGAAAGACGTTTGACGATACGGGCTTCGTAACCATAAGACGGTACTAAAAAAATTCCACCATTTTGGCAAGAATTTCATTTATAACTGACTAAGAACTTCTTCCTAGGAACAATTGCCCCTCACCGTAGGAACTAATCCCGATTTACCTTTTTCCCTTCCCGGGGTATCTTATGATCAACAAGAACAAAAAACCACCCACAAGGAGGGAATGAACA
>CAYILT010000152.1:0-8595 GCA_964364055.1 uncultured Nitrospiraceae bacterium | reverse complement strand
TGCCTTCGTGGCGAATTATGCTTTACGGCATCAGGCTTTTCACATCCACCGGGGGCTCTTCGTTCGGCCCCTCGCCTTTGTCCTTGCCCCCGACGGCTAGTCCGGCCACCTGGTAGAAATCGTAGCCGGGATACTTTCCCGGTCCGCTGATCAGCAGGTCCTCTTTTTCGTACACCAGGTTCTGCCTGACGTACTCGCCCATCTCGAAATCCGTGGTGAGCTGGATGGCATACGTGGGACATGCCTCCTCGCAGTATCCGCAGAAGATGCAGCGCGAAAAATTGATCCGGAAGAACGAGGGATACCGGCGGCCCTGTTCGTCCTCCGCTGCTTGGAGCGAGATGCAGCCAACCGGGCAGGCGGCAGCGCAGAGATTGCAGGCTACGCAGCGCTCCTGACCGCCGGCGTCCCGGGAAAGGATGATCCTGCCGCGCCAGCGGGGCGGGATATGCGGCCGCTCCTCGGGGTACTGGATCGTCACCCGCTTCCGGAACATGGTCATGAAGACCGTGTAGATCGTTTTGAGAAGACTGATCATAGTTAAATTCTGCCACGGAGGCACGGAGACACGGAGAAATCGTGTAACGAGGAAGGCAAGAGGAGCCTTTTTCTTACCTTCCTAACTTCATACCTTCAGATCTTTCCTCTGTGGCTATCTTTGTATGAGTATAACTGCCCCCGTCACGACCAGATTCGCCAGCGACAGCGGCAGCATAACCTTCCATCCGAACGACATCAGCTGGTCATACCGCGGCCGGGGAAGGGACGCCCGTATCAGGACAAAGAAGCAGATGAACAGGAACGTCTTGAGACCGAACCAGACCGCCGGTGGAAGGACCGGTCCCTTCCATCCGCCGAAGAACAGCGTTACCGTGAGCGCGGAGATAAGGGCAATGCCCAGGTACTCGCCCACGAAGAACATGCCGAACTTCAGGCCCGAGTATTCCGAATGATAACCGGCAACGAGCTCGCTCTCGGCCTCGGGAAGGTCGAAGGGGAGACGATGCGTCTCGGCGATGCCGGCGATGAAGAAGACCACGAAGCCGATGAACTGCGGCACCACGAACCACAGGTCCTGCTGCGCTTCGACGATCTCGCGCAGGTTGAACGAGCCCGCGAGCATGACCACACCCATGAGCGACAGACCCATGAACACTTCGTAGCTCAGCATCTGGGCCGATGCCCGCAGGCCGCCGAGGAGCGAATATTTACTGTCCGACGCCCAGCCGGCCAGGGCAACGCTGTACACGCCGAGGGACGACATGGCGAGAAAGAAAAGGACGCCGATGTTCAGGTCCACGACTTCGATGCCGGGGGCCCAGGGGATGACGGCGAAGGACGTGACCACAACGATCACGATGACCGCTGGCGCGATGATGAACACGGCCTTGTCGGCAAAGGGCGGTATCCAGTCCTCCTTCGCGAAGACCTTGATCATGTCCGCGGCAACCTGGAGAAGGCCGAAGGGTCCGACGCGGTTCGGCCCGTAGCGGTACTGCCACAACGCCAGAAGGCGGCGCTCGAGCCAGATCAGCAGACCGCCGACCGTCAGGACGGAGAAAAGGATGCCGAAGAGAATGAATAAATGATGCATGGTGTCGGTCATGGTTTTTTTGTTTTTGCCAGTTCCTCGATCCCCGGCGAATAACTGCTCAATTCTTCGGACCCGAAGATATGGTAAACAGGCGGCACACCGTGTTCGTTGGATCGGGACGGCGCGGGGACGCTGGTAAAGTATGATATGGCCTTCACCACAACATTCTCCCCATCTCTGTTCTCCCCCACCGGGAGGGAGGAACCGATAAGCCTCACACCCGGATCGCCGCCCTTGAGTTGGCCGTCGATCTCCAGCTGGAACTTATTCAGCGCCTGGACCGAGTTCCACCCGGGCGACCAGTAGCTGGCAATGAGCGGCGAGGGCGGTTGCTCCTCAGACCCTTCCATGGAGAAGGCGAGGGGAGTATCAGTATCTTCGCGTGGCTTGTCTTCGTTCACGGAGACGTCCGCGTGCATGGATGTACGCCCGCTGTATCGGTGCGGCTGGCGGGGGACCTTCAACCCGTTGATCATGAAGTCCGCAGGAGGCGCGATATTCTTAACCGGAGCAAGGACCGGCAAAGCGCCAGCCATGGCCGTAATCACGCTGTCAAAGGACTGCACGCGATCATCTGCCGTCCTTCCTGACGCGTTCATTATAGCATGTATCCATTTCCAGCCAGCCTGAATGTCACCCTGAGGGACGAATACCTGGTAGAACCGCTGTGCCCGGCCTTCATTATTAACAAGCGTACCGTCCGACTCGGCGAAGGTGCCTGCGGGAAGGATAATGTCCGCGCGTGATGCCGTCCGGTTGAAGACATGGTCAAGGACGATGACGTGCTTTGCCCGGTCCAGGAACGCGTCGATCTTCCCCGCATCGGCCCTGCGGTACAGATCGTTCTCGAGAATGACGACGGTGTCGGCCAGGCCGTCGTCCATGACCGTGAATACTTCGTCCAGGTTCCTGCCTCCCATGATGCCGAGGCCCATGCTGTTGCATTCGGGAACGGCATAACAGAGAGCCGCAGCTTTGCCGCCCGCACAAAGGGCGGTTGCGATATTCGCAGCGGCCTGGACGATCTGCTCATTGAACAGGCTCGTTCCGGAGATAACGAGCGGCCGCCTGGCGTCCTTAAGGGAATGCGCGATCTCCCTGGCAAGCGAAGCGGTCTCTTCAGCAAGTCCGGGAACCGCCGGAGCGGAAGGGTCCAGCTCATGGGCGACGGCAAAGCCGAGCCGCGCGATATCATCGGGTGCGGCATGATAGGTCTTCACCGCGATGTCATCGAGCCTGGTGCGCGTAGGCGAGGCGATGAAGCAGGGGCTTCGCCGGCCCTGGCCCGCGTTCCGTACCCCGGCATCATGCCACTCCGGAATGTTGAGCTTTGCCGCCGCGTCGAACTCTTTGCCGCGCACGGCCAGGCGAAGGGAGAGCGCAAGGAGAGGCGCGGTATTGGTGAGGTCCTCGCCCAGGACAACAACCGCATCTGCCATGCGGACATCGCGCAGGGAAGGCGGACGGGCGGGGCCTTTCTGGTGAATATCGATGATTAGGGAAACCAGGCGGTGGTCCGGCCCCGACATGCCTGAATAGAAGTTGTCCGGGCCGACGAGGGACCGGAGGGCAAAGTTGGATTCAAGCGACGCGCGGGGCGAGCCGATGCCGATGACGCCTTTGCTGTTGGAAAGGATATCGGCGACATGCTCGAGGGCGGATTCTTTCGATGAATGATGCAACGGCTCGCCCCCTCTCCTCGTGTCCTCTCCCGCGAGGGGAGAGGAAGTATTTGCATCCCTCCCTTGAGGGGAGGGAGAGAGGGAGGGTGAAAGCATCGGCTGTTTGACCCGCTTCTCACTGTTCACGAACTCGTATCCGAACCGGCCCCGGTCGCACAGGAAATATCCGTTCACCTCATGGTGGTAGCGGTTCAGGATGCGGCGGAGCGTGCCGTATCGCTCTCCGGCGATGGTGTTGCATCCCAGGCCGCAGTGCACGCAGATCGAAGGCGCGGTCTGGAGGTCCCACTTGCGGGCGTAATGCTGTTTCAGCGTCTTGTCGGTGAACACCCCGGTGGGGCAGACCTCGATCAGGTTTCCGCTGAACTCGCTTTCGAGCACGCCGTCCTCATGCCTGCCGAAGTAGACGTGGTCATGGGCGGAGAACACGTTCAGGTCCCCGCCGCCGGCATAGTCACGGTAATACCGGACGCAGCGATAGCACTGGATGCAGCGGTTCATCTCGTGGTTGATGAAGGGGCCGAGATACTGGTTCCGGTGCGTGCGTTTCCTGAACCTGGTCCGGCGCCCGTTATGGCCGGTCATGACCGTCATGTCCTGAAGGTGACATTCGCCGCCTTCATCACACACCGGGCAGTCGTGGGGGTGGTTCAGCATGAGCCACTCGATCACGCCCTTCCGGAATGCTTTCGCTTCGGCGTCGTCCACCGAGATGCGCAGGCCTTCGGCCACCGGCGTCATGCAGGACATGACGATCTTGCCCCGCCTGTCCTTTTCGTCTTTGAACTGTTTCACCGCGCACTGGCGGCACGCGCCGACGGCGTGCAGCGCCGGGTGCCAGCAGAAGTAGGGCAGGTCAAAGCCCAGGGAAAGACAGGCCTGGAGAAGGTTCTGGCCGGACTTGACCTGGTGGGGCCTGTTGTCGATGAAGATCGTTATCATGATAGGTCCAAATTCAGCCACGGAGACACGGAGAAATCATGAAACGAGGAAGGTAAGAGCGTAAGAACGACAGAAGGCAAGAGCAGCCTTTTTCTTACCCTCCTAACTTCATACCTTCTGATTTTTTCTCTGTGTCTCTGAGTCTCTGTGGCGAAATGCTATTTCCACGGGCACTTCTTTTCCCTGATATGCCGCTCGAAGTCCTCTCTGAAATACTTCAGCGCGCTCTGGAGCGGCTCGACGGCGCCGGGGGCGAGGGCGCAGAAGGTGTTTCCCGGCCCCAGGAGCCTGCATTGCTGCTCCAGGATGGAGATATTCTCCTGTTCTCCCTGGCCGCTCTCAATGGCATTGAGGATCTTCACGAGCCATGGCAGACCCTCGCGGCACGGCGTGCACCATCCGCAGGATTCCCGCGCGAAGAAGACCTCCAGGTTGTGCACGAAACCGACGGGACAGGTCCTGTCATCGAGAACGGTCATGGTGCCGGTGCCCATGCGGCTCCCCGCCCTCGCCACGGAATCAAAATCCATCGGCACGCCCAGATGGTCCTGCGTGAGGAAGTCGGTCGAAGCTCCGCCGGGCAGGATCCCTCGCAAGACATAGCCCTCCCGCATGCCGCCGCCATGGTCCTCGATCAGTTCCTCGATGGTGGTGCCCATGGGCAGTTCCCATGCGCCGGGCCGCTTTACCCTGCCGGAGATGCCGTAGATCTTGGTCCCTCCGTCGGGGCTCGTGCTGAGGGATTTGAACCACTCAGGTCCGTTATTCACGATATGCGGGACGTTCGCGACGGTCTCCGGGTTATTGACGACCGTGGGTCTTCCCCAGAGGCCGCAGACCAGAGGAAAAGGCGGTTTGGCGCGGGGCACTGCGCGCTTGCCCTCGAGGGCGTTGATCAGTGCCGTCTCCTCGCCGCAGATGTACCGGCCCGCGCTGAAATGGATGCGGAGGTCGAGGCTGAACCCCGAGCCCAGGATGTTGGCGCCGAGATAGTTCTTTTCGTACGCCTCGGCGATCGCCCTGTTCAGCCGTTTCTCGGCAAGGAAGTATTCCCTGCGCAGAAAGATGAAGGCCTTCTCCGCCTGGACCGCATAGGCGCTCACGATGATGCCCTCGATCATCTGGTTCGGATCGCCCTCAAGGAGCAGGCGGTCCTTGAACGCGCCGGGCTCCATCTCATCGGCGTTCACGATGAAGTACCGGGGCTGTGGCGCACTGCTGACCGGGGGCACGAGGCCCCACTTCATGCCCGTGGGAAAGCCGGCCCCGCCGCGTCCGCGAAGGTTGGAGGCCTTGACCAGCGTGACGATGTCCCGGGGCGGCATGGCAAGCGCCTTGCGCAGGGACCGGTAGCCTCCGGCCTTCTCATACTCCGAGAGGGAGAGAGGCTCCGTGTGGGGACGGATGTTCTTTGTGAGAGGTCGTTCCATAGAAATAGGTCTTATGACCACGAAGACCACGAAGTGCACGAAGGTTTTACTACAGTCCTAAATTACCCGTTTGTTCGTTATGATTTCTTCGTGATCTTCGTGTCCTTCGTGGTAAATAGTGTTTATATGTATTTCCCCAGTATCCCGTCAACCATCTCCGGCGTCACCGGGCCGTAGAGGTCTTCATCCACCAGCATGGCCGGCGCCCGGTCGCAGGCGCCGAGACAGGAAGCGGGCAGGAGGGTGAACCGGTTGTCCTGCGTTGTCTCCCCGAACCCGATGCAGAGCTTTTTCCGCAGCAGTTCCAGCAGCGGGTCGTATCCCAGGGACCAGCAGACCATGCTGTCGCAGATCTCGATCACGTGCCTGCCGACAGGCTTCCGGTAGATGAAGTTGAAAAAGGTCGCGACCGCGTCCAGTTCGGCCGGCGTCATGTCGAGCAGGGAGGCGATATCCCTGATGCTCTCGTCCGACACCCACCCGCGGTGCTTTTGGACGACCTTGAGCGCCTCGATGCTCGCGGCCTCCTTGCGCTCGACATGGGCGAGCTCGGCGGTGATCTCTTGTAATTCTTTTTCTGAAAGCATATTCAATTTATTCTGCCACTAAGACACGAAGACACGAAGTATAATTTCTGTCGAAGTGGGTGCATGTGCATTTCTTAGTGCCTTTGTGGCAAATCCGGTTTTATCTGTCCAGATCCGCCAAAATAAAATCAATGCTCCCCAGGATCGCCAGCAGGTCTGCGATCATCAGGCCCTTCGCCATCTTCGGCACCATCTGCAGGTGAGGGAACGAGGGCGTGCGGATACGGGTGCGGTAGGAGTGGATGCCCCCGTCGCTGATGAGGTAATATCCGTTGTTCCCCTTGGTCGCTTCGATCCCCATGAAGGCCTCGCCTGCGGGGATCACCGGCCCCCAGCTCACGCCGAGGAAGTGGGTGATGAGCGTCTCGATGTCCTTCATGGTGCGCTCCTTGGCTGGAGGCGTTGCCAGGGGATGGCCGGACTTGTACGGCCCTTCGGGCATGTTCCTGACGCACTGCTCGACGATGCGAAGGCTCTGGCGGATCTCCTCGACGCGCACCACCCCGCGGTCATAGCAGTCCCCGTTCACCGCCGTGGGGACGTCGAAGTCGAAGTTCTCATAGCCGGAATAGGGACGCTTCTTGCGGAAGTCCCACTCCATGCCGCAGGCGCGGAGGCCCGGCCCGGTCACGCCCCATTCGACCGCTTCCTTGACCGTGTAGGCTCCAGCGCCTTTCGTCCTGCCTTTGAAAATGGCGTTCTGCATCACGATCCTGTCATACTCGGCAAGCCGCGGCGGGAGGTATTTCAAAAAGTCCGTTATGAGCCGGTCCCATCCCCGGGGAAGGTCCTGCGCAAGGCCGCCGATGCGGAACCATGCGGGATGCATGCGGCCGCCGCAGACAGCCTCGACGATATCGAAGACGCGCTCGCGGTCGGTGAACATGTAGAACACGGGCGAGAAGGAGCCCACGTCCTGGGCAAAGGTGCCGTACCAGACCAGGTGGCTCTGGATGCGGAACAGCTCGGCCATCATCACGCGGATCACTTTCACCCGGTCAGGCACCTCGATCCCCGCGAGCTTCTCCACCGCGAGGACATAGGCGAGATTGTTCATCACGCCGCCGAAGTAATCGACGCGGTCGGTATAGGGGATATAGGTGTGCCAGGTCTGGCGCTCCGCCATCTTTTCCGCGCCGCGGTGGTGGTAGCCGATATCGAGCACGGCGTCCCTGATCTCCTCGCCGTCGAGCTGGAGGATGATGCGCAGCAGGCCGTGGGTGCCGGGATGCTGGGGCCCGAGGTTCAGGAACATGAAATCCGATCCGTCCCCGCGTTTCTCCATGCCCCAGTCGCCGGGACGGAACCGGAGCGCCTGCTGTTCGGAATCCATCCTGTCTTCGGGCATGGTGAAGGGGCCCATCTCCGTGGCGCGGGCGGGATGGTCCTTGCGCAGGGGGTGGCCGTTCCAGGTCGGCGGCATCAGGATCCTGCTGAGATGAGGGTGGCCTTCGAATTTTACCCCGAACATGTCCCATGCTTCCCGTTCGTACCAGTTCGCAGCCGGCCAGATGCCGGTTATTGATGGCAGGGAAAGGTCAGCACCTTCAAGCGGGACCTTTATGCGGATGTCATCGTTCCGGTCAAAGGAGAGCAGGTGGTAGACGACGGTGAAGTCGGACGCCGGCTGGTCCTGCCGGTTCGTGCGTACCCGTTCGTCGATGACCGTGAGGTCATAGAGCATCCGGTAGGGGCGTTCGACCACGGCCTTGAGATGGCGCAGGACGTCGCGGGCACGGTCTCGCGTTACCCAGACCGTGGGGATGCCGTCCTTTGTGGGTTGGACTGCGAGGATGGCTTCGCCGAACGTATCCTTAAGGTCGACGATGATTGAATCGTATGGATTCATAAGATTTTAATTTAATCTTTTTTACCGCAGAGGACGCAGAGGAAATCAACCGATAGGTCGGGTTACCTGTATACTCGATGTATCTTGTTGAGCGGCAAATCGGATACTTCAATTACGGATTAATCATCAGCCGTCATGTGCTTTTCTCGATCGTCGTTTGATGATAAATTGCGCCAATACTACGCCAAAGCCACTCGCCATGAATCCATAGAAACTTCCAAAAGCTAATGCTATTGGCCACATGGACGCCCCGCCTCCTCGATAAGGCAGAACGAATTCATCTATAAGAATGAGCACAGGCATGATTAATGATGGGAGCAATAAAGCAATTCTTTCGCTTTTGCCACGATACCGCAGCATGAATCCGGTAAAGCAAACAATCATCAAAGCGATAATCGCTACCATATCATTGCCTTCCTCTGCGTCCACTGCGGTAAAAACGCATTTTCTACACCTCATCAGGCGACGGCAGGGCGGTCGTTGCCGCGCGCTCCTGCCGCTTCAGGTCGCG